>CBDUQI010000004.1:0-72806 GCA_965369325.1 uncultured Gammaproteobacteria bacterium
CTGCAATCGTTTGTGCCGGATCAGCAGTTTATTGATGGCTACGTGCAGGCCGCCCAGATGGCGGGTCTGGAGTACACGCCTGTGGAGAATGGGGTTGCCGGCCTGTTTACGGGTGGTGCCGCCTTCCCAGGCAACGACTGGAATAGCAGCCCGAATGGAGAGGACTACCTAGCTCGCATCCCGCAGGCCAGCCACGATGACCTTGCCGGCATTCGCGATTTCCATTTGCGCTTCACCCAACGTGTCGTGACGGGGCTGGATCGCGTGGGTGCGGAGGTGACGTTACAGTTTCTGGAGCGATTGCCCTGCAGGTGAGCGGGGCGCAGCCCCGATCTGCCGTCTGAGCTTACGGTAAGCGTTACAGCAACGGCGGAATTTGATCAAACGGATTTCGGGGATCGTTGGGCACCGCAGCCCTGAGGGCATCGCTCTGTGCGCGTTTGCCTGTTGAGCGCTCGTAGATTTCCCACAAATCGTAATATCCGCCCGCACCGTGCGGTGGATCGGCGAAATCCACCGACAGACCGGCCGGGCCTTCTTCGTAGAGCTTCGCAGCAGGGTGGTCCCGATACTGGCTCCATAAAGCGACCACCCAGCAACCATTGTCCTGCTGCGTCAGAGATCCACTCGCACCACCTGGCGTTCGCCAAGCGCCTGTCCCGTCTTGTTTGAACGTCATTGTGACTTGGCCTCGATACTCGTTGAGGGGCCATTCACGAATTTCATAGGTATGAGTGGTTGTGCTGTCCGGCGCAGCGTATGCGTTGGGGAAAAAACTAAAAATGATCCACAGCGCTGCGTAGAGGCGCGGGTGTACTTTAGATTTCATAGATGTACCCAGAATGATTTGTCGCACGTGACATGATGATCGTCGTTATGCTAGAGGGAGTTCGACCGGAGGTATTTTGCCCCCCCCTTCGCAGACACCACCCCGCCAGGGGAGCATAGACGCTGAACAGCGCTAGAACAGTTGTGTGCTATCTTAGTTGCTGGTGAAAACTCTACAAATAAGGCACCAAGCGAATGGGCAAACTGTACATGCGCGCCTTTTGTGCTTTGAGCGCACAGCTAATGTTGTTCTATTCGGGCGACGCTTTTGCGTTAGTCGCACCCGTGCAAACCGACAGGTGCGACGTGAGCAAGGTGGGTGTTGGCGCCCCGTCAGGCCTCGCGTACAACCCGCTCATCGATGCCTTGGTAGTCACCGATATCGATCTGCAGCAAGCGTTTGTGTTGAGCAAGACATGTGAGCTTTTCGATGTCCTGGAGTTGCCCGGCACAACGCCTACCGGAATAACGTTTGATCCTATTGACCGGCGTTACGTTGTGCTGGACGGCAACGCTGCGCGTTTGCACTTTGTTGCCCTTGACGGGGGGGGGCAAGGGAGCTGCAGTCTCGACGGTGTCGGCGATGCGAAAGGGATTACTTACGACCCAAGCGTGGGCGCGCTCGCGGTCCTCTCCGATGGTAGCGATGAGTTGCTGCGTGTGGCGACCACGGTGACTGACCACGGGCCGTGTCCGGTTTTGTCTCGCGACTCCCTGGCGCTATTGGGTATTACCCATTCGGATGGACTTACGTTTGACGCGGTGTCGCAGCGTCTTATTGTGGTGGATGGCCTCACCGATGAGGTGTGGCGCCTAACACCAACGTTGGAGTTGGTGGACAGTTTTGGTATCGGGGTCGCTCTAAATGCCGGCTTGTCGGCCGGTATGACTTTCGATTCGGGTAGCAATCGCTACTACATCGTGGATGAATTTGATCTGGTGATACGGGAAGTCGATGCGCGCGGCTCAGCGCAATTCAAGTGTTCACTCAATCCGATCGTAGACCACGAAATTATCGGCGCCGTGCTTAACTCGACGGACGGCGTGCTCGTGTTATTGCACGACGAACCTGCTGGTCGCGAATTGCTGTATGTGCGCGAAGATACATGCGAGATTATCAGGCGGGTGAACATCGGCGTGCAGGGCGCTCAACTCCCGAGCGGCGTTGGCTGGGACCGGTTAACCCGGGAGATAGTGGTGTCCGATCCGGCGGCGGACGCGTTGTTTTTCTTCGACTACGATTCTGGCGAGCGAGTTGACAGTTGTAGCACGCTCGATCCGGGGTTTTTCGGCAGCGCGGGTGTTAGTGTTATTCCTGAATTCGGGTGGTATTTGCTCACTGATAGCGGCGACACGATTGTTGTGTTGAACCGCAACTGCGAGCATATCACGCAAAATTCGACTCGGTTCTTCGGCGGGGAGGAACCCGGAGATATCACCTACCGCCAGCGCGACGGTCGGGCATTGGTGGTGGGTCGCTCGCCCAACAATGTTTATGTTGTGACGCTCGACGGGCGGAGTGATGTGGTGATCAACAACCCGGCCACTCGCGTGTCGGCCGCGATCGTATTACCAGAGCCCGCGCGCTTTTTGACTGTCGACGAGGACGGGCTAAATTTCTTCGAATTTTATATCCCGTTGTTAGAAGAAACGCAATCGCTTAGCGGTAGTTATCGCGGCGGGCTTTCTAAACTGCTCACTTTGTTGCCCCTCGGGGATGGATTCTTCTCTGCACGTCTGGATTTAGATGAGCGCGCCCCGCCTACTTGGGCGTACTGGCAGCCCGACACAAGACGGCTGCAACTAACCATCCGCGATGACAGTGGCGAGGCGCTCACATTGATCGGCGTGGTGTCGGCGGATATGAATCGAATTACGTTTCCGGCGCCGATCGGCAATTTGATACGTGTGTTAGGTGCAGGATGAACAAGCGACCCCAGACAATCGCGGCACGCGTCGGTGCCACCGGCGGCGCCTTTTGGCTCATTGCTGCGATATGCGTTAGCAGCGGCGCAAGGGCTGAACCGTTGCCGATTGGCACCAATACGTGCAGCACCGAGGGGTTTAACTCGTTCGGCCCTTCCGGCATTACGTGGAATCCTACTGCCAAAGTACTGGCGATTTCCGATGCCAACGCGGATGAGGTTTTCCTGGTGAACGCCGATTGCCAATTGCTTGGCAGTTTCGATCTGCAAGTGCTTGGGTCGACCCTCGCCTCGGGGATTGCCTGGGATGACGCCGCCCAACGCTACGGCATTGTTGATGCCGCAAGTCTAGAGTTTCTGTTTGTGAGTGAGCAAGGCGGTGAGCTAGGGCGATGCGATTTGGCATCGGTGGGTGTGTTGGGGCCGATTGGTGTGACGTGGCGATCGCAACAAGGAGACTTTGCGATCGTCGACTCGATGGCTGACAACATCGTGATTGTGGCGGGCGAGGTGCTCGACGGATCACCGTGCGATGTGACACAACGGCTCGATCTGCCCAATGATGGCGATGATCCATTGGATACACCGTCCGGGATTTCCGTCGCGCCGGATCAGACAGGTTTCGCGGTGGCGGATTTTTTTGAGCGCGAAGTTTTCTTGCTGAATGCGTTGGCCGCGCCGGTCACCCAATTCGGCCTTAAAGAGTCGGTCGATAGCCGCCAACCCAGCGGCATCATCTATGTGCCGGAACGGGAGCGCTACTATGTTGTGGATGCCGATGAGGACGAGCTATACGAGATCGATGCGCGTGGCAGCAGTACGTTGCGTTGTCTCGCCGATGCGATTCCCCAGGTGTCGCGTGTTGGTTTCGCCTTCAATGAGCGGGCCGATGAGTTCGTCATCTTAACTTCGGATTATGATACGTCCTCCGTCTGGTTCTTGAACGCCCGGAGCTGCGAAATCCAAGCGCAGGTGTCAATCGACGGGTTAGGAGTGCTGTTCCCGCGTGGACTTGAGTATCTGCCGGATACCGATGAACTCGTGATCAGTGATGAGGATGAGCTTTGGTTCTTTGACTATCGGGCGAGCACCGTGCATCGTCGCTGCGATCTGCCACAAACTGCCAATGCACGCGCCAACGATGTATCGCTATTCGAGCCGCTTGATCAGCTTTTTGTAAGTACTGGTTTTATTAGTGGCGAAGTGCTGATCGTCGATCGGCAGTGCAACTTCGTTGCACAAAATGACTTCTTGGCATTCCAAACCGTGCCCGATGATTTGGTTCGACAACGGCGAAACGGGAATATTGTCAGCGTCGACTCGCAGCGCGAGGACGTCTTTGTGACAGACTTTGAAGGTCGTGCCTTGTTGGAGTTCGCGACGGGCGATTTGGATCTCGATGGCCCCATCGGCATTCTTGCCAAAGATAGCGTGACCGGCTTTGTCGTGACGGGGTTACGCGATAAAGGGATCTATGACTGGGACGTACCGTTGCTTGGTGAGATTGGTACCCTGACCGGCAACTTCGTCGCACCCGGGCGCAGCATCTTTCTCGATGATCGTGGTGAAGGGTTTGTCACCGGCGCGGTCAAACTCGCGGCCGAGCGACTGCCGGTGTCGGGATACTACGACGCGGCGGCCGGCAAGATTACGTTGACCATCGTCATTACTATCGGCAACCCTGTTACCGTGACCGGCACGGTCACTGCGGACTTAGAGGAGCTGCGACTCGGCCCGCCCCTCGGACGGTTGTTCCGCGAGCCTTGAGCACGCCCTAACGTCTCCGCGATTCACCTGAAAGGAGCGCGGACAGAACAATTGACAGTCACGCCTACATTCGGTGCGAAAATACACGTTCGGGGCCAGGCGCACGGCGCGTCGGGTGACTCCATTGCCCGACGCATTTCGCCCGGTCGCGTTTGCTTCCACAATGGGCGCAGTCTGCGCCAAGCCAGCCGGGCCTGGTCAGTGGTCAACTTGTGGGGGGTTGTCATGTTTCGTTTGTGCTGCGTTTTTGTGACCGCGTTGCTAAGTACGGTGCTGCCGCCTTTGGCACAGGCTGCTGTCGATTACGATATTGTCTACGTGCGCCAGCTGCGCTACGGCGACAACCTCAACACCATTTGGCCGGAGGTCACCCATCCCGGTCGCGCCGAACCCGGTGCCGATTTGATGCTGCTGCACCCGGATGGCAGCGAGGAGGTGCTGGTTGCAGGTGGCGACGGTGCGGTCACCGATCCGTTTTTGTCGTTTGACGCACAGTGGGTGTACTACGCGTACTTTCACGATCTACGCCCCCAGAGTTTAAACACCCAGCGCGAACACTTGTCATTTCTCGGCTCGGATATTTTCCGCGTCAACCTGCAAAGCCGGGAGATACAGCAGCTGACATTTGGCGAGTTCACGCCTAACACTGCGGCTGGCATTTGGGATGAAAGCAATCCGCTGGACCCGCCCTCGCAGTTCAACCGCCTCGGCTTCGGCGTTCTGAACCTCGGCCCCAGCCCGTTACCCGGCGGGCGAGTAGCGTTCACCAGCAGCCGCAACGCCTTCGATCCACCCCGGGGCAACACCAAGCCGACTTTGCAGCTGTACGTGATGGATGACACGGGCGATAACGTGGAGCAGACCGGCCATATGAATCTCGGCAGCGCGCTGCATCCCACCGTGTTGCGCGACGGTCGGCTGTTGTTTTCCACCCTGGAAAGTCAGGGGCTGCGGGGTGGGCTGTTGTGGGGTATCTGGTCGATCTTCCCTGACGGGCGTCAGTGGGCGCCATTCGTCAGTGCGTTTACACAGACCCAGTCGTTTCATTTTATGACGCAACTGAGTAACGGTGATGTGGTGGTGACCGACTACTACAACGCCAATAACAATGGCTTCGGCGCGCTGTATCGCCTGCCGGCCGCGCCGCCGGCCGGGGAGCCAGCCTTCCACGACGCCTTCGCGCAAGACAACGACCACGTCTTGCATTCCACCGACGTGGGCGGTGTGCCCTACACGCGCCCGATTACCATTGCGTTCACCCCGAAGGGGATGCATAGCCTCACGCCGTTCACCACCGGTACCGACTTCGATGCCCCAACCGATGCCAGTGGCGAGTATGTGGGCAAGTTCACCCATCCGTCAGGCGCCCCGGGCGGCGATCTGCTCACGGTGTGGACGCCTGGCCCGGCCAACCACCGTAACGGCGTGCATCTGCCCGCCTACGATGGCGGCCTGTACTTGGTGCCCGGCGCCCAGGTAATTCAAAGCCCACAGGAATTGGTGCTGATCAAGAACGATCCCGCCTTCAACGAAGCCTGGCCACGCGCGGTCGTGCCCTACGCCGCTATTCACGGCGTCGCGGAGCCGCAAACATTGCCTTGGCTGCCCAACGATGGCACGGTGCACGGCGAGCTACCGGCGGGTTCACCCTTTGCCCTCATTGGTGCCAGCACTATTTACAAGCGCGAGAGTTTTCCCGGCCGCGTTACGGGGCATCTAAACACCTTCGATGGCCTTGATCCGTTTAACACCTACGAGAACGACCCCAGCAGCAATTTTGTCTGGCAGGGCGGCGATGCGGGCAAGTACGATAACAGCGACATTTGGGCCATTCGCATTGTCGCGATGGAACCGAACACAGACCGTAGCTACGGGCCACAAGATATCTTCGACGCCCAGTTCCGCAATTTCGCCGGTGAACGGCTGCGGATTCTCGGCGAGATTCCGTTGCGTAAGTTCGATGAGGGCGGTACGCCGGTACTCGATCCGGAGGGTAATCCGGACACCAGCTTTCTGGTCAAGCTTCCCGCCGACACGCCGTTTACCTTCCAGACGCTCGACCGTAACGCGATGGTGTTGAATGTGTCGCAAACCTGGCACCAACTGCGCCCCGGCGAAGTGCGCACCGACTGCGGTGGCTGTCACGCACACAGTCAGGCACCGCTGGCGTTTGCGCAAACCGCCGCGGCGGCGCCCGACTACGAGATCTTCGACCTCGGCGCGGTTACGCCCCTGCTCACGCACGATCTGGCCGGCGAGCCTGCCCTGAACGTGGTGCAAACGCCGTTGGTGGATGTGGAGTTTTACCGGGACATCCGCCCGCTGCTCGAGCAAAGTTGCAGTGGCTGTCACGATGCCAGCGCGCCCGGCAATCTGGTACTGGACGATCACAGTCTGTATGGCATGAGCCAATATCCCACCTTCGACGTACCGGGCGATTACGCCCGTCTGGCGTTCGACTCCGCGGCACAGTGGGGCCACCCGCCTGTGATCCAGACGGTGCAATGGCGCCAGACCAATGCCAGCCGCTACGTGCGTCAGTTTCAAAGCCGCCGCAGCCTGTTGATGTGGAAGTTGTTCGGCGCGCGCTTGGATGGATGGAGTAACGCGGATCATCCCACCGAGACTGTACCCGGCAATGCTGCCACCTTACCGCCGGGCACCAACCCGGACTTGGCAGATCTGGACTACACAGGTACGCCTATGCCGCCTCCCGATACCACGCCGGCCTTGAGCATTGATGAGCGTATGACCTTCGCCCGTTGGATCGATCTGGGCGCGCCGATCGAAATCGACCCCACCTACGGCTGGTTCCTGGACGACCTGCGCCCGACGGTGACGGTCTCCACGCCGCGGCCGGGCTTGAACGGCACGATCAGCGCGTTGCGTTTCGGGCTGGCCGACGCCAACTCGGGCTTGGATCTGTCCAGCTTATCGGTGACGGGCACGTTTGAGGTGGCCGGCCGTCCACCGCGCGCGGAACTGGCAGACCTGGTGAGCAGTGACGGCGATGGGATTTACACCCTGTTTACCGGTCAACTGCCTCCTCTGCAAAACGCCAAATTACTGGTGGAGGTGCAGGACCAGCAGGGCAACGTCACTCGCGTGCTTCGCACTTTCACTACCGCCGCTGACGGCGATAACGATGGAGTCACCGACAGTCTCGACAACTGCCTCACGGCCGCCAACGCGGATCAGCGCGACACCGATGCGGATGGCTTCGGCAACGCCTGTGATGGCGACCTGAACAACGACTGCAACGTGGACTTCTCCGATCTAGCCCTGTTGAAAGCTGTCTTCTTCAGCGCTGACCCGCATGCGGATCTGGATGGTGATGGCACGGTGAACTTTGCCGACCTGGGGATTATGAAAGCCGGCTTCTTCGCGGCACCAGGCCCGAGTGCGAGTGGCGATTGCACCACCCGCTGAGAGGTGTCGGTGCCGCATGCCCTTGAACACGCGGTTACGCCATTGCGCGCCGTTTACGTTTTGATGCGCTCGGGCGGTGGGCCGAGGATGTCACGGCGCTTTTGTATGATGTTCAACGGCGAAAAATCTTCAGCTTCAAAGATAATTTGTTTCACCGGCCACTCGCCAGCATCTTTTTTCTTCTGCAGATACGCCGACGCATTGAACCAACGGATACGTTTGTCCGACGTGCGCACCACCAGCATGACCGGATAGGCCTGAGCAATCCAGTAGTCCGCCCAGCGGGGTTTTCTGATGTCGAAGACTTCCGTTTTGTCCCGCTGGCGATTGCGCAGATGTGCGTCGCCGGACTTCAGTTGCAAATACAGCCTTTGCCCGCTGGCATTGCCGCTGTAATCTTTGAATTCGATCTCACCGTCGATACCATGATCGGAGTTAGACAAGGCGCGGTAGATCTGCCCGGCCTCGCCTGCGATGGCTTTGGCATGACCTTCCAGAATCAGTTCCCGGCTTTCGTTGTCGATAGCAATCTGCGAGGCTTCGCGCAACAGACGGACACGATTTTTGAATTCCTGGGAGGCGAATTTTCGTTCTACCGCGTCCCATAGCGGTATCTGCGCTTTGCACTTGCGACTGGTGCACGCCACCGCTGCGTGTTCGCCATCTTCTGCCAGCACCTCTCGGGTTTCCTCATCGTCCTTGTATACCCGCCCACATGCCGTACAGACGTAGTGTCGAGTTCGCTGAGTTTTTTCACCTTTGTCCTCAACGTGTTCGTGCACGTAGCGGTTGAACAGCACCTTATCGTCTTCGGGCGTGCTCGGGTCGCAGTGGACAAGCAGCGATCCGCGCCCTTCTTTGCCCCGTTTTAACTGCACCGCCACCTGCGCACCTGATGCCACCGTGAACTGCGCATAGTCTTTCCACAGGGAATGTTTCGTTAACGCAGACACGTGATGCAGCCGCACCACCAGGGTGGCGTAGACGTCATCCAGAAAGCCGGAGAACGCGTAGGTCGCCAGCAACGGCGGGCTGTCCGGGTCTTCAGGGCGTTCCGCGCCGAAGAAGGCGGGAAACACCAATTGCGTGCCCCCCTCCGTCTTTTGCTGAATGCACAAGCCGCGTTTGATAAACGTCTGATGCATCGCTTGCAGCACAATCTGTTCGTCGCTGGCGGCGAGGCGTTCCATGCCTTTGTAGTTCAGTCGTCCGGCTTCGACATCGTCTTCGCCAATGATGCCCAGGTCGTTGTCTGCATCACGTAGGGTACGAATGACAGCGCTCGCGTAGCAGTTGATCTTCTCTGGCTGTAACAGGATGAAATCGCCAAAATCCAGATGCCACACCAAACCCGGTGCGGCGAGATGGCCGACAACGGTGCTCAGTTCTGCGTGGGTAAATGTGAGATCGGAGAGCGTTAGTCGGAGCCTTTCGTTCAGGTCGCCGAGTCGGATCAGCACATTGCCGGCATCGCGCAGACTCAGGATGGCGGTTTTTAGTTGATCGAAGATCTCGTTGCTGACGATCACCTCCAGTTTATCCCAGTCGATGTGCTCCACCATCGCCTGTTCCAGTTCGGGGATGCCGATGTTGTTTTTGGCGCTGGTTTCCAGGTAACCGGCGAAGCCCTGGTTTTCCAGAAACTCATCCATGCCTTGCTTAGACGCGCGCAGGCCGCCCACGTCGGTTCGGGCTGCCACCAGCAGCTTACGGTACCTGCCTTGAGCAGCTCGCTTGATGTCGTGATCCCAGCGACCCAGCGAATCGAACAACCGATCGCTTTGGGGATTGAAGACCAGCACCACTAGCGAGGCCCGGTCCATGAACAACTGGTGAATCAGGCGGTAGTCTGCTTGTCCGGCAAAGTCCCACAGCCAGATCTCGCGGTGCACGCCTTCGGCGGTGATGTCTTTGCCCGCTTTCAACTGCAATGCCCAACCGGAATCGGTGTGTTCGGCATCCAGTCGGGTGGCCCAGTGGCCGTCGGTGGAGTCGGTGGGTTCCCATTGGCCGGTGGCAATTCTCATCGCCAGGCCGGTTTTGCCGACGCGGCTTTCCCCGACCAGCAGCACCTTGGCATTGGTGTAGCGTGTTCCGGCGAGGGATGCCGCTTGTTTGTCCTCGCTGTGCTCTTGCCAGAACCTAAGGACGCCGTTTTCAGCGGCGGAAACGAATTGAAACGGTGCCGCGGGTGTTACCAGCACAGAGTTTACCCTCGCTGTATGACCTTCGAAGGTAGCGGAGCAGGTGTTCTGTGCCAGGTCCCAAACTCTGACGATGTTGTCGGCGGCGCCGGAGAGAGCGGTGAGGCCATCGGGTGTGACCGCCACGGACAAGACGCTAGCGATGTGCCCTTCCAGCGTAGCGGAGCAGATGTTTTGTGTCAGGTCCCAGACTTTAACGGTGTTGTCCTGGGCGCCGGAGATGGCGGTGAGTGCATCGGGTGTGATCGCCACGGAGAAGACACTACCGGTGTGCCCTTCGAGCGTGGCGACGCAGGTGTTTTGTGCGAGATCCCAGATTTTGACGGCGTTGTCCCGGCCGCCGGAGAGGGCGGTGCGGCCATCGGGCGTGATCGACACGGTCGTAACCGAATCGATGTGCCCCACGAGCGTGGCGGCGCAGGTATTTTGTGCGAGGTCCCAGACTTTTACGGTGTTGTCCGCAGCGCCGGAGATGGCGGTGAGGCCATCGGGCGTGACCGCCACGGACCAGACAAGAGCGCCGTGCCCTTCGAGCGTTGCGGAGCAGGTGTTCTGTGCCAGATCCCAGACTTTGACGGTGTTGTCATCGGCGCCGGAGATGGCGGTGAGGCCATCGGGCGTGACTGCCACCGCATTCACCTCATCGTTGTGCCCTTGGAGCGTTGCGGAGCAGGTTTTTTGTGCCAGATCCCAGACTTTCACGGTGTTCTCCTGGGCGCTGGAGATAGCGGTGAGGCCATCGGGCGTGACCGCGACGGTAGTAACTTCACCGGTGTGCCCTTGGAGCGTTGCGGAGCAGGTTTTTTGTGTGAGGTCCCAGACGTTGACGGTGCTGTCATAATCGCTGGAGAGGGCGGTGAAGCCATCGGACGTGACCGCCACGGACATGACACCATCGGTGTGCCCTTCGAGTGTGGCGGAGCAGGTTTTCTGTGCGAGGTCCCAGACTTTGACGGTGCTGTCATCGGCGCCGGAGAGGGCGGTGAGGCCATCGGACGTGACCGCCACGGACCAGACAAGAGCGGTGTGCCCTTGGAGCGTGGCAGCGCAGGTTTTCTGTGCGAGGTCCCAGACTTTGAGGGTACCGTCTTCGGCGCCGGAGAGGGCGGTGAGGCCATCGGGTGTGACCGCCACGGACCAGACATGATCGGTGTGCCCTTCGAGCGTGGCGGCGCACGTGTTTTGTGCGAGGTCCCAGACTTTAACGGTGTCGTCCTGGGCGCCGGAGAGGGCGGTGAGGCCATCGGACGTGATCGCTACGGCCAAGACGCTAGTGGTGTGCCCTTCGAGCGTGGCGGTGCAGGCTTTTTGTGCGAGGTCCCAGACTTTGACGGTGTTGTCACCGGCGCCGGAGAGGGCGGTGAGGCCATCAGCCGTGACCGCCACAGACCAGACAAGAGCGGTGTGCCCCTCGAGCGTGGCGGAGCAGGTTTTCTGTGCGAGGTCCCAGACTTTGACGGTGTCGTCATCGGCGCCGGAGAGGGCGGTGAGGCCATCGGGTGTGATCGCCACAGTGTTAACCTCACCGATGTGCCCTTCGAGCGCGGCCGTGCAGCGGTTAGCCTGTAGGTCGTAAACTCGTACGACGCCGTCGGCGCATCCCGTCACTGCCGTATTTCCATCGGCGGAAATCGCCACCGACCTGACCATGTCGGTATGGCCTAAGGAAAAAGCGGCTTCAGCCAGGCGCTTCGGCGCTTCGGTTTTTGTACTTCGTGGGTGCTCACCAACGCCAGTTGCTGTCGAATCGCCCGGACGACAGGCGTCAACGAGTCGCTGGTACGCATCGTCGCGTTCGTCCCACCAATCCACCCACGCAAAGTGCTGTAACGCTTCTCGCACGGGTGATTGATCGAGTCGTACCGGGATGAATCGTCGTTCGGTGTTCTTTGGGTCGCGAAACAAAAACGAGCCACTTTCGTATTCCGCCCAGTCAGACTCGTCAAAGTTCTGCGACAGCAGCAGCAACAAGACCCGGGAATTCTCCAACCCTGACATGACCTTCGACGGGATAGAATCGCCTGCTTTGATCTCCCAATCGTCCAGCCACACGGCGAGCCCGTCGCCCCTCAGCCGCTCGGCCAGCCGGCGCACCGCTGGCTTGTCTTTGCTGTTGTGACTCAGAAAGACGTCCCAGGTGTATTTGGTAGAACGATCTTGTCGCACGTTGGTTTTCTCAGTACTCAGGTAGGCAACAGCCGCTGCGATCTATCAGGCTGCGCCGCGTTGCTGGCACGCCGTCTCGACGCCACTCTGCGTGCGGCGGGTGGTTTCGCGCCGACGCGCCACCCGTTATACCGGTGCTCGATCAAAAGGTCACCAGCAGAGTGCAGGAGGTATTTATGTCTGTTTTGTCGCTTCCTTTCTAAAAACACGGTATACGCGCACGAAATCTCGGCGCGATTCGCACAGGCGCTATACTGACCACATGATCTCAAAGAAGATCCCCATCAGGTGTGGAGCCAGCATTATGAGCAAGAACATCAAACTGCCCCTTAGGTCCTCTTCAGTATCGCCGTTGCAACCCGTCGCCGCCGGCGTGCGTAACGCACTACGCCTGCCCCTGTACGCTGCGTTGGCCGTCATGCCGGTCGGTCTGGCCCAGGCCGAGGGTTTGCCGGTGGAGTTCGATCTGCTGGATTTGTATCGGCTTGACGCCGACGGCAGCCGCGGCACGGTGCTTGGTGGTTACTTTGAGCGCCAGATTTACACCGGCGGCGCGGTGTCCATCCTGGGCGACTTCAATGGCGACCCGTTTGACGACTTGCTCGTAAGCTCCTCGGGATACAACGTCACTCACATCATATTTGGGACCGATCAAGGGTTTCCTGCGGATATCAGTTTGAGCGGTGTTGCCAACGGCGATGGTAGTACGGGTTTTGCCCTGAGTGGCACAACTCGCTACCAGGCGCACGGCGGTGTCGGGCGCGCTGGGGACGTCAACGGTGATGGTTTGATGGATGTCATCGTGGGTGAGGCCTACAGTCCGGCCGGCCGACCGTTTGCCGGTGGCGCGGTGGTTGTTTTCGGGTCCGATCAAGGGTTCCCCGCCGATTTCGACACGGCGGCGCTCGCGCCGGCTAACGGCGGTGATGGGACGGCCGGGTTTGTGATCGCTGGCGCCAGTGCATCGGATGAGGCCGGCACCGGTGCCGCAGCTGCGGGCGACATGAACGGCGACGGTGTGGACGATCTGGTTCTAGCAACGCGGGCCGGCACTTCGGGGGGCGGCGACCCTACAGGCGAGGTCTACGTCCTGTTCGGGCGCGAGGAGAGCTTCCCAGCGGCGGTTGACCTCGCGGATCTGCTGCCGGCCAACGGCGGTGACGGCAGCGCCGGGTTCGTGTTGAACGGGATCGCGCCCGGTGATTACGTGGGAACCAGTTACCACGAGGGTGCGGCAAGTGCGGCGGGCGATCTTAACGGTGACGGCATTGGCGACCTGATCATGGGGGCCCGGAACGCAGATGCGGGAGCTGGTGCATACGCCGGGCAGGCATACGTTATTTTTGGTAAAGACGACGGATTCGCGCCGGTCAACGAACTTTCAGCATTGCTCCCCGCCAACCAAGGCGACGGTTCCGCGGGATTTGTGATTAATGGCGTGGCAGCGTCGGATGGGCTGGGACACACGGTAGGTGCGGCTGGCGACATCAACGGTGATGGCTTGGACGATGCGTTTGTGGGCACCCGCCGCGCCGACGGCGATCTTTACATCATTTTCGGTACCACCGATGGGTTCTTGCCAGTGATTGAGGCGGCGGACTTGTTGGCCGCCAACGGCGGCGATGGCTCGGTCGGAATGGTGATGCGTGGCGGGTTGGAGAACGGTCGCTCCAACGCCTCGGTCGCGGGTGATATGAACCGCGACGGCATCAGCGATCTGCTGGTCGGTCAACCGGGCGCGGCCCCCGGCGGGCCGGGAACGGAGCCGGGCGGCGCGGCCTATCTGGTGTTCGGCAAGGCGGGCGGTTTCGGCGCCGAGTTCGACCTGCAGAGCCTCAGCATTGCGAATGGCGGTGACGGCAGCGAGGGCATTTCTTTCGCAGGCCCGAACGACACGAACTACTACGGCGGTACTGGCGTTGGCACTGGCGCTGCATTGAGTGGTGGCGGCGACGTTAACGGCGATGGCCTGGATGACTTGCTTATCGGCGATCAGAACTTTGAGAACTACCTTGGGCGCGAGCAAGCAGGCGTCGCCTATTTGATCTTTGGGCAGGCCGATCCCGAACCCGTCGGCGTTGAGGTACGGGGTGTGGATACGCGAGTGGTGCTTTGTCTAAACCAAGCCGATGGGCAGCGGGTGTTGGCACCGTTCCCGGGGACCGAGCTGCGAGTTGAGGTGGATTGCGAGGCCCTTGGGCTGCAGGTGGCCAGCGGAGAAGGCGTGTTGATGTACGCTGCGGCGACCGGCGTGGCGCTTCCGCAGGCGATGTTCTCCGGCATCACGCGGGGACTCGCAACCGGCGCAACGGCCCGGTGCCGGAATCTCACTCAAGGGGGAAGCGTCTCCGTCCCGATCGGGGCGGACGGTGTATGGAACTGCTCCGCCGCCGGGTTGCCGATTGCGCCCAGCGATGAAGTGGTCGCGATCGTGTTGGGGGTCGCCGAGTAGGCCACAAGCACGCCACGGTGCGCCTGGATTAGTCGACGACCACCCGGGTTAGGAACTGGCGGACTCGACGCAAGTAAGCGTCCGGTTTCTCCCAATACAGCATGTGGCCGACGTCGCTAAGAATGCTGAGCTGGGCATTTGGAAAAACAGCCGCGTATTCTCGGGCGACCGCCTCGCGCTTGTAGTCGCATTCGCCGCGTAAGATGAGCACCGGTGTGTGGTTGTCTCCAAGTGCGGGCCTTGGGTCGTCGGTGCGATTTTGGAGTGTTTTTGCCGTCATCCGGTTGGACCAAAATCCGTATCCGGAAGATGCGGCTTTGATGCCTTCGAGGTCGCAGACAGAGACCGGAAGATAGAACTCGTTCGCAACTTTATCAAAAAGCGACCCCAGCTCTTGTTCACCTGCAAATTTCGCCGCCGCTTTGGGATTGATGTCTGCCAGTATTAGCGCGGCGAGCAACCGTGGCGTTTCGACCATTGCAGAGAACGCTGTGCGCTGGGTGGGCGTAAGCTGTTCATCCAGGCCGCCGTCGCCAACGTCGCGCCAGTGCGGATGGTAGATTGGGCCGGCCCCAGAGAAAACAGCGGCCACCACGTGGCCCGGGTGTTTCGCCATGTAGTTGGCACCGAGCGAAGCACCCCATGACGAACCGATCAGAATTACTTTGTTGGCACCAATTCGTTTGTAGATCGCTTCAAGATCTGCGCGGTGTCGGTCGATAGTGTACTCCGAGATATCGCTTAGTCTGGCCGAAAGGCCGCCACCAATCTGGTCATAAAAATACACGTCGTAACCGTCAGTACTCAGGCGCGAGATTACCTCCACGGTGGGTCGCAATGAAACGCTGTATCCGCCCGGGCCGCCGTGGAGAAAGACAATAGGATGCGTGCGTCGTACCCCGGTCGCCGCCACTTTGCGTACCGCGACGACAGATCCGGTATGCAGGTCCCACAACTCAACATCACTCGGTATATCCCTGACGAATTGCTCCTCTTTGGGAATCAACGGTGTCAGGAACAGAATGTCGAATCCGACGAGCAACGCAAGGGTCGCAACTGCGCTGGTCGCCAAAGCTGGAAGCCACCTCCTGCCGAGACCAAGATGTCTGAGCGCAAGGTGTGACACAGCGAGCATGACGAGAAAACTGACGACGGCTCCCACTGCAATGAACGTTGCGGGCGAATCAACTACTAGCGCAGCCGCCAGGCTCGCGGCGAGAAAGACCAATGCACCCAAAGCAAACGCGAGCGTCAGGCTAATGATGGCCAACATGCGCCGGAGCCAACGGCGATGGCCGGCCACAGTAGGCACCGGTTCAGCACGGCTCCATTCATTAGGTTTGAACATGTCGTTCAACGGTGCCTAATCAATCGACCGGGCCAGCATCGATTTGTGGGTGAGCGCGGTGTAGGCGGCGTCCAGGGCATCGGCGAGTTGAAGGTCGAGTTCACGGTTGAGATCTTCGAATATTCGCAATGCATCTGTGCAACGCGCCTCTATCAACCCTGACTCGCGATTTCCTTTGCGTGTCAATTGAAATACTCGCCTCCTCCCGTCGTTGGGGTCGGCTTTGCAGGACACCATAGAAAGTGTTTCCAGAAGTGCAGTGCGTTTCGCCGTTACCTGGTGTGGTTCGTTCAACGCTTTCGCTATTTGAACCAGTGACGAGGGCCCATAGTGGCGCAGGAACAAAATTGTAGATACTGATCGGACGGGCACAACGATGCCCGCCGATTGGAAAAACTCATCCCCTTGTTTGCTGATCAGCTCGGCCAGACGCTGCGCCCGCGCACCGAGGAACGCCGAACCGATTTCCAATTGTGCGTAGAACGGTGTCGTATCTGCCATGATCTGTTTAAAGTAAAAAAATAGGTAATAGATTGCGCAACCTACTACATTTATGTGCTCGCATCAACTGCGCACGCCAACCGCCGCTATCCATTGGCGCTTGCAAAGGTCGCCAAGGAATTAGGCATGCCGGTCGTGTTAACCAGCAGTGAGGAGGATTAGTTTAAGGCCCTTGACAGTCCGTTACCTATGTACCAAGATACCATCTATGTCACGAGCGATCCAACGCGTACAAACGGGCGTGCGCATCGAAAAACGCCTGTTGAAGGTACTGAAAGCCCTTGCTGAGCAGCTAGATATCTCTCTAGGTGATCTCCTGGAAGGGATGGCGCTGCATTGTTTCGAAGGCAAGGCGCCTTTTTCCGATACTACCCTCGGCAAGATTGAGAAACTGAAAGATGTTTACGAACTCGATCTCACCGCTGAGGATAGTCACAGATTAGATGAGCAGGGTAACGATGACTGATTGGCTTCGGATTTGTGTAGGAGTATTTGTGATGTCTACGGCGTTAGGCGGTTGCAAACATGGTGGTGAGTTCTCCGACTTAGACCCACTGACGATTTCACGTACGGGTTCTTTTGATCTCGAGATGCTTGACGTCGTCTCAGGCGGTGCCGTACTTGGTTTGTACTTCCACTCCGATATCTTTCAAAAACCCGGTTGGCAGGATGCCGCCTGCGCAGATAATCACTTGATCGTTCGGCAGCTCGACTGGCCCGTCAACTGCGTCGATCAGCACAGAATGTTCGCTGATCGAACGGACATTGGCGCTCAGCAATACCCCTAGAGCTCCGCTTTGTTCAAGCGCGTCGATCCGTGCGCGGTTCTTTCCTTTGGCGCGGGTAAACGCTCCGGACCTGTAGCAGAGGGTCGTTTGAGTGTGCGGCTGCTCGGCAACAGCGATTGCCGCTTCCAGCGCACTGTCGCCGCCACCCACAACAAGTACATGCTGACCGGCATATTGATGTGGATCGATTAGGCGGTAAGTAACCTTGGGCAGGTGTTCGCCGGGAACCCCTAGTTGGCGTGGGGTGCCACGACGCCCGATGGCAAGCAGAATACTGCGGCTTCGGTACTGGCCGCGCGTCGTGCGAAGTACAAAGCCTTGTCCGTGCGGTTCGGCCTCGATGTGCTCCACCCGTTCTTTGTACTTAACGCTAAGCCCCGTGTTGCGTTCTACGCCCCGCCAGAAGCCGAGTAGCTTTTCTTTGCTGGTTTCGCCGAAGCGCACCGCGCCGACGATCGGCAGATGCGCTGCCTGCGTCATCACCAGCTTGCCGCGTGGGAAATGCGCCACTGTGCCGCCCAGTGTGTCTTGTTCGATAGTCACAAATCTTAATTGATGCTCCATCGCACCCAGAGAGGCGGCGAAGCCCGCCGGCCCGGCGCCGATGATGGCGACATCTAGCGTGTCGTCATTGCCCAGGCCGATGCCATCCAGTTGGCGTACCGACTCCAACGCCTGGCGGCCCTGTTCGATGGCGTTGCGGATCAGGCCCATACCACCCAGTTCGCCCGCGACAAAAATGCCGGGCACGTTGGTCTCAAAGTTAGGATTCACCACAGGGATATCCACCCCACGGCGCTCAGTTCCGAACACCAGTGTGATTGCGTCTACCGGACACGCGCGCTGGCACGCCCCGTGACCAATGCAGTCGGTAGGGCCAACCAGGTGCGCCTTGCCGTCAATCAACCCCAGTACCTGATGGGCCGGCTGTTCCGGGCAGGCCGTCACGCATGCACCACAGCCAATGCAGACCGAGGGATTGATGATCGGATGCAGCGATGCCGGCTCCGTCAGGCCGGCCTCGCGCGCCGCCTCGGCAGTGGCCAGGCTTACGCGCTGGCGCCGCGCACGGCCACCCAGATACCAAACAATAATCAGTGCCGCTGGAGCCAGGTAGGCAAGGGTCAGCAAATTGTCGGTCGCCATTAATTTGTGCGCTCCGCTGCAGGCTTACGAGAGGTCGTTGTTGGGGCTGAAAACACGACCTGGAAGCCTACCCTGGCAGCATCCGCGCCAAACTTCGAAGCGTTGCCAGCAGGCGACAGATTGACGGTATATGTGCATTACTGGCACATATACCGTATATTTATCCTCGCGGAGTGTGCCATGACGGTATTGCTATGGTCGATTATTGCGGCGATGTCCGGGCTTGCTGTTCTGCTATTGCTGGTGCCCCTCACCGCCCGTGCGCACAGTCTGCGCCAAACCTTCTGGGCATGTGTTCCGGCCGTGTTTTTGCCGGCGCTGGCCATCGGGGGGTATCTGTTCTGGGGCACGCCCAGCGCGGCGACGCATAATCCTGCGAACAGCGCACGCACCGCTGCGCCGCGAGCAGCGCCGGTGGCGCCGGCCAGTACCGGTTCGCCTTCCGTTGGGAGCTTGCTCAATGGATTGGAGAAGCGGTTGAAGCGCAACCCGGCGGATCCGGGTGGCTGGCTGCTGCTGGCCAAGTCCTATCATCACCTCGGTCGCCCGGACAAGGCGGTAGACGCATATAGACAAGCCGTGATGCTCGGTGCCCAAGACAAGTTGCTCGCCGGCCAACTTGATTGGCGCGCTGGCGTCGTTGCGGCGCAGCCAACGGATAGCTTGCCCAGCGTGGTTGGCACCGTGCGGCTCGATCCAGCTCTGGCCCACCTGATCGAGCCGAAGGACACGGTGTTCGTACTCGCCAAAGCGGTGGACGGCCCGCCCATGCCTCTGGCAGTGATGCGCGCGCAGGCGAGCGATATGCCGTTGGACTTTGCGCTGCACGACGGGCTGGCCATGCTTGCTACCCATCGTTTGTCAGATTTCCAGCGGGTGACGGTGATGGCGCGCATCTCAAAATCTGGTGATGCCACCGCGCAGCCCGGCGACCTCACTTCACAAAGCGTAGAAATAGCAGTTGATGATTCGACGACTTTGGTGCCGGTGCAACTGATCGTGGCGGCGCCGCTCTAGCCTCGCGGTAGCCAGCGCACGATTGTCATGTCCACGCAGAGTATGGCCACTTCGCCGTCCCCCACCGCACCCTCTCGCCCGGCTTCAGCGCTCACCACTGCGCCGGGGGTGAGTCGTCCAACCGTGTTATTCGCGGTGCTGACCGTTGGGGCGATCGGTTACGGCTGGTTACACCGCGCACGCCTGCCGGTCGACGCCGAGTCAGGTCTGGGTTATTGGCTGGGTATCATCGGCGCATCACTCATGGTGTTGCTGCTGATCTATCCGCTCAGAAAGCGCCTGCCGCGGGCGCGCTGGTTAGGCAGCACTCGGACCTGGTTCCGAGTGCACATGGTGTTTGGGGTGTTGGGGCCGCTGTTTGTGCTATATCACAGCAACTTTTCTCTGGGGTCCACCAATAGCAGCATCGCGTTGATCTGCATGCTGGCGGTCGCCGCCAGCGGGCTTGTCGGGCGCTATATCTACACACGCATTCACTACGGGCTGTACGGGCGTCGTGCCTCGCTGAGCGAGCTGGAAGTGAGGCTGCGGGAACCCGGACGAACGCCGGCCTCGCTTCTGCCACCGCTGCGTGAGGCGCTTGATGTATTGAACGAGCAGGCCTTGCGCCCGCCGGCGAATGTGCTGGCGGCGCTTGCGTGCCCGTTCATCTGGGCCGTACGCACGCGGATCAGTTACTGGCGCCTCAGTGCGTTGATCAGCCGAGAGTTCGAGCTGCGCGCCCGCCGCTCGCCCGCCGTCGCCACGCAGCGGCGGAAACTGATTCGCATGACCCGCCGCCATTTGCGTACGCACCTGGCTAACGTCCGGAAGGTGGCGGAGTTCAACTTTTTCGAGCGACTGTTCGCCCTTTGGCATGTGTTTCACCTGCCGCTGTTTTTGATGATGTTGCTCACGGCGATTTTGCATGTGCTTGCTGTGCATATGTATTAGTTGCCGATTTGATGGGATCCGTAAAATTCACCGCCATCGCACTGGTAGGAAGCTTGATCATGGTAATCGCAGCAATACCAGCCCACGCCGCTGACATCGAAACACTGGTAATGCCCGGCCCGCTCACGCAGGCGCACGCGGAGTACGAATCGGCATGCCGTCAGTGTCACACGCCGTTTCGCAAGTCCGAGCAGGACAGGCTTTGCCGCGATTGTCACGAGCCGATTGACCAAGACATGAGCGCGGGTCACGGGTTTCATGGCAAATCGGACGACGTACAGGCTGCCCGGTGTATCGCTTGTCACACCGAGCACGAAGGGCGTAGCGCCGATATTGTCGCCCTTGATATAGAACGGTTTGATCATAAGTTGACGGACTTTCACCTGCGCGACAGCCATCGTGAAGTCGCCTGTGCTGATTGCCACGATGCCACCTCAGCATGGCGCGATGCTCCGGGGGCCTGTATCGACTGTCATCGGAAGGACGATGCACACGAAGGGCAGCTTGGCGAGACCTGCGAGGATTGTCATCGCGAAACCCAGTGGTCGGATGCACCCTTCGATCACGATACCACCGGTTACCAGCTGATCGGTGGACACCGTGACGCCGCCTGCCTGGACTGCCACGCAGACCACACCTTTACCCGCACGCCCACGCAGTGCGAGGGATGCCATCGCGCCGATGATGTGCACGACGGGCGCCACGGGCTGGCCTGCGAAAGTTGCCACTCACCGCACGATTGGCAGGTGGTGAGCTTTGACCACAACCGCGATACCGATTTTCGACTGCTCGGGGCTCATGACGGATTGGCCTGCGAAGAGTGCCATCAACAAGATCCGTATACACACGCGCTGGCCACGGATTGCTACTCGTGCCATCGGGACGACGACGCGCACCAGGGGCATTTCGCTGAGATGTGCGAGCAGTGCCATTCGGTCGAGGCCTGGGCACCCGCGGAGTTCGATCATGAGCAGGCCAGCGGTTATGCGCTGCAAGGAGAGCATGCGCAGGCAGTCTGCGAGGCCTGCCACGTCGAACCCGTGTTCGAGGTCGCCTTAAAGCCCGACTGCTACGCTTGCCACGCCGCCGACGACGTGCACGACGGCACCCAGGGCAAGCAATGCGAGCGCTGCCACAACGAACGCGACTGGGCGAGCGACGTGTTGTTCGATCATGACCTCACCCGCTTTCCGCTACTCGGCAACCATGCCGAGGTGGCATGTGATGACTGCCATCGTTCGCAGGTGTTTTCTGAGGCGGACACAGCATGCGATGCCTGCCATCGTGCAGAGGACCCGCACGGCGAAACGCAGGCCAACCGGTGCGAGCTTTGCCACAACCCGGCCGGCTGGGACTTCTGGTTTTTCGATCACGATACGCAGACGCAATTCGCTCTGGACGGCGCGCATAGTGCGTTGGCCTGCGAGCAGTGTCACAACCAACCCATCGAACGCTTCGCTGCCCGTACCAAGCGTTGGGCCTGCACACAGTGTCACGCCCGCGACGATGTGCACGACGGCGAGTTTGGCAGCGACTGCGCCCGCTGCCACACCACGCGCGCATTTGAGGAGTTGCACGATGTTCGCTAATGCGTTTGGTGGCAGGCGATGGACCGCGCGCGTCAGTCTGATGGCGCTTGGTCTGCTTGGCGCGAGCTTCTCGTTTGCGCAAGCGACCAGCCAATTCGATCACTTTACGACTGGCTTTCCGCTTGATGATGCGCATCGCATCGTCGACTGCACCAGCTGCCATGTGGGTGGGGTTTTTCAAGCCACGCCTCGCGATTGCGCCACCTGTCATTCGCCAGGCGGCCGGGCCCGCGCCTCAGCGCGTCCGCCAACCCACATCCAGTCCAGTGATGCCTGCGAAGACTGTCATACCGCCAATGCCTGGACGCCACTGCTGCGCATGGATCACACGGCTGTGTTCACTGCTTGTGCGACTTGTCACAACGGTGTCCAGGCGAGCGGCAAGTCGCCGCAACACCTGCCTACGAATGCCGCTTGCGACGATTGCCACCGCACTGACCTATGGGAGGCGGCGGTTTTCGATCACGCTGGCATCCTCGATAGCTGCATCAGTTGTCATGACGGGATTACGGCCGGTACAAAACATCCTCAACACATCGCCACCACGGCGGTGTGTGAAGACTGCCACGTCACATCCGCCTGGGACATGATCACCCGGGTGGATCACACTCAGGTGCTGGGTAGCTGCGAGAGTTGCCACAATGGTGTGGTGGCAGGCGGAAAGCCGCCCACGCACATCCCCACAACCAACGCGTGCGATGACTGCCACACCACCAATGCCTGGGTGCCCGCGGTTTTCGATCACAACGGTGTTAGTGATGGTTGCGCCTTGTGTCACGATGGCACGAGCGCGACCGGTAAACACCCGGGTCATCTGCAAACCACCAACGTTTGCGAAGACTGTCATGCGGTCAGCATGTGGGCCCCGGCCACCACTGTCGATCACACTCAGGTGCTTGGCGCCTGCCAGAGCTGCCACAACGGCGTCCTGGCAGAAGACAAACACGCCGCTCACATCCCGTCCGGTGAGGCATGCGACGACTGCCACACTACCAATGCATGGCTGCCGGCGGTGTTCGATCACGATTCGCTAATGGACGGTTGCGTGAACTGCCACGACGGGGTGATCGCGACCGGTAAGCATCCGGCACACATCGCCAGCACGGGTTTATGCGAGGACTGTCATGCGACCACGTTCTGGAGCCCACCGACCGCGGTTGATCACACTCAGGTGCTCGGCAGTTGTGAGACTTGCCACAACGGCGTGATTGCCACGGGCAAGACACCCAACCACATCCCGTCAGGCAACGCTTGCGATGATTGTCACACCACCAACGCGTGGAGTCCCGCCGTGTTCGATCACGATGGCGTACTGCCTGGCAGTTGCAGCAGCTGCCATGATGGGATGGTCGCCGAAGGCAAGCACAATACGCATGTAAGCACCGTGGCCGAGTGTGATGATTGCCATACCACCGTCGCCTGGGTACCCGCCAACTTCGATCACGATGCGGTAATCGGGTCGTGTTCGAGCTGCCACAACGGTGTGATCGCCGAGGGTAAGGACAACGGCCACTTCATCACTACTGCAGAGTGCGACGTGTGCCACCGCACCGACCAGTGGACGCCGCTGATTTTCGTACACAACTCTGCAGGCTATCCTGGTGACCATCGGGGTAATCTAGATTGCACAGACTGCCACACCAACAACAACGAGGTGCTGAACTGGCCGTCCCCGGCATACGCACCTGACTGTGCAGCGTGCCACGCCAACGACTACGAGGCGGACGAACACGATAAGACCGAGAACCCGCGCACTCACTACAGTGTGAGTGAGTTGCGCGATTGCAGTGGTGCTTGCCACCTTTACTCGGACCCGACGCTCACGACTATCCGTGATTTCCGCCCGGGTCCGGAACATCGAGCCAACGACAATGAATTCGATTGAAATGAATTCGATTGATTTGCCGCGCCATCGTCGCCTGCGCGCTGCGCTTGCGGCGCTAACCGCCCTGTTATGGACGTCCCCCAGTGACGCTGCACAGGGGCTGATTGATCAGGTCAGCGGGCACGCTGAGGCCGCTGGCGGGCGCATCGTGATGCGCTTTGTATGCCCGGCACAGTACCGCATGCATTGGCCCGAGCAGCCCTCGCGGACCTTGCGCATCGCCCTCGAGGCGACAGCGCTGTGCGCGGCGGCTAACACTGCTTCGCTGCTGGCGCGGCAAACGATTCATGTGCAGGATGGACAAACAATCGGGCTGACCCTGGTCGGGTACGACGGTGCGGGCGCGGGTGGGCCGGAGCTCGTGCTTGAGTTCGATCGGGCCTGGATGTTCAATGTGCTGCCGGTAGCCTCAGCGCCTGGCTTGCAGGTAGTGCTCAGCCAACCCGCGCAGCGAGAGGTGGGCACGGTGCGCCAGCCCGAGACCTCCAGGAAGGATGCCCGTTACGTGGTGCATTTGCAGTCAACGCGCGGCGCCCCGGCCATCGATGAGTTTCCATCAGACGAGCTGCCGCAGGATGCCTTGGTGTACGTCACCGAAGTGCAGATCAAGGCCACGCCTTGGCACCGGATGCGCGTCGGGTTTTTCCACACTGAAGCGCAGGCCCGCGAAGCCTTGGCGCGGTTGCATGTACGCTATCCGCGCGCCTGGGTGGCTCGGGCGCCGTTGGATGAAGTGTTGCAGGCACACCGCCAGAGTGGCCGACTCGGCGCGTCTGCGACGTTGGCTGCACGGGCAGCGCCTGCTGCCCCGGCCATCGGCGGCGCGACCGCCTTCGATCGCAGCCAACCGCCGCGCACGCAGCGCTCGGATGATGAAAAACTGCGTGCCTTGATGGAACAGGCACGTCAGGCAATGGCAGGCGGTGATTTGCGCCGCGCGGTGGCCATCTATACCAAGGTGCTTGGGTTTTCCGATCACCTTTTCAGCGCTGATGCCCAGGAGTTTCTGGCACTCGCGAGAGAGCGCGGCGGGCAATTGGCGCACGCCAAAGCCGAATACGAACGCTACCTGCAACAGTATCCGCAGGGTGAGGGTGCAGCGAGAGTGCGACAACGCCTGGCCGCTCTGCGTGCAGGACAACGCGCAGCACCCGGCGCAGTAGGGGCGTTGGCTGCAGCCAACCCGCAAGACGGCAGTCCCTGGCGGCTCAACTCGAACTTCTCCCAGTACTACCGTCGCGACAACTTGACTGTGGGCGACGCGGCCGATCGCACTACTCAGTCGTCGCTTATTTCCAATGTTGACGTGCGGGCCCGTCGCGACGGGGCGACGGTGGCGCTGGACAGCCGCCTGGCTGCCAGCTACTGGTACGATTTTCTAGATGAGGACCAAGGCCCGGGCAGTCAGACACGTATCGCTTATGCGTACCTGAACGCGCATCTGCGCGAGCGCGGTCTGGGGTTGCGCCTGGGCCGCCAGTCCCGCAGGACCGGCGGCGTCCTCGGGCGCTTTGACGGCCTGCACGCCAGCTACGCGGTAAGCGATCGCGTGGGGCTGAACTTGAGTGCCGGGCATCCGGTGTATACCACACGCGAAGGGTTCGACGACGCGCGCCTGTTCTACGGGGTGAGTGTTGAGTTGGATGATGTGGCCGACGCCTGGGATGTTGGTGCCTTCTACATCGAGCAGCACAATGAGGGCGTGCAGGAGCGCCAGGCGGTTGGCGGGGAAGTGCGCTACGTTGATGACACACGCCATTTTGCGGCCGTGGTTGATTACGATCTGGGCTTTGGCGAGCTGGGCACTCTGTATGCGTTGGGCAATTGGCGTTTGCCCGCCAAGCTATCGCTAAATGCGTCATTGGACCGCAGACGCAGCCCGTTCCTCACCACCACCGCGGCGCTGGTGGGCCAGGCCGCCACCAGTATCGAGGCGCTGGCGCTGGAGTTCTCTCCGCAGGAGATTGAGCAACTTGCATTGGATCGCACGGCCATCAGCACCAGCTACAGCGTGGGGCTGTCGCGGCCACTGGGGAGTAAGTTTCAGGTGACGGCCGATCTGCAGGGCACGCAGATTTCCGAGACTATCGCCTCCGGCGGAGTGCCGGGTACGCCCGCCTACGACAGCCTATATTTCAATACGCAGTTGATGGCGTACAGCATGTTCAAAGAAGGGGATATGTCGATTTTGGGCTTACGACTCAGCGACACGAGCAGTCGGCGCACCACCAGTTTGACGCTGGATTTCCGTTACCCATTTGGGGGGTTCCGCGCCAATCCGAGAATCCGTATTGATCGGCGCGAAACGCTGGCGGATGCCACGGTGGAATGGGTGTACTCGCCGCGACTGCGCCTGCAATACCGTTGGCGCGATCGTTACCACTTTGAGTTAGAAGTCGGCGGCCTGTTCGCCGAGCGCAGGCTGCCTGAGTTTAACGATGAAACCAAGGCGTACTTTCTGAACCTCGGATACCGTTATGTATTTTAGGGGAGCCTGTCTGCTGGCTGCGAGTGTTGCCCTGGCCGGTTGTGCCCTGGGTAAACGCGCGGTGCTGACGCAGTACATGGAGGAGGACGTCGCCATCGTCATTACCGCGCTGGTTGAACCGCTGTTGTTGGCGGACGAGGCTTCAGCGCTGGGCGTTAATGTAGGTGATTATCTTCAGCTTACGCCGGTCGAAATCAACCGCAGCGGCGATTTCAACTACTACCTGTCGATGGTGTTCTGGAGCACGGTTGACCGTCAGCAGACTGACAACCATCACGCGCTGGAACGCGTCACGCTTATGCTGGACAGTGTACCGATGCAGTTGCAGCTGTCGTTCGTTCGCGTGGGCGGGGGCGCGAATCGCTTGGATGTCATACCCGCGCCTGTGGCGGGCGCCGTTCAGGCCTACTACAGTCTGACAGTAAGTCAGATTCGCGAGCTAGGCGCGGCGCAATCACTGTATGTGCTGGGTAGCCAACCTGACACGCGATACCGTCCCCTAGGCGAGGCGTCTAACGCGCTTCTGGCGTTCTTCGAGTATGCCTCCGACGGCAAGTTACGATAATGCGAGTGTGCGCAGCTGGCTGCCTGGCCGGACGGCTTCGGCGGCGTAGTATCCTAATCCACTTTACTGGGTTAGGATATCCTCGCGCGGCGGACAATCGTCGTCCTGCTCGTCATCTGGATTCTCAGGCGGGCCTACCTCAACCGGAGGTAGCCACTCAGCCCACGGGCACCCGCTGCAGCACGGCTGGCCGCCACCAAGTAGATCGTTGAAGAAAACGACGTAGGCCTTACCTGCCGACGTTGTACCGCCCGCGCTGAGGTTGGACGCACCCACTATCATATCGTTCGCGCCGTCGAAGTTGATGTCTCCCACTCCTGCGACCGCCACTCCCGTGTCATCGCCCGGCTGCGCGCCAACGTACAGGACACCGTTGCGTTGCGGCGCTGCAACCAGTTCTGCCGCAAACGACTCGATTGGAAACCATGGTTGGCCGAAGATCAGGTAACTGCGGCCGGGCTCGTTGAGGTTGCTCGTGGGTGCACCGAGCATCAGATCGTCCCGACCATCCGAGTTGATGTCGCCCACGGCCGCCAAAGCTGCGCCGATTCGATGGGATTCACTGCCGTACAGCACAAATCCCAGGCTACCATCTGCGCCGTGCGTAGCGTGCAGTTGCGCAGCGTCGAACAGCGCGGGGAACCCTTGTGAGGATCCGTACAGCACATAGGCGCTGCCTGTGATGTTTCCATCAAGCGTACTCGCGAAGGGCGCGCCCACCAACAAATCGTCGATGCCGTCACCGTTGACATCACCCGCGTCACTTACGGCGCTGCCTAGCGCATCTAATGGGTTGGCGCCCCGCATAACAAACCCGGCGCTGCCGTCGCCTCCTCCCGAGGGAAGCAGGTACGAGAGCGGGTACACCGCTGGAAATCCGTTCGGGCTACCAAAGATGATATGTCCTTCACCGCCGCCTTCGTGATCGTCGGGCCCCGCGAAAGGCGAGCCGATGATCAGGTCTGCGATGCCATCATTGTTCAGATCACCCGCCCTGCTTACTTGGGCGCCTGACGCACCAAATGGCGTGGATCCTTGTGCGATAAATCCTTGGGCAGCCTCCCCCGCGAGCGGTGATGCCAATGTGGAGACGTCGAAAATCGCTGGGAAATCAGTATTCCTTCCGAAGATGACGTACGCTTCGCCTGCGGCGTCTATCCCGTTTGGACTGGCAAAACTGGCGCCGATAACTACATCGTCAACACCGTCAGAGTTTAAGTCTCCTATTCCGCTGACGGAGACGCCACTGCGGTCACCTTGATTGGCACCAGATACGATAAATCCGTCGCTTCCGTCCCCGCCATTGCTGGGTAACAACTGCGCCAGTTCAAACTCCGACGGAAAGCTACTGTTCTTTCCGAACACGATGTAGGTCTCGCCTGCATCTACGAGTCCACCCGGGTCTGCGGCTGGGGCGCTGATGATCAGGTCATCGATGCCGTCTGCATTGATGTCGCCGGCGGCGGCCATCGCGCCCGTCAGAGCTTCACGCGAGTACATACCTATGATGGCAAACCCATTTGTTCCATCGAGTGCGCTGAGCGCAAGGGTCTCCCGTACAACCTGGGCGCCGAACACGACGTAGCCAATCGCGCCAGCCGGCGGATCCGTTTCAAGATCCATTGACGTTGCGCCGATAATAAAGTCGTCGATGCCGTCGTTGTTAATATCACCGGCTCTGCTTACCGACCCGCCTACGCGATCCTCACGCCCTGTGCCGCCGACCGAAAAGCCTTGTTGCGGTCGAAGCAGTTCTAGCTGTACCGTGTTGGTGGGTGACTTTATTATCGGTCGTAAGGCTTGTTGGTCCGTGCGCCGTGCCTGAATGGCGGGAGACAACAATAAGAATGCCATCGCTGAAAGCCCAGCGACTGAGCCAATGAGTACGCCTCGCAGCCATACGTTTTGTGATCGTGGCTTGCCAACACGTTTGATGTACCGACTCATGACACACTCCTCCCTTATGTTTGGATAGTCAGTACATCACACAATCAGAAGTCTCAAGCTGGGGTTTTTTGCCCAGGTAGGTCTGTACTCGGAATGCGTCAGTGACAAAACGCATCAAGTGATTCTTTGTGGCAGAAATGCCATACCGGACGGAATGTTGCCGCCGACATGCGCCGGCAGTATGTCCGTTCGCGCCGCCTAAGCTCGCTGAACTTCTGTCACTTGCGTCGCGACTTGCTGGGCGCGCATATTACGCTTGTCGCAAAAATTCGTTGATGAACTTTTGATTCTGTCATAGGCCTAAACACAGGGGTGAATATGAAGGCCGAGGTAAAAAATTAACGGGGAGCATTCTTATGCGAGTATTAACAAGAGCGTCTCAAGCAGACGTAATTCGCCGAGAGTTCGGGAGATTTTTAAGACGTGCGCAGGAACGTTTAGGACCGTCAAAAAATGAGTTTGATCGCGCCGTCGCCAGAGTCCTGAATGTTAGTCAGCACACAGCAACCAAGATGCGACGTCGCTCTGGCGACGGGGTGCCGGATAAGCATCGCCGTACTGTTTTCAAATTCGTATATTCCAAGTGCGACCAAAATCGCCGTACCTTAACCAAGAAGTTCTCGGAATTTCACCAGATACTTAGTTTGTACCTTCCATCCGCGTTCGATCATGCGGATCTAACCAAACAGTTGCGGGGTGAGCTCGGGGTCGCCAGAGCAGATCTTTCTGCTGCCATCAAGCAATTGTGCGGAACGTATCTGTCCGTAAGGCATGATTACTCGTTCGACAAAGAGCTGGTGATTGTTGTGAGCGAGATGAAGATTAGAGCTCATAACAAGGCACCAATGTTCATCAGTAATCGGTACTGTCCGATTCGCGACAATAACCAGGCAACATCTGCTGGATACATGCTTCCTTGCAGAAAGCGTGGAAACTATATTTTGCTGGGCAAGGATCTGGCAACAAAAATGGTATGGCAGGGTACTTTTCGCCTAATTGACAACGTCAACTTGGTTGGCGGGCTTTGTGGGGTTTCTGAATATCTCGGCACGCCCATGCTTTCCAATACCTACATAGCGAAGGTAACCTCTTCGGGGGAAGTGAGTGCAAGCAGTCTTTTGACACTCACTGGGATCTACACGCCATGCGAATTTCGCGCGACAATCGCTACGCTGAAGCAGCCAACGCAAGAGGGCTCTGTGCATCCGTTTCAGGCGTTCGATCATCAGATTTTAGATGCGTTCCTCAGTACCAACAATCAGTCTCTGTGGCCATTGGGGCTGTCAACGTCTCGAAGACGATAAGAAGGTGGTTTAACCTGCGTAGCACGTTTGCCTGGTTGCCGCACTGCCACCATTGCTCAACCAACCAGATTTTGGTTGCATGCCACCAAAAATAGTTGCTCATCTACATAGAATGTTCTCATCGAGAGCGCTTATAACGCTAGGGTGGAACAATTGGGGCCATGGTTGAATCAACACTCAACCAGGCTTAGTACGAAGGAGCGAGCAATGAATGGACTAACGTGCTGCCGGATAGGATTGATTGCGACGATCGGAGCTCCTCTGGCACTGTTGGGGGTCTGCGCCTTTGTCGCCAACGCCACTAAATCGAAAACAGTCTCCCTCATTGCGGGGCATGCCGGCGCACTGGATTGCAAAGATGCCGGGTTGGGTGAGCGCGAAACAATTGAAACAGACGTTGCTGAACGGTCTCTACTGCTACGGGTGCACGCCTGCGATTACGTCGGCGATAAGGGGGCACGCTGCGTAGTTGGGTATCGGGACGAAGTGAGCCTTTTGGAAGATTACTTAAGATGAGTTCCCATCGAAAATCGCAGCGGGGCATCGGGGCGCATTCTTGGTCTTAAGTGGAAAAATAGGTCTCTGCCGCTGCAATGGACCGGGCCTCATTACCGTCGTTCCATAGCTGCAGTCCGTCAATCAGATCATTTCTTAAGAACAGGAACAACCGGCCGCCCACAATTTTGTAGTTAGTTGGATCGACTGGAAACGCCTCGCTGATAGACATGCCAAACGCACATGCGCCATCAAACGCCGGCACGAATTGTGCCGGCTCGGCATCAAACGCAACTTTGGCACCCGCGCTGGATAAATGGTAGATTTTTCCAGCGTGGGCCGAGGTGAATTCAGCATTGCCTTTTAGCGGTCGGCCTGCGAGGAAATAGGCGACGGGACAATACCCGTCAATGGCTACTTGGCTCACCGTGGCTCTCCTGGATTTATGCCGGGGTGATCGCCCTCGTCGATCCGGCGTGGGTAGCGTTTAACGGGCATCAAGGATAGGTCGGTAGAACTTCTTGAACACCATGTTCTGCGCGCTTGCGATATGACACGAAGCACATGCCTCTTTAGGTAATGCTGGTGCGGAGGCGGCGTATGGGGGTGGGTGGTGACCGAAGTTGAAGAAGCCCCAGCCGTTGGTGCCTTTGAATTTCTTACTGTCCTTGACCGAAATATCGATGCCGTTTAGAGCGGCCGGAAAGTACCCACGCCCTGAGACCTCGGCGCGCGATCCGTCAGGATTGGTGCCTTCTATAGTTAGTTGCAGTTCCTTAAGCAGAATTGTGCCTTCAGGGAAGTCGCCCGTCTCCTGGTAGATTGCAAATGCCTGCGGCTGAACATACACGTTGTGATATTCGGGGAATCCAGCTTTGCCACCGTTTAATGCGTGCGGGGTCAGCGGAGACCCCAGAAACACCCACTGGCGGTAGTCAGTTGGGAGTACGAGCTCACCTTTCTCGTTGTATTTGGGTCCCCATGATGAATCTGTCGCGGAGTACGCAAGACTCACGAACAACGCAATACATACAGCGGTGACCAATAGGGTCAGTGCCTTAATCCTGCTTACTACGGGTTTGTCCGAAACCATTGATTCGTCCCCTGGTTAATCGTTTGAACAGCATCGTTCCTGAACTGTCGTGTTTACCGGCCCGTCAAAACAACGGATCTCGCATGATCCTAAGTGAAACCAGTTTACGAAGTCGTCCGGCGTCTTTGATGAATCGTCCACGATTGCTAGGGAGTGCGGCCCTCTTTTCGGCCGGTCACGTTACAGTGCGTATCGCGCCTTTTTTATGTGGGCCAACGAAGTCGTTGAGCGGATTTTTTAGCTCGAGTACCATGACGATGTATGGGTTTCGATATTCGAATCAAACGTGCGTATTCGGCCGCTGAATTGAAAGACGGTTATCGTATTCTGGTTGATCGGTTGTGGCCGCGTGGTGTTCCAAAGGCCGGTCTGCAGGTAGAGCTCTGGCTAAAAGACATTGCGCCATCGGGCGAGCTGCGAAAATGGTTCGACCACGATCCTCGTAAGTGGGCGGAGTTCAAACGACGCTACCACTGCGAATTGCGTGGGAAAGGCGAGCTGCTTAGTACAATTGCTGAGCTAGAGGTGCCCGTGGTGACGTTCGTGTACGCCGCGAAGGAAGAGCGATTCAACAATGCCGTAGCGCTGAAATTGTTCTTCGAGGAAAGCCGTTGAAATTGAGCCCGCATGAGGAAAGGTAGGGTCGCGTGGACATACTGACCGACGTTCTTTCAGTCATTAGGTTGAGATCGAACCTTTACTTCAGGGCCCAGTTGGGTGGCAAATTCGCCATCGCAGTGCCTGAGGAACATCAGTACATTAGATTTCATCTTGTCGGCCGCGGTCGCGTGTGGATAGGTTTGCCGTCGGGCGAAAGCGTGTTCTTTTCCGAAGGCGATCTGGTTCTGGTGCCGCACGGTAGTGCTCACACACTGGCGAACGAACCCAACTCATCCGCACCAGCGCTTGAAGATGTGCTGGCGCAGGCTACCCATAGCAGTGTTGGCTGCATGCAATATGGCGAGGGTGCTGTCGAACATGAGCTTGTTTGCGGCCACTTTGGGTTTGAGCGCTCGCTGGTGCATCCTATTCTGTCGACTCTGCCGCGTCTGATTCATATCTCGCCGCCCAACGGGCAGGCGTTCGATTGGCTGACACCGCTGCTGGCAACGGTCAACGCTGAAGCGCGCGACGGCATGCCTGGATTTGAAGATGTATTGCAACGCTTGTCAGAAGTGATATTCATCCAGATCCTGCGTGCCTACATGAAGGACAATTCGGACTCTTCGGTCGCGTTAACGGCGTTGGTAGACCCTAATCTGGGGCCGGTGCTTAACGCGGTACATAGCAATCCGGGCGTAGACTGGTCACTGGAGCGGATGGCCGAAGTGGCGGGATTATCGCGCAGCCTTTTCGCGGAGCGCTTCAAGCACAAGCTATCGATGACCCCGGGCCGCTACGTGACGGAATGGCGAATGCAAAAAGCGCATGCACTTTTGCAGAACCATCACCTGACCCTGCGTGACATTGGTAAGGCGGTGGGGTACGCCTCCGATGCGGCGTTTTCACGAATATTCAAGGAGCACTTCGGCGTTCCGCCCGGGCGCCATCGGCGATCACAGCTTCAAGCTTAGAACCGCGAAGAATTCGGGTCGCCGGCAGCGGAGGGCGGGGGGACTGCGACACCACTCGACGCTGCCAGTCGAGCCCGAACAGACCATTGGGATGGTAGGGAGGAATGGTGTGCGAAGTCGTCCGGCAGAATTGTCGAATCGTCCGCTTTCGAACTGGCCCGCTCGCGGGTGATAAGGTTGCACGCGACCCTGTGATAGCGTTTAGGCAGTTTAATTTTTCGATATGATAGCAAGTGACTATTACAGGGCTGAAGATACAACGTTCAACAGCCAACTGTTACCAAAAGGCAGCGGGCGGTTACTGGTACGGTACGGCGATCGTGCCGTGGGCACATGTGGCGTCGCGCGCCGCGATTCAGATATCAACCGAGAGTGAGACGATGACTTTTGGCGAACAAATTCAACGCAACGCGGTGGCATTGATCAGCCTGACCATCGCGCTGATCAGCCTGGGCTACAACAGCTGGCGTAATGAGCAATCCGAGGCCAATCGCAACTTGCGGTTTGCGGCGTTTGAAATGTTGCAGCACCTGGGCGAGTTACAGTCGGTCACGGATCAGATTTCCTACGGCGACGGCGCCGGGCAGGATCTGCAGATTATGGGCTGGGGGTTGGCATCGGTGCTGCGAGATTTGGGTTCTTTGATGCCCGAGCCGGCCAACGAACGCTCGCAGGCGCTGTTCGAGGCCTGGGAGGATCACGTGAATTATCTGGCGGAACAAGATCCGCAGCGTGCCCACAATCAACAGATGGCCGAAGCCATCAATGCGCTGCGCGAACAGGCAAAGTCACAGCTCTCGATGCTCAGATAAAGCCGCCCGCCCGCTTTACAGGGAGAGCCGATATCTACGCCCCGACCGTGCGCAGGTTCATCACGATATATGGTCGGCGCAAAATGATCCCCGCATAATAGGCCTCCGAGTCGATGCCAAGGTTCCGCCCATGACCGCTATGACAACCCGTATCTTCGCTATCCTGTGTCTCATTCCAGGTATGGCTGCCGCCCAGCACGGGGCGCACAGCGGACCCGTCATGAATTTCCACCGGATTGACGACACGTTGGCCTCCGGCGGGCATTTTACTGACGGTGGGCTGGCGAAAATTCAGGCCCAGGGTGTAGAACTCATCATCGACCTGCGCCCGAAGCCGCCGAAAGGGCAGCGCGGACGGGTGCAGCAGGCCGGGATTGACTGGGCCCATGTGCCGATGGACTGGAAAGCGCCCAAGGCCGAGGATTTTGCCAAATTCTCCCAGGTGCTCGAGGCCAACCCGGATACGCACGTGCTGATTCAATGCGCGGCCAATTACCGAGCGTCGAGCATGACTTTCCTGCATCGGGTTATCCATCTGGGCGAGCCGCCGGAGCAGGCGCGCAAGGCGCTGCTGGCCGTGTGGGAGCCCAACAAAATCTGGCAGGCCTTTATAGACGAGATGCTGGCAGAGCACGGGCGCTAACAAAGAGGCATCTGCCAGCACCTGGCTTCCACGTCGCCTGCTCCTCGCACCGGCGCGCGCCAGCTTGAGCACAGGTCCGGATCTGGGCGCGCCAGAACCTTCGGCGAGACGGTTGAGCGCCCCTTGCGGTGCTACACTCGACGGATAAGTTGTCGCCACACTAATTACTCGTCTCCAGCATGATCCTCACTCGTCAAGCGCTAGTTAACCCCGTTGCGGTGATTGTCGCCGTTCTTCTGGTGCTGTTGTTCGGTGCCATCGGGCTCACTCGTCTGCCGATCCAGATGATTCCGACGGTCGAGCGGCCCATTATCCAGATCAACACCAACTGGCGTGCGGCCGCGCCACAAGAGGTGGAGTCGCAGATTCTGGAGCCGCAGGAAGATGCCTTGCGTGGTCTGGCCGGGCTCAAGCGGATGGAGACCACGGCCTCGCGCGGTTCCGCCAGCATTAACTTGGAATTTGAAGTGGGCGTTGAGCTGGAACGCGCCCTGATCGAAGTGATGAACCGCATGAACCGCGTGCCGCGGTACCCGCCGGATACGGATGAGCCGATCATCTACGCTGGGCGCGGCGAGTTCGGTTCAGCTATCGCTTGGTTCTCCTTGCGCGCGTTGCCGGGCAGTGGCGTAGACATCGCGCAGTTTCAGGATTTTGCCGAAGATGTGATCCAGGCGCGCATTGAGCGGGTGGCCGGTATCGCCGATTCCGCCGCGTTCGGCGGGCGGCCAAGCGAGGTACGTATCACCTTCGATCCGTATCAGGCGGCGGCTTACAACATCGATATCCTAAATATCGCGCGGCTGGCAGGTAACAACACGGACGCCAGCGGCGGATTCTCCGACGTTGGCCGGCGTGAGTACACCGTGCGCTACAACGGCCAATACGATCTGGATGAGTTCGCCGGTATGGTGCTGGCCTGGCGCGACGGGCAGCCTGTGCGCTTGTCGGATGTTGCCACGGTAGAGCGTACGCTGATGGACAGCAGCGGCACCCTAAGCCAAAACGGGGGCCCTTCCATTGCCATCAACGCACAAGCAGACAGTGGCGTAAACGTGCTTGCCGTCATGGAGGATCTAAAGCGCGTGGTGGCAGAACTGGATGCCGGTCCGGCCAGACGCGCTGGCCTGTTTATCGAGCAGGACTACGATGAGACCGTTTACATCAAGCAGTCCATCCGCATGCTGCGCTGGAATCTACTGGCTGGCATTGCGCTGGCGGTGGCGATTTTGTGGTGGTTCATGCGCCGATGGCGTGCCACCGTTATTGTCTCCTTGGCGATCCCGGTCTCCTTGTTTCTGGCGTTTGCCGCGCTGTATATCTCCGGGCGAACACTGAATATCATTTCACTTGCTGGCCTGGCTTTTGCGATGGGAATGGTGATGGACGCTGCCATCGTCGTGCTGGAGAATATCGTACGGTTGCGCGAGCAGGGCCGGCAGGGCGAGGACGCGGCGCACGCGGGGACCGAGCAGGTATGGGCGGCACTGGTCGCCTCTACCGCGACCACGGTCGCGATTTTTCTGCCGATACTTTTTATCAAAGACATTGCGGGCCAGCTGTTTTCCGATCTGGCCTTTACGCTGGCGACGGCCGTGCTCACCTCGCTGCTGATTGCCATCACCATTGTGCCGACCGCCGCTGCGGCCTGGTTAAAAGGCAGTTCGCGCACCGATCCGCATGCGAGCTGGTGGGATAGCGGCGCAGCAAATATCATGCGGGCCACCGATACGCCGGCGCGTCGCTTCGGCTGGATCGGCGGCTTGCTGCTGCTCGGTGTGTTGCTTACCGTGTGGTTACGCCCGCAGGCAGACTACCTGCCCGAAGGTAAGCAGAATTTTGCCTTCGGTTTTATTCTGCCACCGCCGGGGCAGAGCCACGAGACCAGTCGCCGCGAGTTTGTGGATGTGGTGAACGAACGCATAGGCCGGCACCTGCGAGGGGAGGCGCAACCCGCCGCCGCCAATTTTTTTATGGGCGTGTTCGGCAGTTTTGGATTTATGGGCGGTGAGGCTGAGCACCGCGGGGAGTTGGACGCGTTGCTAGAAGTACTGAACGGCGAGGTCTTCTCGGGCTTTCCGGACACATTAGCGTTTATTTCGCGTGCTGCTATTTTCGAGGGGCTTGGTGCCAGCCGGGCGATTGACGTGAACATTCAAAGTCGCGATATCGAGGCGATGTTCGAGGCCGCGAACAAAGGCATGCAAGCGATCGCCGAACATTTACCCGAGGCGCAGGTGCGGCCTGTTCCGGGGCTTGAGTTCGCACAGCCGGAGCTGTCGCTGTTGCCGCGTGAGCGGCGTTTGGCCGAGGTCGGTTGGAGTCGACAGGACATGGCCAGCATCGTGAGAGCGCTGGGCGATGGCATGTACGTAGGCGATTATTTTGACGGCGAAAAAAGCTACAACATGATTTTGCGTGCGAATGAATGGGATACGCCGGAGTCGTTAGGTGCGACGCCCGTGGTCACGCCGCGGCAAGGCGTGGTGCCGCTATCGGACCTGGTACAGCTGCAACGCACGGCCGGGCCTTCGCAGCTGCTACGCGTTGATCGGCGCCGGACGGTCACCCTGCAGGTGACCCCGCCGGAGATATCGCTTGAGCAAACGCTGGCAATACTGCGCGAACACGTGGAGCCGGTGATTCGTGCGCAGTTGCCCGCCGATGGCGACGTGACATACTACGGTAGCGCGGACGCGCTGGCGGGCGCACTGCGTAGCATGGGCGGCAGTTTTGCGCTGGCGATCGCGATTTTGTATTTGCTGATGAGCGGCCTGTTCCGCTCCTTTACCGACAGCCTGCTGGTATTGATGGCGCTGCCGTTGGCCACCGTCGGCGGCGTGCTGGGTTTGCGTCTGACCAATCTGTTTACCTTCCAGCCGATGGACTTGCTCACCATGATCGGGTTCATCACGCTGCTGGGATTGGTGGTGAACAACGCAATTTTGCTGGTGCATCAAACGCGCATGGCCGAGCGCGAAGGTGCCGGCCGGCGGCAAGCCGTGCGCGACGCCGTGCGGATCCGCATGCGTCCGATTTTGATGAGTACCCTGACCAGTTTATTCGGTATGCTGCCGCTACTGCTGGTGCCGGGTGCTGGCACCGAGCTGTATCGAGGCCTAGCCGCTGTGATTGTAGGTGGGATGACGGTGAGTACACTGTTTACCCTTATTTTGCTGCCAAGTTTGTTGCGTATGGGTGAGCGGCATCATCTGCCTGCGCTGCCCTCAGGCGGAGGTCTAGAGCAACAGCAATACGCGCAGAGGCGCGAGGAATAATGAAGGCGTTGTTTTTGATATCGGCCAATCTGCGGCTGGCACGGTTGGGAGCCTGTGGGCTACCCCGGTGCCAGGCCAGCTCGCGTATGTCCATGCGCTCACGCCGCGCAAGCGGCCCGTTAACTGTGCTGGGTTTGATGTTGCTGTGTGCGCCGAGCGCCGGGCTGCATGCGCAGTACGGCCCCTCTCCGGTGGTGGTCGCGCCCGCACGGGTGGAGAATTTTGCGCCGACGGTATCCGTCTCAGCGACGGTGCTGTCACGCGATGATGCCCGCTTGTCCGTGCGGGTGGATGGTCAGTTGCATGAGTTGGCGGAGATTGGTGCTCAGGTGCAGGCGGGAGATGCACTGGCAGTGATCGACAACCCTTTTTTACCGGTGCAGGTACGCAACGCCGAAGCGGAAGTGGTGCGCGAGGAAGGCCGAGTGGCATTCCTTACCCGCGAGGTGGCACGGTTGAGAAAGCTGGCGGCCAGTAGTAATGCGGCGGTGCGTGAGTTGGATGCCACTGAGTCGGAGCTGGCGGTATCCACCAGTGAGCTTGAGACCGCACGGGCACGGCTGCAACGGGATAAGATTGCCCTCGCATTGGCTACAGTGCGCGCGCCGTTTGACGGCCAGGTGACAGAGCAGTTTGCCAAGCCGGGTGAATACCAGAACTCCGGCAACGAGGTGCTGCGTCTGTTGGGAACGGGCCGTTTGGAAGCGGTTGCTCGCGCCCCGTTGAAGACACTGCGCAACGTCACGCCAGGCAGCACGGTGCGGGTGAGCAGCGAGGCGGTCGAAGGGCAGGGCGTGATACGCACCCTGGTACCGTACGGCAACGCGGATTCGCATATGTATGAGATCCGTGTGGATGTTGACGCTGCCGTGTGGGCGGTGGCTGAGAATGTGCGTCTGGCGGTGCCGCAGGCGCCGGCTGAACGGCGACTGGTTGTCCCGCGCGATGCGCTGGTGCTGCGGCGGGCTGGCGCCGCTGTGTTTCGTGTGGGCGATGATCAAACCGCGCAACGCGTAGAGGTGGTGACCGGTATCAGCGACGGGTCGTTGATTGCGGTGCAGGGCAACTTGTCCGCTGGCGATCTGATTGTGGTGCGTGGTGCGGAGCGTCTGGAACCTGGTCAGGCGGTGGAAGTGCATGCGCCCGCTGCCGACCTTTCCGTCAACCAGTAATCCAACGGTCGCATCCAGGCGGACCCTGACTTGCTGCTTGCGTGCCACCGCACACCGGCTATTGGCGCTGCGCCCAGAATTGATACATACCGGTGAACAATTCCGGGTACCGTGCTTCCAGTTGATGCCATCCGGCTAGATCCACGCCGTCAGGGTCTTGCGCAAATGCTCGCCGGTACACTTGCAGTACCTGCTCATTGGCCAGCTCAAAGCCCATAAACTTCAGTTTGAATTTCGCCAGCGCGGCATGTATCTGCATCAGGTCGAACTCGTGTTCGTTCACGTGAAACAGCAGGTCGCGGCACTCGGATGTGCTGAAAAAGTCGGCAGCCTGAAACAACCAGCAAAGCGGGTGGCCGGTTGGCAGGTTTAGCACGTGCCTGCGCAGTGCGCGGATACCGTCCAGGTCTGCCGGCCACTGCTGAGCCACGGCCAGTTCGCGCGCGGGGATCAGCCGTTGCCGTGCCTGGCGACTGTACAGTCCTATGCGCAACAGGCCGCCGGGTTTGAGCACGCGCATCAGCTGTTGCCAGCCGTCCAGCGGATCCGCCAGATGGTGCAGTACGCCCACGCATTCAATAATGTCGAAATGTTCGCCCGACGGCCAAAGATCGGGTGTTAGCGCCAGGATATCGCCTTGAACAAAGCTCACGTTGTTAACATTCAGTTCGCGGCTCATGCGTTGCCCAAACGCGAGACTCGCGCGACTTAGGTCCAACGCCAGTACTTCGCTGTTAGCAAACCGCATGGCGGCGCTGATGGCCTGTTTGCCGGTACCGCATCCGGCGACCAATACGCGTGGGGCCTGTGCCCAGTGTTGTGGTTGAGCAGACAGGTGGGGGAACAACTGATTGAGATACTCCGCCACGGGTAGTGCCCGGTGCAGGTCCATGCTGTGCCAGCGCGGATAGGGATGACGCTCATATTGTGCCTGCACGGCAACCGATGTGGGCTCGGTGATGTGGGTGACTGCGGTGATGTCGTTGCTCAGGCTCTTCTCGTGCAGCGGGCCAAGCAATTGCAGGCGGATAACCTTATACAGGAAGTTCTGGTTTTCCGGCTCGTAGTACCGCAGGATCTGGGCCGCGAACGGCAGTTGTGCCAACGGGCGATAACAGGCAAGCAGAGTCAGATGTCTGCTTGCCAGACGGCGGTCTTGATTAAGTTGTCCGTGCACAAAATCGGTCAGCTCGTCGATGCGCGCGCGTTCGTGCGATGACTCATACCAGACGTATTCATTTAAAAAACACTGTTGCGCCAGCGCAGCCAGAAACTCAGGTCCGGTCTCCTCCAACAGCCGAGCAAAGGTCCCCTCAGCGACTGCCAGTAGCAGGCGGCGGCGCATCCGTACCAACATGCGCTCCAGATCAGGATCGGTATTGATTGCCTTCTCCAGCAGGAGAATCAGCAACGGGTCGCGCAACGGGGCGAGATCCTCCGCCTCCGTTGGAGCGCTCGCGCCCCTAGTGTGGGGCGGAAGGTGGTGCATGCTCTAGCAGTCTGCGTATTCCCGGCTTGTGCAGCAGGTGTTGCGAGACGGCGTGACGCAAGCGGTTAGGGTCCACCCTTTCATCTGCCAGGCATCGGCGCAGTTCGTGCTCCAGTGGTCGGTTGTGCGGGCTAACCGGCACCCGGCCAAGCGCGTTCACCAGGCTTTGGCGAAATACCATGTTGTGCGGGTCAAGTCGGGTGCTATGGCGAAAATGCAGCGAGGCCTGCAGATAGCGCTGTTGTGAGAAGCGTTCGCAGCCCAACCGGTAGTGCGCGGTTTTGGCTGCCGGGTCACGGTCATCTGCGATGCGCCATGCCTGGCTGGCGTCCGCATGCCGGCCGATGGCCTCGGCCAGATTCCCAATCGCCAGCCAGTGCGCAGCCGGGTGGTCGCTCTGCTGCAACAGCCCGTTTAAGATGTGCAATGCAGCCTCGCCCTGGCCGTTGTCATGCAAAGCCATGGCCTCGCGCAGGACGTGGTCGATCGACCGCGTCGATGCTGCTTGTTTGGCATCCCCCATCCCGTACTCCGCGTAATTCTCAGTGGTTAGATGCACGGCGGCCGGCCAGGGTTGCCTTCGGCACGACGAACCGAGCAGTTAGTCCGGATGTAAGGTTGTCGGGTATCGGCCGGCCACTAACGGGCAGGTATATGGGCAATACGAAGGTGAGTGCCGCGTTGTGTCGGATCGCACCGGCTGGCGCTACGGCAGGTCAGGTAAGGCGTGCCAGCAAGCGGTCTAACTGATTGGCAAAACGCTGGCGGTCGGCCTGGGTGATCGGGGGTGGTCCGCCGGTATTCACGCCGCTGCTGCGCATGGTGTCCATAAAGTCGCGCATGTTCAGGCGCTCGCGAATGTTGTCTTCGGTGTACAACTCGCCGCGCGGATTAATAGCCACACAGCCCTTCTCGACCACCTCCGCCGCCAGCGGGATATCGGCGGTAATCACCAGATCGCTCGGGGCGGCATGTTGGGCAATGTGATTGTCGGCAACATCAAATCCGGCGGGTACCTGAACGGCCCGAATGTTCGGTGCTTTGGGCACTTGCAGATACTGATTGGCCACCAGTGTGACGGTGATGCCAGTTCGCTGGCCAGCGCGAAAAAGAATGTCTTTGATTACCTTGGGGCAGGCATCGGCATCTACCCAGATCTGGCTTGATGGCATGTGTATCGCAATTCTCCGCTATCCGTGTATCGCCGCCGATGGCACCACTAAGGGGTTGGCTGCTCGAGGATGGAAGGCCCCGGTGAGATGATCAGCATTGAGTAGTGCGTATCCGGATTGGGCCGCACCGCCGGCATTGGTACCACAGCATGATGCTCCTCGGGTGCCACGATCCGCACGGCGTATTGTGTCGTTGTGGCGTTAAGGTACATCAGCGTGTCCATCCGTGCGAGCAAATCCGTCGTTGCGTTGGTCGAGTCGCCAGGCTTTGCCGTCAGGTGCGACGCTGGGGTGTCCGATCGCAGCAGTGCGAGGCAGGCCGTAGCTGCCAGCACGAGAAAATAAATACACTCACGCAACTTTACGCCTCACCTGCCCATGTCATCACAGTACTGTTTGAGACGCACAATTTCGCGCCAGGTTCCCACACGTTCGCACAGCGTGGTGGTTTGATGCCATACCTCGCGATCGACAGCCCATGCATGGGCTAGGGGCGAATCCAGATGGGCGAGGTCCAGGCACGCTCGCGCACTTGCGCGGGCAATGTGCCGTCGCAGCACATTTCATAGCCTTCGGGAATGTCATTCGGTGCGTCGCAGTCCGCACCGCCAAGGGCGCAGTCGTAGGCGCTCCAGCGGTCGACCGGTGCTTCCAGCATGCGTGCGTAGTACACCGATAACTGCCCGGGCAGGTACTCCGGGTCTTCCCAGAAGATGCACCCCTGGCCCACGCCGAGGACCAACGGTGTGTCAAATACTGTGGTGACCGATTCGCCAGTCGTGCCGTCAGCGTTCAACCAGCCTTTGATGATTTGCACCTGATCGATCCCAGCGCTGAGCGGGTCGCGTTGCATGCTGATAAGGAACTTGGGCGTGCCGCCGCCGCTCTGCTCCGGCAATAAGCCGCCCATCGGCACGCCGCCCTGATATCCGTTGGCCGCCACGCCACCTGCGCACGAGGTGGGGGCAAATTCCCAGCCAGCGAAAAACCGGATTAGCGGGCGCGAGCCGCTGGTGGCGTACACCTCGCGCCGAATCAATGCGTCGAATATCTCCTCGCGGGTGTTTTGCCGTGCCCACACGCCAGTGAGCCCACCCGGGTTGAGTCGGCCGCGCTCCAGGCGTACTAGCGCCGTGGCATCCTGCTCCCCGGTATGGCCTTGCCAGTTGGCCTCGTCCGTCTGGCCGCCGTAACCGGAATGCGAGTCGGTGGAGGCCGTCATCCCGAACCGAAACGGATTGAAACCCAGGCTTTGCTCCAGCGCTAGCCCTTCACGCAATCCAAACCGGGCAAATGAGCCGGGCGGCACTTCCTCCGCCTCGTTCTGCATCTCCGCGTCGTCCAGCAACTCAAAACTGCAAGCCTGATCCTGGCCGGCCGCGTGTTGCGGGTAGCACTCCGATGCCCCTTTGTGCTGGAACACCTCGGCCAGCACTTCAAATTTTGATTGCAGCAAAAGATTAGCTGTGCTGATCGGCTCGCCGCTCAACTCGACGGTGGCGAAGGCGAACCCGCGACTGGTATTGAGTTGATGCGGGATGGAGAGTGCCTGGCATCCCTCCTCGGCGACGCAGGTGTTGTTGAGTGCGCTCCAGAAATCGCCAAGTTTCGGGGTGCTGAAAGCATCCACCGGCGGCGCCACCCGGTCGTCACGAAAAATAACGTTGCGATGTCGACGCACAGCGCTTTGCGCGTCGTCCGTTTCGATGGCGTTTGGGCGGTGCCGACGCGTGGAAGGGTCGCCATCGGGCAGTCGCGAATCCAGAGAGTACTCGTAACCCACAAAGGCGCTGAACTCACACGGTTGATTGTGCAGTTTGGCCGCCTTGCGTGTTTGCCCCCAGCTTTGCTCCGCCAGGCTGGCACAGACCGCCGGATCCATCACAGGTGTGGCGTTCTTGCATAGCATGTTCAAGATGAACGGGTTGCCATCGCGTAGGTCGATGCAGCTTTGAGTGTCGTAACCGGGTGAGCCCGGCGTGGTGCACAACGATGCTTCACCCAAATACTCGCTGTGATCGGTGACAGCGAGAAAATCGAGACTCTCCGGCGCTTGTGCATAAGCGTCAAACGGGGTTGCGCTTACCTGGAAACTTACCGCGTCCTGAGAGTAAGCGGTATGAAGATGCAGGTCACCCCAATAGATGTTTCGCTGCTGCTGGTAGTCGGCGCAGCGGACATCCGCGGTGTGTTGGGCGCCTGTGTCAGCCAGATCCACTTGTGCATCAGCAGAGCGGATCGCAGGTTGTGCAAACGCCGCGCTTGCGGCGAGCGTGCTGAGTATTTTTATACCAACTGGTAACCGCACCATCGCATCCTTTTTGTCATTATTGGCCTGCGCCGAAAATATGGACAGAGGCTTTATGCGTCTTGTTTAGTGTAGACCACTCAGGCCAACGCGATTGCGTGTTTATGTAAAACCGGTTATCTGATGTGAACGCCACCGCGACGCCTTCGATCGGTGACGCCCGCAACCAAACTACGGGCACCTGCTAAGCTAATAAGATGGGGTAGCGGTTACAGCCCCTGATAACAAAAACCAAGGTGAATAATTTGGGGTAATACAATGAATCGTTCTTTACACCCGTTCCTTCCGCTTGCTTGGCTAACCTTGTGCGCTGCAACCGTCCAGGGCGCACCGCTGATACTGAATGAGTACAACGCGGTCTCCAGCGCTAACTTCCTCAACGGCGGCGATGCGTTGATGGATGAAGACGATGATGAGACGCCACCATTCGATAGTTATTTTGGGCGTATCGTTGGCAACGGCGGTGACTGGTTTGAGTTGGTCGTGGTGGCCGATGCGTTGGACGTACGTGGCTGGACATTGCAGGTTTGGGAAGACGGTGTGCTCGATGATGAGCTGGTGTTTGCGGATCATCCGCTGTGGAGTGCGCTGCGCGCAGGCACTGTGATTACGGTGGCCGAAGATGTGCCGGATGATGTCAGCTACGATCCTGACAATGACGATTGGTGGATTCAGGTGCAGGCCAACGCCGATGGCGATGGTACCTATATTTCGGCGCAAAACTTCTCCACCTCCAACGACGACTGGCAGTTGATCGTGCTGGACGCCGGTGCCGCTGCAGTGTTTGGCCCAGCCGGGGAGGGCACTGTCGACCAGTACGGCATTCCGACCGAACCCAGCGTCAACGCCCGCGAGGTCTGGGCGCTGGAGTCTAATCCCAACGCGCTTACCCGTGAGCATGATCCGCAATACGACGATGGGACCGATTCCAGCTTCGGCAGCGCCAATGCGTGGGCCGATCGGCTGGGTTTGCAGAGTCTTCAGGCCTTGCGCGCTGGGTCGGGCGGACCGGATCTGGACGGTGACCGGGTGGTGGAAGACGGCAGCCGTTCTGGTGTGGCCGGCGATGATCCTTGCGTGTCCGGCGCGGCGGGTGCCTGTGATGACAACTGTCCGCTGCGGGCGAATCACACACAAACCGACAGCGGCAGCGTGGGCGTCCTGGCCGCGGACGGTATTGGTGATGCCTGTCAGTGTGGCGATGCCAATGGCGACGGCGTACTCACTCAGGCGGACGGTTTTACGATTCTCGCCCACGTGTTGGGCGTCAATCCAAACCCGGGTATTGAAGATAAGTGCAGTGTGAGCGGTGATGATAGCTGTGATCTGCAGGATGCACTGGCTGTATTTAGGGTCATCACCGGCACCGACCCGACGGCCGTGCAGCAGGTGTGCGCGGCGGCCACCCGCACGGTGGACAAAAGTGCTCCATTGTACGATCCGCAAAAACTGCTGCAGGTGAGCGTGCAGATGGACCCGCAAGACTACGAGTTGATGCGGCAGGAGGAAACCAATTGGGATGAGCGCCTTGCCTTGCCTGATTGCGGTGAGGCCCCGTGGCCATCCCCGTACAACTGGTACTCGGCGCAGGTGACAATTGATGGTGAGACCTTCGAGAACGTGGGCATCCGCAAGAAGGGTTTCGTAGGATCAGTGTCCTCCGTCAAGCCCGCACTCAAGCTGCATCTTGATCGGTTCACGCCAGGCCAGGCTCTGCACGGGGTTACCCGCCTGACGCTGAACAATGCGCGCACCGACAACACCTACGCGCGTCAGTGTGTGTCGTTTGATTTTTTTAATGCTGCGGGCATCCCCGCGCCGCGCTGCAATTTTGCGACGGTGTTGATGAACGAGCAGCCACTGGGCGTTTACGTGAATGTGGAGCCGGTGGAGGCGCCTTTCCTGCAACGGAAGTTCGCCAATGAGCACGGCAAACTCTACGAAGGCACCACGACTGATTTTTGGCCGAGTTACGTGGGCGTGTTCGAGCCGGAGACCAACGCTGCCGAAGCCGATAACAGCGAGCTTCTGGCGATAACGGATGCGGTTCAGATGCTGACCGACCAGGCGTTACTGGACGAACTGGCGCTGTATCTGGACGTTGAGCAGTTCATCACCTACTGGGCTGCCGAGGCGCTGGTTGCGCATCGTGATGGCTACCATCAGAACGGCAACAATTTTTTCGTTTACGTGAATCCATCCGATAACCGGATGAGTTTTTTCCCGTGGGATGCAGACCAGGACTTTACCCCGGTTAATCCATCAGTGTTTGACGCCCGCATGGCGCTGGCGCGCAAGCTCTACAACATCCCCTCGACGCGCACCGAGTTTTTGAATGAGGTGCAACGCTTGATTGATACCGTGTGGGATGCGCCCGCGTACTCACAGGAGGTGACCCGGATTGGGAATGTGCTGTCACCCATCCTGCTTGCCCTGGGCTTGCAGAACCAGGAGGCGGCAATGCTCGCAGGGCAGGCGGATATGCGCGGCTGGATCGACACCCGTGCTTTCCTGCTTCAGTTGCAACTGAGCAACCCTCCGGGCAATGTGTTGGACGTGCAGATACCACATCCGTGCGATGGCGGGGTGGTGCCGTAACCACCAGATATCGGGGATAGGCTCATGAGCAAAGACTGCAGAATTGATTATGTCGAACTGCCGGGCGCTGACCTGGACGCGCTCGAGAGCTTTTACCGCGCGGCGTTCGGCTGGGAGTTTACCGATTACGGGCCTGAGTATCGCGCCTTCAGCGACGGCACACTCAACGGCGGCTTCTTCAAGTCCACGTTGTGCTCGCACACCGACCGTGGTGCCGCTCTAGTGGTGTTGTACAGTGATAATTTGGCCGGGCGGCGCGATATTGTGGCGCGGGCCGGTGGCACTATCTGCAAGGATATTTTTAGTTTCCCGGGTGGGCGGCGATTCCATTTTCTGGACCCGCACGGCAACGAGATGGCTGTGTGGTCGGCCGATTGATCGCCGTACCCGTCTCGCTCGGCCTGCAGCACAGAGTCCTTTTTACGCGCAGCATTCCGGAGTTGTAGCACTATCAGTGCTAAACTAGTGCCCGGACCGTTGACCGCACTTGCGTTTGTTGAACATAAAAGATCCAGTCCTGCCTGATAGCATCGATTCGCTGTCCGCACGAGCCAGAGACTATCTGGCCAGCCAGGGTGCCCCATCATCACTGATTGAGGCGCGCGCGCTTGCGTTGTTCCCTGACGCCAGCCACCTGGTGGTGGCCGATGTCAGTCGCAGTGGGCGCGAGCATCTGCTAATTCCGGCGGCTGCACATGCTTGGCGGGCGCTAAGGAATGCGGCGGCAGCAGAAGGTGTCGCGCTGATTATCGTGTCGGCGTTCCGCAGTTTTGAGCGGCAGGCCGAGTTGGTAGGCGCCAAACTTGCGGCGGGCCGCAATGCTGCGGAGGTGTTTGCCACGAGTGCCCCCCCAGGCTGCAGCGAGCATCACACCGGTTGCGCGGTGGACATAGGAACACTTGGCTGCGAGCCGGTGTCGCTGGACTTCGAGGGCACCCCCGCATTCGAATGGCTGCAGGCCAACGCTGCACGGTTCGGATTTTTACTGTCGTATCCTCCGGGTAACCGTTTTGGATTTGACTACGAGCCCTGGCACTGGTGCTACCAGCCGCAGGGGGATGCTGCTGCGGGGTAAGCGCGGCGGGATAAAGGTGCACGCTTTGGTAGCACCCGTGACGACAGCTGAGCTCTGGTCATCTGTGTGTCAGCGATTTTGGATGGAGGAGCGTTGTTTGAGCGACGCAACCGCACTGCTGTTGAGATGGAATTCGGGCGACGAGACCGCGCGTGAGGCGTTGCTAAACGAGGTGTACGATGAGCTGACGGCAATCGCCAGTCGCCACGTCGCCCGCGAGAACCGCACGCACGAGTGGCAGCCAGCGGCGCTGGTGAACGAGGCGTATCTGCGCCTCATCGACATGAACCGGATTGAATGGAAAAACCGCGCGCACTTTCTGGCCCTCGCCGCCACCGTCATGCGCCGGGTGCTGATTGATCAAGCCCGTAAGCAGAACGCGGCCAAACGCGACGGCGGGCAACGCGTGACCATCAGCAATGTGTCGGACAGCAAAGAACCCGCCACGGATTTGCTTATGCTGCATGCGGCGCTGGGCAAGTTGCAGGCGCTGGATCCGGAGCGGGCGAAAGTGGTGGAACTGCGCTTTTTCAGCGGCATGACATTCGAGGAGGCCGCCGTCGAGCTGGGCAAATCCTCGCGCACGGTTAAACGTCAATGGGAGGTTGCGCGCGGCTGGTTGTTCCGGGAGATGAATTCCACGATCCCGCCTGAGCTTTAAACTTACCACCCCGGCGCCGGCGCAGCTCAGTGCTGAGCCTGATGCGCCTCGACCAGCGCCGCCATGCTGGGCACCTGCATCTCGATTACATACTCGCCCGTGGGCTTGGCGGTCGCGCCGTGCCCGGGTTGAGCGTGGCGGCGATTAATCCACACCTTAGGCAGCCCGGCCGTGGTGGCGGGCACCATGTCATGGGTAAGGCTCTGTGCGACGTGCAGAATCTCATGCGCCAGCACCCCAAACTCCCGGCGTACTTGCGCCAGCATGTAGGGGAAGTTGCGCGGATCCGGCTTGTACGAACCGATGTCCTGCGCCGTGTAGATGCCATCCCATTCGATCTCAAGGCGGGCATTACTGCCCATGTAGCTGATGCGATCGCAGTTGGTGATGGTCACCATTAGGTAGTGTTCACGCAAGTACTGCAGCGTTGCTGGCGCATCGTCGAATGCAGGCCAGTGCTTGACGGATTTTCCAAACGCGATGGCGAGCGCCTCGTTTGCCGGTGCTCCCCATTGCTGCGCAAGGTCTCGATGGGCCTGCGCAAGCAAATCGCTGTACAACATGCGCGGGTAGGTATGCTGTAAGCGCAGTTCAACCGCGGCAAACGCTTCCAGCAGCCCATCGCGATGGTGTGGCCGTGCCAACCCGGCATTTAACGGCTCAAGGGCATTGGCGATACCGCTTTCCCAGTCAATCAAGGTCCCGTAGGTGTCGAAGCTGAGCATTTTATATTGATGGAGATTCACGAGCATCCTCGGGCCGAGCGGGACGGTTGCGGTAACAGGGCAGGCCCAAGTCTGCCGCGTGTTAGACTTGGTTGCAACGAGTGTCGAGCGTGCTCCGGGGGGGCCGGAGTAGTCTCGACAACCAGCATGGGGGTTTTCGAGTGGCAGCAGAAAGAGAAAAATTCGGTTCGCGATTAGGCTTTATCCTGGCGGCCGCCGGGTCGGCCGTGGGTATCGGTAATCTGGTGGGGTTTCCGGTAAATGCCGCGAAAAGTGGTGGTGGTGCGTTCCTGCTGCTGTACGCCGTGTTTGTCTTTGTTATCTGCGTGCCGGTGATGATCGCCGAGCTTACCTTCGGTCGGCACACCCGCAAGGACCCACTGGGTGCTTATCGCAAAGCCAGTGACGGCGCAGGTGGCTGGCTCGCGGCCGGTTGGTTGTCGGTGGTGACACCGTTTTTTATCGGCGTGTTCTACTCGGTGATTACGCTGTGGATACTGGCTTATTTGGTGAAGGCGGCCACGGGCGATCTGGCGCAGCTAGCGGACCCTGAGTATTTTGGTGATTTCGTAAAATCCGGCTCGATCTTCCTCTATCTGGGCGTCGTCGCCGTGATTGTGTTTGGTATCCTGCAGGGCGGCGTCAAGGACGGCATCGAGCGTGCGGCCAAAGTGTTGATGCCCTCGCTGTTTATTATGCTAGTGCTGCTGGTGCTGTTTGTCCTCACGTTGGACAACGCGTGGTCGGGCGTCGCCTACTACGTGGTGCCGGATGTGAGCAAGATTGATGCTTCGGTAGTCAGTGCTGCCATGAATCAGGCGTTCTTCTCGCTGTCCCTGGGCATGGGTATCATGATTACCTACGGCTCCTATATGAATACCACGACCAATATCCCAGGCTCAGCGCGTACCATCGCGCTGATGGATACGGGTGTGGCGTTTTTCGCCGGTCTGCTCATACTGCCCGCGGTGTTCTCGTTCGACCCCAACGTTGATCCGGAGCAGCTAAGCAGCTCCTCGGTCAGCCTTATTTTTACTTTCCTGCCGAAGATTTTTCTGGCGTTGGATGCATCAATCGGTTATTTCGGCGCCAGCCTGGTGGCGGCATTGTTCTTCACTCTGGTGTTTTTCGCGGCCATTACCTCTCTGGTGTCAATCATTGAGGTGCCGACCGCAAGCCTGATGGGCGAGCGTGGCTATAGCCGTCGCAAAGCCCTGGGTGTGCTGGGCGCGGGCGTGTTGTTGTTTGCGATTGCTAGTGCTGCCTCGTTTGGTATGGTGGGCTGGCTGACCGAGTTTGTGTCTTACGCAGGCGCACCAAAGTCACTGTTCGATCTGGTGATCGATACCTTCTACGACACGGTGTTGCCGCTGAACGGATTGCTGGTATGTTTGTTTGTGATTTACCGCTGGCGTAAGGCGAATTTTAATCAGGAACTGGAGCAGGGCGCCCCAAGCTATAAGGGCACATTTCTTGAGCGCTACGTCAATTTCTCAGTCGGCACATTTATCCCGTTTTTGTTGTTGCTGGTGTTTATCAACACGGTGGCGATCAAGTACTTCGGCGCTGCGCTGATTGGCTGAGCGTTAGCTGTTGCTACGCAACCCAGGGGCAGTGCACCTTGGGCAAAGCGCTGGTGGTCGGCGCATCAGTCCAGGTCTGAGGGGGCCACACGGAGCATACGTTTGATTTCATCGGTTTTCAGGCCGATGGCCATGGGACGCAGGTAACCCGGCAACACGCACACATCGTAAAGCTCCCGAATCACGCCCTCGATGCGCACCCAGTGCATGGTGGTGCCGGTGGTGATGTCTATCACCATCACGCCGCAGCGGGCATCCGCGTCACGTTGCGTAAGCTCATCCGCCAGCGGCAGGCCGGCAAAGGTGTTGTTATCGTCGCGCGGTCGTGACAGCCCGACGATGGCGTAGTTGCCATGAAAGCTGAGCCCGCGACCGTAACCGGGCAGGAACGCCACCGGCTCGAATTTGCCCGCTTCTATGTCAATAAATCCAAACTGACCTTCGCCGGAGTTCAACACCCAGAGTTTGCCTTGATGCCACCGAGGGGAGTGGGGCATGGACAGGCCATCACAGACAATCTCGCGGCTGTTTACGTCCATCACCAAGCCGCCGCCGGTGCGCCGGTCGCGCCAGCCATCGGCCACGTCGCTGCGGGCGACGGCGCTCACCCACGCGGGTTTTCCATCGCGCATGGCCAGCCCGTTCAGGTGGCACCGATCTTCCGGTACCAGCGCGCTTAAAAACGGTGGTTTCCAAAGAGGCTTGAAGCTGTACCGGTCGCTGATGGTGGCCAGACAGCCAAACAGCGTGTTCACAAACACCGGTTGGCCTTGGGCATCCAGTGCGATGTCGTGCACATCCAGGTCGCCGGTGGTCCAGGCGATTTGTGGGACATACAAACGGTCGTAACCGCCGTAGTCCTGCTCAGGATCCAGCATGTTGTCAAAGCGCCATAGCTGGTAGGTTGAGCTCATGTATAGCGTGTCGGCATTGACGCACAAGCCCATGGAGCGCTCAAACGTGCGATTGAAAATATCCAGCCGCCCATCTTGCCGAGTGCCCAGAAAAAATAATTTGCCCACCTGATAGGTGGACAGGACCAGACTCAGCTTCTGTTCTGCCATCCATTGCAGGAAATAGCGGGAACACATGAACTGTAGTTCCGGCGTGGCGCCAGGGCTGGTGCCTGTGTCTGCTGGCGTGGTTTCGGCCACCGATGAGCCTCCTCAAGCTTTACAACGCGCAAACTCAACGCACGTAGAGGGTACATTACCAGGGAATCGCTTTTCCATCCCAGGCGAAGAAGCCGCCGTTATCCGCCTCATTCAGGCGCTCGGTCACCTGCGGTATTTGGTAGGCAACACGCGGTGGTGGTGCTTGGTGATCAGCCGGATTGCGCTGGCGCTACGGCAACGCTGCGACTCAGATATTCCGGGTCGGCTTGCTCTGCCCGCTCAAGTCTTGTCAGAGTTTTGTGATCTCCCAATGAAACCTTATTGCTAGCATCGGCAACATACATCACCATAAAGGCGCACACTGCGGGTGATGCCGGGGCAAGTTTAAGGGGAATGCGGAATGGCGACCATCATGTATGTGCTGCAATTTATGGCGGTACTGTTTGTTTTTGCAATCGGCGCAGCGGTGCTGGCGGTGTTGGTGCTGTACGTGCTGGACCGCACTCAAAAGACCCATGCGATCCGCCGTAACTTCCCGGTAATCGGGCGGTTTCGTTATCTGTTTGAGCACTTGGGCGAGTTCTTTCGGCAGTACTTTTTTGCTCAGGACCGAGAGGAGATGCCATTCAACCGGGCCACCCGCTCGTGGATCTATCGAGCGGCCAAGGGGGTGGATACCACGGTGGCATTCGGCTCTACCCGCGATCTGCGCCCGGTCGGTACCATCAGTTTTGTTAATTGCCCGTATCCCACGTTGGATCATGAGGCGGTGGATACGACCAATGTGACGGTGGGCCCGTATTGCGAGACACCTTACGTCACCAACTCGCTGTTTAACGTCTCTGCCATGAGTTTTGGGGCGATCTCCAAACCCGCAGTGCAGGCGCTGTCCAAAGGTGCCGCCCGCGCTGGCATCTGGCTGAATACTGGCGAAGGCGGATTGTCGCCGTACCATCTGGAGGGTGGCTGTGATGTCGTGTTTCAGATGGGTACCGCCAAGTATGGCGTGCGTGACGAAGAGGGTAATTTAAGCGAGGAGAAATTGCGGGCCGTTGCTGCCAACGAATCGGTGCGCATGATTGAAATCAAGCTCAGCCAGGGGGCGAAACCCGGCAAGGGCGGGATCCTGCCGGGCGAGAAGGTCACCCAGAGGATTGCTGAGATTCGCGGTATTCGCCCGGGTGAGAGTTCAATTAGCCCCAACCGCCATCCCAATATTGATTCTGCGGCAGAGTTGCTGGACTTTATTGAGCGAGTGCGTTTAATAGCCGGTAAGCCAGTGGGGATTAAGGCGGTAATAGGATCGCACACTTGGCTGGATGACTTGTGCCGTGAGATTAAATCACGGGGTGTTCGCAGCGCCCCGGATTTTATTACGGTTGACAGTGCTGATGGTGGCACTGGCGCCGCGCCGATGAGCCTGATCGACTATGTGGGTATGCCGGTGCAGGAGAGCCTGCCGCTAGTCGTGGACAAGCTCATTCAATATGGGCTACGTGATCGGGTGAAAGTGATTTCAAGCGGCAAAATGGTGACGCCGGCCGAAGTGACCTGGGCGCTTTGCGCTGGCGCGGACTTTGTGAACTCCGCGCGTGGGTTTATGTTTGCGTTGGGCTGCATTCAGGCACTTCAATGCAACAAGAACACCTGCCCTACGGGCATTACCACGCATAACAAGCGGCTTCAGTCCGGTCTTGATGTGACGGACAAGTCGGAGCGTGTGTACCGCTATGCGAAGACCATTGCCAAGGAGATCGGCGTGATCGCCCACTCCTGTGGCGCTGCAGAGCCGCGTCGTTTGCGCCGCCATCATTGCCGCATCCAGCGCGCCGACGGGCGCTCTGTATTGCTGAGCGATCTGTACCCGCCAATCGAGCCCTCGGAAGACATGAGCTAACGCAGGCTTGCCCCGGCGCAGGTCAGCGCCAGCCGCGGCGAAGCCCGTTGATCTACCCGCCCCACGGTGGCCTTCGCCGCGGGCACCGGCGCGTGTGTCGTGCGCGCTGGGTGACACACCGTTTTTAGGAGTCGCGAGATGAAAGCATCCGATCTGTTCGTTAAATGTCTGGAGCGTGAGGGCATCGAGTACATCTTTGGTGTGCCCGGAGAAGAAAACGCTGATTTCGTCATGTCGCTGGAACAATCTGAGCAAATCAAATTTGTGCTCACCCGCCATGAGCAGGGGGCCGCGTTTATGGCTGAGATATACGGTCGCCTCACCGGCGACCCCGCCGGTTGCTTGGGGACGCTGGGGCCGGGTGCAACGAATCTGATCACTGGCGTTGCCGATTCCAACATGGATCGCGCGCCCATGCTGGTATTAACCGGTCAGGGGGCATCGGAGCGATTGCATAAAGAGTCGCATCAGGTGATGGATGTGGTGGCGATGTTTGAGCCGGTGACCAAGTGGGCGGTGAGTGTGTTACACCCCAATACCATCGCCGAGATTGTACGCAAGGCGGTGCGTCTGGCGCGTACCGAAAAGCCGGGCGCTGTCCATATCGAGTTGCCGGAGGACATCGCCAAACTGCCGACGAGCGCCACACCGCTGGAACCGCGACGTTTCCGCCGGCCGGTGCCGGATGAGAAGATCGTGGACCAAGCCTGGGAGCTGCTGCGCAACGCGCGCAAGCCGGTCATCATCGCCGGCAACGGCTGTATCCGCCGTCGCGCCAGCAAACAGCTCAGACGGTTGTGCGAGCAAACCGGCATCGGGGTGGTGAGCACTTTTATGGCCAAGGGCGCGGTGGATATGGATGCCCCGTACTGCCTGTATACCGTGGGGCTCGGATCGCGCGATCGGGTGAACTGTGTGATCGATGAAGCCGATCTGGTGATTACGCTGGGCTTCGACATGGTGGAGTACCATCCGCAGTTGTGGAACCCAGTTGGCGACAAGCGCATCGTGCATGTGGATTTTCTGCCCGCTGAGATCGATGACAGCTACGATCCGGCGATCGAACTGATCGGCGATCTGGCACATGCCCTGTGGATGCTGAATGAGCGAGTGGCGCGTGACGGCGATTCGCTGGACTACGATTTTTCTACTCAGGCAACCACCCGTCAGGCGATGGCGCGGGACTTTGCTGAGCATGCCGAGGATGACACGCGCGGTAGCATCCGTCCGCAAAAGGCACTGTGGGATGCCCGCCAGGTACTGGGCCCGCAGGACATCTTGCTGTCTGATGTGGGGGCCCACAAGATGTGGATCGCCCGCCACTACCATTGCCATGAGCCCAACACCTGCCTGATCCCAAACGGCTTCTGCTCGATGGGCTTTGCGCTGCCGGGTGCGATCGCGGCAAGTCTGGTGTATCCCGAACGGCGCATCATGGCAGTGGCTGGGGACGGCGGATTCCTGATGAACGTTCAGGAGATGGAAACGGCTAAACGTCTGGGCAGCAACATTGTGGTGATGGTATGGGAAGACGGTGCCTACGGGCTGATCGCCTGGAAGCAGGACAACGAGTTTGGGCGCCATACGCCACTTTCCTTCTCTAATCCCGACTGGATGCAGTTGGCCAGCGCCTTTGGCTGGAACGGCCATCGGGTGGAGAACTCGGTGGATTTGCGCGACACACTTGAGCGGGCGTGCAGCGAGTCTGGCCCCAGCCTGGTAGTGATCCCTATCGACTACCGCGAGAACCCGCTGCTGACCCAGAAGCTGGGTGAGGTGACCTGCACCATCTAGTGCGAGCCTGCGAGGATGTCCGAGCACCGTTGAGTTAAGGAGACACACATGAGCGACAGTTTTGAGCTGCTCACCGTGGCGCCGGATGCGCCCGCCGGCCGCATGACCGTGTACGCACCGTTTGATCGCGAGCAGATCGGGCAGGTGCACACCTGCGGTGCGACTCATATCGAGCAGGCGCTGGCGGCGGCACAGCGCAATTTCGAACGACGCGATCAGTGGATTGTGTTGCATGAGCGTATCGCCATTTTGGAGCGCGCGGCCGCCTTGATGTCCCAGCGCGCTGACGCTCTGGCACTGGAGGCGGCGCGTGAGGGCGGTAAGCCACTGCCCGACTCGCAGGTAGAGGTTGCGCGTGCGATCGACGGCATGCGTTTATGCATCGAAGTATTGCGCAGTGAGCAGGGCGAGGTGATTGCGATGGGCGGCACTGCGGGCAGCGCCCACCGGGCCGCGTTTACGCTGCGCGAGCCCATTGGTGTGGTGGTGGCGGTGAGTGCGTTCAACCATCCGCTTAATCTCATCGTCCACCAGGTGGCAGCGGCCGTAGCCAGCGGTTGCCCGGTGATCGTAAAGCCGGCCGCCGATACGCCGCTGTCATGCTGGCGCTTCGTCAAGATACTGCACGAAGCCGGGTTGCCGTTGTCGTGGTGCCAGTGTGTGATTACGCCTGATCTGGCGCTGGCCGAAGCGCTGGTGACGGATTCTCGGGTGGCGTTCTTCAGCTTTATCGGCAGCGCGCGGGTTGGCTGGATGCTGCGCTCAAAACTCAGCCCTGGCACCCGCTGTGCGCTGGAGCACGGCGGTGCTGCACCCGTGCTGCTCGCAGCGGACGCTGATTTGGTGGGCGCGACAGCCTCCATCACCAAAGGCGGTTACTACCACGCGGGGCAAGTGTGCGTGTCGGTGCAGCGAGTGTTCGCCGAGCGCTCTATCGCCGAGTCGTTCGCCCAGGGCCTGGCCGAGGCGGCGACGGCGCTGCGCATTGGCGATCCCACGTGCGCGGATACTGAGGTGGGCCCGCTGATACGCCCCCGCGAAACCGAGCGGGTGGCGCAGTGGGTGCAGGAGGCTGTGGCGGGCGGCGCGCAACATGTATGCGGGGGAGATGCCCTGAGTGCCAGCACCTATCCCTGCACCGTGCTGCTGGAGCCTCCGGCGGACGCAAAGGTGAGTACGCAGGAGATATTCGGCCCCGTGGTGTGCGTCTATGCCTACGATGAACTGGATGAGGCCATTGCCCGTGCTAACAGCCTGCCGTTCGCTTTTCAGGCGGCGGTCTATACCGCGCAACTGGAGACCGCACTGCGAGCCTACCGGCAACTGCGCGCGTCCGCCGTGATGCTTAACGATCACACAGCGTTCCGCGTTGACGGCATGCCGTTTGCCGGCCTGGGGCAGTCGGGCCTGGGTGTAGGTGGCATTGGCCACACCATGCGCGATATGCAGATTGAAAAAATGCTGGTGATCCGCTCGGAGCAGTTGTAACGAACCTGCGGAGGGGACTCAGCCGACCGCCTGAGGCGCACCCAACAGGCCTCATAAACCGCTCCACACCCGCCGCGCAGAGCAATTCATCGTCGCAGAGCATTTAACCCGCCACGCAGGCCACGTAGAATCCGGTATCGTCAGGTGGGCGAGGCGCACTGCTGGTGTGATGGTTTTTTAAGGGGCTGATTTTGCGACACTACAAACTATCGCGTAACGATCAGGGCGGATATTTGCTGCGTGTCGACAGCAAGGGCCCGTCCTTGCTGCGCGATCCGCTGCTGAACAAAGGCACTGCGTTTACCGAACAGGAGCGCCGGCATTTTCAGCTAGAAGGCCTGTTGCCACGTCAGTACAACTCGCTGGCGCTGCAGGCCAAACGCCGCTACGCGGCCGTCATGGCTTACCAGGATCCGATGGATCGGTACGTGGCACTGTCGGCGCTGCAAGATCGCAACGAGCATTTGTTCTACCGCGTGCTGTGTGACCACCTCGAAGAGCTGATGCCTATCGTTTATACGCCGACGGTAGGGCAGGCGACACAGCGCTACAGCGAGGTTTTTCGTCGCGGTCGAGGCGTATGGATTACGCCGGATTTGCGCGGCCGTATCCGCGACGTGCTGGCGTCTGCGTCAAACTGGTGCGATGTTAGCCTGCTGGTGGTTACCGATAACGAATCTATTCTAGGCATTGGCGACCAGGGCGCGGGTGGCATCGCCATTTCTATCGGCAAGCTGTCGTTGTACTGCGCTGGTGCGGGCATTCACCCGGCGCGCACTTTGCCGGTCAGCCTGGATGTGGGCACCAACAACCAAACACTGCTTGAGGATGAGATGTACCTAGGCTGGCCTCACCCCCGTTTGCAGGGTGAGGAGTACGACGCACTGGTGGAGGAGTTTGTCGAGGCGGTGACGGATGTATTCCCCGGCGCGTTAGTGCAGTGGGAAGATTTTCGTCACCACAATGCGCTAAGAATTTTGGAGCGCTATCGCGATCGTGTGCTCTCGTTCAACGACGATATCCAGGGCACCGGCGCGGTGGCTCTGGCCGGCGTACTCAGTGCCTTGCGGGCCACCGATGGTGCGCTGGCCGATCAGCGTGTTGTCATTCTGGGCGCGGGCGCTGCCGGGCTGGGTATCGCACGCCAGTTGCGCGCAGGCATGCGCGATGCCGGCTTGAGTGAACAGCAAGCCCGTTCCCGCCTGGCCATCCTGGACAGCCGTGGTTTGCTGGTGGACGATCGTGAGCTAGGTACCGGTTACAAACAGGAACTGGCCTGGCCTGCCGCCGCCGCTGCTGCGATGGGCTTGGGCGAGCCCACCGAGCGCACACTGCACGATGTGATTGCCGCGTTCCGCCCGGCGGTGCTGATTGGCGCTGCCGGTCAGGCGGGCGCTTTTGATGAGCTGGCAGTTCGCGAGATGGCGCGTCACGTGGCGCGACCGATTATTCTGCCGTTCTCCAATCCTACCTCCATCGCTGAGGCGCGCCCGGATGATCTGATCGCTTGGACCGATGGTAAAGCACTAGTAGCAACGGGCAGCCCGTTCGAACCGGTGGAGTATGACGGGCGCACCATTCAGATTGGCCAGGGAAACAATGTGTTTATCTTCCCGGGCCTGGGCATGGGGGCATTGCTGTGCCATGCCAAACAGGTGAGCGATGGCATGATCAGTGCGGCGTCCAGTGCGCTGGCCCAGGCGATGCACGAGCATGAACTGAAGAGCGGTCTGCTGTTTCCCGCGGTGTCGCGCCTAGCCGAGGTATCCGCACGGGTGGCGGCGGCAGTGATGGCGCGTGCGGGCGAGGAGGGCAATGGCGATGCCCTGTCGGCGTCACAAATCGAACTGATGCTGGAGCGCCACACCTGGGACCCACAGTACCCCGAGCTCGTGCTGGAGGAGTAGTTACCTGTGCCGGAAGCCGGCGTGGTGGCAGCGCTGCGGCGAGCCGGTATCATGAGCAGCCTCCCTGTCAGCCGCACAGCCAGGACCGAGCATGAGCCACCGCGATAACCCCAACCCACTCAGCCAGGACGAGGCGATCGCCGCCATTGCGCAAGTTGTGGGGCCGGCTGGGCTTATCCAAGGGGCTGACGATCAGCAACGTATCCTGATCGATCATCGCCGCTTGTATCATGGGCGTGCCGCAGCGGTCGTACGCCCCGCCAACACTGAGCAGGTGGCTGAGGTCGTGCGTCTGTGTAATCGCGCGGGCCTGGGGGTTGTGCCGCAAGGCGGCAATACCGGTTACTGTGGCGGCGCGACGCCAGATGAAAGCGGCCGCGAAGTGGTGGTGTGCCTGGAGCGAATGCGCGCCGTACGCGAGGTGGATAGCGTGAACTTCACCATGACCGTGGAGGCCGGCGTGGTGTTGGCAGATGTGCAAAAAACCGCACAAGCAGGCGATATGTTCTTCCCACTCAGTCTGGGCTCGGAAGGTTCCTGTCAGATTGGCGGCAATCTGGCGACCAACGCGGGCGGCACTGCGGTGCTGCAGTATGGAAATGCACGGGAACTGGTACTGGGGCTAGAAGTGGTGCTGGCGGATGGGCGCATCTGGCAAGGTCTTTCCAAACTGCGCAAGGACAACGCGGGCTACGACCTGAAACAGCTGTTTCTGGGCGCTGAGGGCACGCTTGGCATTATTACTGCCGCGGTACTCAAGTTGTACCCGGCGCCGCGTGCACGGCAGACCGCTATTGCGGCTGTTGCCGATGTGCAGGCTGCTTGCGAGTTGCTGGCCAGCGCGCGCGCGGTTAGCGGTGATGCGGTGACCTCGTTTGAATACATCCCGCGTTATGCGATGGCACTGACCACCACCCACATCAAGGGGGTGACCGACCCGTTTGAACAGCCGCACCCCCACTATGTGCTGATTGAGTTGGCGAGCTCCGATCCGAAGGCGCCGCTGGACGCGCAGCTGGAAAGCCTGCTGGCAAAGGGGATCGACAATGCCTCGGTTCGCGATGCGGTAGTTGCACAGAGCGAGGCACAGCGACTGGCGCTGTGGCGTATTCGCGAGTCGGTGCCGCAGGCGCAACGCGAAGTAGGCGATTCACTGAAGCACGATGTATCGGTGCCGGTCTCGCGGTTGCCGGAGTTTCTGGAGCGCGGTGTTGCGCTGGCGCTGGCGGTAAGCAGCGATGCGCAAGTGTGCTGTTACGGGCACATTGGCGATGGCAATCTACACTTTAACTTCCACCCGCCGGCAGGCATGAATCTGGCGGATTTTGTTGCGCGCGATGGCGCGCGCATTGGTGAGGCGCTGTATGGTCTGGTCCGCGAGTTGGGTGGCAGCGTGGCGGCGGAGCACGGCGTCGGCAAACTCAAACGCCCTGCGCTGCATACCTGGGGCGATCCGGTGGGCTTGCAACTCATGCGTGAGGTGAAGCAGGCACTAGACCCACGCGGACTCATGAATCCGGGCAAAGTGGTTTGACCGGCACCCTGACCGATATGAATTCCGCGCAGCTCGCGCGTGCCTTGCTGCAACGCGAGGCGCTGATGCTGCCACTGGACGGCGCTCGCGCCGCGTTGTGCAACCGGCGCGTACTGATCACGGGCGCCGCAGGTTCCATCGGCGCTGCCATCGCTCACCGATTAAACGGTTCCGCCGCACACCTGTTGCTGTTGGATCACGCGAGCACGTCGTTGCGCACGCTGAGCAAGCGACTTGCCGATGCACCTAACGCCAGCGCCAACACAGTGCTGTGCGGTGATGTGGCGAACGCGGGCTTTGCCCAGCAGGCTATGCATGCAGGCAATCCGGATGTCGTGTTCCATGCGGCCGCGCAAAAACACGTATCCGTGGCGCAGCAGGCGCCGCTCGCAAGTATCGCAAGCAACGTACTCGGCACGGCAAATATACTTGCCGCTTGCCCATCGGAGGCGGATTTTCTGTTGATTTCGACCGATAAGGCGGCCGATCCGGCCGGCGTCATGGGCGCGTCCAAACGAGCCGCCGAGCTGCTGATACAGCAAGCTTGTGCTAACCGCGCGGGGCGCACGCGAGCACTGCGACTGGCCAATGTGCTGGGCAGCGCCGACAGCGTGTTACCCAGGCTGTGTGCCAATATTGCAAAGGGCAGGCCACTGGTGCTAACGGATCTGCGCGCTTCGCGCTTGTATCTAACCTTGAGTGAAACGGTGGACTACGTGCTGCTCGCGATCACGCTCGAGGTCGACAGCGCGTTGCTGGCCGCATCGCCCGCCGCGCCGATTACGCTTGCGCAAATCCGTCAGCGCTTGCTGCTCGCACTGGATTTGCCCGGCGATTATCCGCAGCAGATCGTCGGACTGGGTGATGGCGAGAAAACCCATGAAACGCTGGCAGGCGCGAATGAGCAGTTGTGTCCTACGCCCGTACCAGGGTTGGTCACCGTCCAGACGGAGCAAGCCGCGGTGTGCGACACGCTAGCGCGGTTGCTGGTGGCCGCGCGTGCGAATGCGACTGCGGATGCGCTGAGATTGCTAGGTATCTTGTGCGGCAACTTTTCGCTGAATGCTGAGCGAGATTCTCGCGGTGTTGCGCGAGGCGTACGCGGATGAGTGAGCAGACGCGCAGCGTACTCGCCGTGAGCTCCTCGCGCGCGGATTACAGCCATCTTCTGTGGGTGCTGCACGAGTGCAACGATGCGCCTGAGATCAGGTTGCAACTGGCGGTGATGGCTGCCCAACTGGATGAGGAGTTCGGCGCGGCGGTGCAGGAGATCCGTGAAGATGGGTTTCATATAGACGCAACGGTGCGTTGCCAAAGCGGTGAGGACAGCGATGTGGGGATGGCTCGCACTCTGGCGGATGCCAGCGTGGGGCTGGTGGATGTGCTGGATCGGTTGCGCCCGGATCTGCTGCTGCTGATCGCCGATCGCTACGAAATGCTGGCGCCGGCTAGTATCGCGACAGCGTTGCGTATTCCCATTGCGCACATTGAGGGCGGGGAGGTGAGTGAGGGCGCACTGGACGATGCGGTGCGAAATGCGTTAACCAAACTAAGCCACCTGCACTTTACACCCACCGAGCAGGCGCGCGACCGGGTCATCGCTATGGGCGAGGAACCGTGGCGCGTACATCAGACCGGCGCGCCGTCCCTGGACCATCTGCAACGCAGCAAGTTGCTGCACGGGCAGGCACTGGATCAGGCGCTTGGTGTGGCGGTGCCCCGCGATGCAATTTTGGTGGCCTACCATCCTGTGACACTCGCACGCGATACCTTGCGTGAGGCTGATGCGCTTTTCGATGCGCTTGGCGCTTGGGCCGGCCCATTGTGTTTTTGCTTCCCCAACGCGGATGCTGGTGGGCGTGAACTGATCCGTCGCGCTCGGGCATTTTGCCGCAATCGTGACAACGTGAGTTTGTTTGTGAATCTGAACCCGGTGCTGTACTGGAGTTTGCTGCGCCGGGTGAGTGCGATGGTGGGCAATTCTTCAAGTGGCATTATGGAGGCCCCGGCGCTGCAATTGCCGGTGGTGAATGTAGGCATCCGCCAGCAAGGCCGGCAACGGGCAAGGAATGTGATCGACAGCCCCGCCTACCCGGTGCAGATCACCCAGGCGTTGCAGCGCGTGAGCAGTGCCGCGTTTGTTGCAGGCCTGGGCGGCATGAGCAACCCCTATGGCGACGGCGATGCCGCCCGACGCATTGTGCAGGTGCTAAAAACAGCGCCGCTGGGTGAGGCGCTTCTGGTCAAACGCGCGCAGCCGCTGGTGCCCGGTTGCTGGGACAATCAAACCGATGCCTGAAACAGAAAATCCACCTCTTTCTGCTATTCTGTACGTGCCCCCACTAGTGAGTGAGATCAAGATGCTTAGTGCCAGTCGCGCCCGCCCGGTGCCAAGGTTGGTCACCAAACGCACGGTGCTGACCTTGTTGGACGCGGATAGTGCACATTTGTCGCAAGCGTACTATGTGCGCAATCGCGAGCATCTGGCGCCGTGGGAACCGCTGCGCAGCGACGACTTCTTCTCGCTGCCCGCGGCTTTGGAGCGAGCGCAAACAGCGCGTGCACAGTACCAGCAGGGCCAGTCGGTGTTGTTTTGTGCACTGGACCGCACCGAGCAGGAGATGCTGGCCAGCTGCCATCTGAGCAGCATCCAGTACGGTTGCAGTATGTGCTGCAACCTCGGGTTCTCCGTGAGCGCACAGCACCAGGGCACGGGGTTGATGTACGAGGTGGCCAGCGAGGTCGTTCGTCACGCCTTTGAGCACCTGGGCTTGCACCGGGTGGCCGCAGGGCATATGCCGGAGAACCACCGCAGTGGCGCCCTGCTCAAGCGCCTTGGCTTCGAGAAAGTGGGTTACGCTCGTTCGCAGATCCGCATTGCCGGGCGCTGGGAAGACCACATCCAGTTGGCCATGATTAACCCGGCTGAAGACACGCATTAAGCGATGCCTGAGTCAGGTCCGACCGCCCTGCGTGCTGCACCGCTGACAAAGCTTCGCTGCGCGCCACCAGTCGGTGGTCCTCCGGCTCGCGCTGATGCTGCAGATTAATCGCCGCCAGCGCTAAGGCCAGTGCCGGTTGCGGTTTTACGTCCAGGTAAAAGCGTGCCATTTCCCGTGCGTGCTCCCAGTCGCCTGCCTGGATCCAGTCGCAAAATTGCGCGTGTGTTTGATCAATGTTTTTGCTCAGCGCCTGCGCCGGCTTGAGTTGCCCGGCAACGATCAACGCGCGTACCTGCAAAGCCAGTGAGTGCGAGCGATGTGCCAGTGCATGCTGCGCACTTGGTAAGTCCTCAATCGCGATCAGCGCGTCGACGTACGCAGCCCGCACCTGCGTGGCTTCTGTGCCAAGCAACGATTCGCGGTAGTGCCGGGCAGCATCCACAGGTGCATCGCTTGCCATCGCCAAATCGCCAGTGACGCTCAGCATCCAGGCATAGTGGGCAGGTGACAGCGTTGATTCGGCCAACGGCAACAGCGCGCGCATTCGGGGGTAAACCTGATCGGCATCACCGCGCGCCAGTGCTACCCGTGCGAAACAAGTGATGGTGATAGCGGCGGGCATCTCGATGAGCTGGCCGCATGCTTGTGCGGCGCCCTCGTTGTCGCCGCGTACCAGCCGGATTGAGGCCAGCAACAGCCATGCCTCGTTATTCCGCGGGGCCCGTCGAAGGGCCTGCTCAAGCAGCCGCTCGGCATACGCAAACTGGTGCCGAGACTGTTGCACGAACGCTGCCGAGACCAGTGTTTTCGGCGAGGCGGTGCCGGCCCGCAACACCGCCAGCACGCGTTCGTGTGCCTGTACCAGCAGAGCGTCCTCGCCCGTACGACGAAACGCCTGCAGCAACACCCGCACCTCATCGTCCAGGCGATGCGCGTCGGCGGGCGCATGATTGTGCCGCTGATTTGATGCTGCGGAGTTCTGTGGATTGCTCACGGCATCGCCGAGGTGCGGATGGTCCAGTTCGTGTGCAAGTAGTGGCGTGGCGAGTACCCCGCAGGCGGTGGCGAGTAAGCCAACGAAAAGCGCCTTCGCGCGTCGTGCCTGCAGTTCAAGCGGGCGAATCGGTAACAAGGTAACCATATTGGAGTTCCTCAAGTGTGAACCTGCGATAACAATGAGTGCCCGGGGCGCTGCTCATGCGCCCCGGGTGCTCACGGCGACTAGCGTGAGAGCAAGTCGATAAAGCCGTCGGTATCGGCGTCCTGATCAAAACTCAGGAGGTTGACGTTCCGCGGGGTATCGGTTTGCGCATCGTCATAGATCTCGCGCGAGTAGGTCTGGAACGAGACCTGTTTGGCGAGCACGGTCGTCACAAAACTCCGACTGGCGGTCAGAGCGTCTTGATCGGTGACGGTGATCGTGATGCGCGCATCGCCCAGTGATACGCCATCCGGCTCAATCAACAGCGTGCGGTTGTTGCCAGCGCCTTGTATCAGCACGGCGTTCGCTGAAACGATGTCGGCAGCATCCGAGCTAACTTCGATCGCCAGCGCGTCGGCCGGTGTCGTATCGTCGCTCAGGGTGATACTGATGGGCTGACTTGCGGTTAGTGCCTGCGTTTGCACGTTGTCGATCTTGCCGATGGTGGGCGGGGCCTTTGCCACCGGTGGTGACGGGTTGGCGCGCCCGTCCCCGCCGCCGCCGCACGCCGTAAGTGCGAGGGCGGCGACGGCGCAGAACAGGATTCGGTTTTTCATCATCATTCTCCTGTGGGCGGCGGGCCTAGTTGCTGGGGCTGGGCAGTGGCGCGTCTACGGGCGAGCCCGGGTACGGCGTCAGCAGGTATGGGAAGGAGTTGTTCAGTTCGGTCGCATCCAGCGGGGCACCATCGGTAAAGGCCACGGCGCCGGTCGGTGCGTCAGCGGGTGTGCATAGCCCCAGGTTTACTGGTGCGCCGCCTTCGCCCAGCGGCAGGTCGTGGCACAGTGCACCCATTACGACACGCAGTGCGATATCCACCGAGTCATCGCCGGGGCGACGGCCGTTGGGGAAGCCGGCCAGATCGCCCGCCGCAACGCCCAGGTTGTGCTGTGCATCACGCGGTGTGGGGTCGATGGCTGTGTTCAGGCGCAGCATCTCGCCCGCCGTGCCGCCGGGGAATGCATTCAGGCCGTCGAAGCCAGTCAGGAAAGCCGTCACCAGATCCTGGCGCGGAAAGTTGTTGGGCGCCAGATCCGTGAATGGCTCAAAATCGGGGATGGCATCGCTCAGGATGCCGTTAACCGCATCGCGAAACAGAATGTCCAGGATCAGCGGTAATCCGGGGTTGGTGACGAACGTAATGAATTGCCCGTCATCCTTTGGCTGGCTGGCATTGAACAGGTCTTTTTTGTCGAACCCAATCACTAACTCGTTCACAAGGGGGGCGGACAGGCGCGAGACCTGTACCCACGGACCACCGCTAATCTCGGGGCGCTCGAAGGTGGGCTGCGGGTTCAGAATGCTCGCCTGCTTAAGGCTGGCGCTGGTCCAGCCGCCTACGATGCCGCTCTCACCGCTCAGGCAATCCTTGTGGATTTCAAGTACCAGTGAGGTGACGTTGTTGCGCGCGAGGATATTGCGAGCCGGGTCCTGCGTGACGCCGAATGGGAAGCCCGCACCATCGCCCGCACCTGGCGTGCTGTCGCCTTCAATGGGTACAAAATTCACTAGGTCGAAGATCTCGCCGAGGCTCAGTTTGAAGGCTTCGTGCCGTTGGCCGACGAATACCCGGCCCGGTGCGTGACAGCCGGGAATAGCGATATCGTGGATAAAGTTGTTAGCGTAGTCGGAGTATGCTCCCGGCCCACCAAAGGTCTTGGTGCCGGAATAGTCGAACGGCTTGGCAAAGCGGTTTTCGCCCGACACGGAATCGGTGACCTCGTGAGTGGTGCCGGTGCGCCGATTGCCTTCCACCAGTTTGAGTGAATAAGTCTCAAGATGACTGAGGCCGGCGTTGTCCTGCGCGCTGATTAGGCCAATATTGCGAAGGACAGAGGAAATTTCCTCACCCCCCACGTTCAGCTTAACCGCCTCATCGTTGGGGAGCTGGTCGAAAAAACGAAATTGAAAGGTTAGGTCTTCTCTTGCGTCGCCGTCGTTGTCGACATGAATTTCGTACATCGCCTGGCTGTCCAGCGGAAAGTAGTGCGGGCCGCCATAGGCTGCCTGCACCGGTAGATAGTTGGCGATCATGGTCACATACTGTTCGCGCCCGGGCTCATAGCTGCGGAATAGGTAGAAGTCACTGCTGTCTACCTGCGGGTACTTGGTAATGAACGGCGCTTCGCGATGGCTGGAGGCCAGGGCTGAGCTGCAGGTTAGTGCTACCAGCAGGGCGCCGATTAGAATTGATTGGGGTCGCATAAGAGTCTCCTTGCGGTGAGTGATTGTTGTAAACACCAGGAGTACGCGCCGCGGGAAGGCGGCGGATTCGTCGAAACGTGGATTTATTTTTTTTCGCCAAAGTGAATCCAAAAACGGATCCGCAGCGTACTGTTCGATGAATCCTTAAGTACGGTACTGCTGCAGATGATCTCGCAAAGCGCTATATTGCTGGGCATGGAGCCAACGGTGGAGTCGCGACGAAGTAGCCCGTGTGCCCAGGCGCGCGAGCTGGCGAGCTATTTGTGTGCGATCCAGAGCAAGGATCGCCCGGCGTTCGAGCGCTTCTACGATGCCACGGTGGATCGGGTGCTGGGGCTGGCCCAACGCATTACCCAACACCCGCAATTGGCCGAGGAAGTGGTGGGTGATGTGTATTTGCAGGTGTGGCGCCAGTCCGAGCGCTTCGATGCGGCGCGCGGCACGGCGATGGCCTGGCTGATGAACATTTGCCGCTCGCGGGCGTTGGATGCGCTGCGCCGCGCAAGTGCCGGTATGCGCAGGGCACAGGTGCCGCTGGCGGATGGCGAGGAGCCATCTTCGCCGCAGACCACACAGGACTTGCTGATATCGGCAGACCGAAATTCTGCCTTGTACCGCGCCCTGGAGCAGTTAGGTTCCGATCAGCGCCAGTTGCTTTCACTGGCGTACTTTCGCGGTTACACCCATCGAGAGCTGGCGGCGTTTACCGGCTTGCCAGTGGGAACGGTAAAGACACAAATTCGTCGCAGCCTGCAGAAGATGAGAGCTCTGCTGCCGGATGCCCGGGACATGCTGCCGCGAGCAGTTAACGATTCTGATTGAGCACACTATGAGTGATGAACAGCACAAAGGCCTGCCGGATGCGCATGAAGATGCGCTGGATACGGCGATTGCCGGCGCGCTGGGCGCTGATCTGATGCCCGCGTGCGTGGCCGACGGGCAGCGCAGGCGATTGCGCGAGCGGGTGATGGCCCTGATCGACGAGGAGCCTGTTGAATCGCCGCCGCCACGCCCGGTAACGCTGGCCGGCACGCCCGATTTGCGCTTGGTCACGGAGGCGAGCGAGGCGGGGGACTGGATTGAGGTGGGGCCGGGAATGGTTAAGAAGGTGCTACATCAGGACTGCGCACGTGGCACCGAATCGTTTTTGCTACGCCTCGCACCGGGTGCCAGTGTGCCACGGCATTTCCACGACGATGATGAGTTATGCGTTGTGATGGAAGGCGAGGTATCTTTCGGGGAGCTGCAGATTAAGGTTGGCGATTATCATTTTGCCCCGAAAGGTAGCTGGCACGAAGGGGGCTACAGTGAGCGCGGCGCGCTGCTTTATTTGCAGAGCGCGCTGGCCGCTTGACGCCGTGGGCTCTCAGCTCGGCGCGATAATGAGCGGATATTGCTCGCTGTCCAGCGGGTCGCCCTGTCGCAGCTGCGGGTTCAGCAGCGGTTTGCTCAGCCCCAGCCGCAGGTCGTAAGTGATGTCGTCCCCGATGTAGCGCACCGTGTACCCCCGGCGGCGCAGGTCGGCACGTTGATTTCCGCCCGCGCCGTGTACCGTCATGGCGTGGAACACGTAAACGTCGCCGGGCTGCAGATCCCAGGAAATAATGTCGTAGCTGTCCCGATCGGCTTCGATGTCCGGGATGTCTTCAAATTCTGGGTTGCGTTCGTACTGATTGATCGCGGCGGTTTTGCCAAACACCTCGGGTTGAAACCAGCGTTCCCACAGGTGTGAGCCGCGCACGAATTCCACCCGGCCGTTCTCGGCCGTGGTCGGGTCGAGCGCGATCCAGATAGACAGCACCTGCCGCCCGCGGATGGGCCAGTACGGTTGATCGTTGTGCCAGCGGGTGCGCTGGCGCATGTTGGATTCTTTCACGAACAGTTGATCGTAAAGCAGGTTAACCTTTTGCGATCGTAGGAACTGCTGTGCGAGGGCGGGAAGGTGCGAGCGCAGGCAGATGTCGGCGAAGGCCTCGTGGGTCTGCCAGATGCGCAGGTTTCCGTGGAAGCGGCCCTCATCGGATTCGTAGCCGTGAAAGAATGGGCCAGGGTTTTGGATATCGGCCTCAATGGCCTCTGCCAAGCGTTGTTGCCAGCGCGAGTCTACGAGGCCGCGCAGCGCGACCGCGCCGTCGCGGTGAAAGGCATCAATATCGTTTTGGAGCACGGCAGTGGCGGCCATACGTTGGACTCACACATCACGTTCGGGTTCGCCCGCTAGTGTAGCACTGCATCGCCACCACTTTGTGCTGCCGCCTTACAGGTTCTGCTCGTAGCTTAAGTAGGGCACCCGGCCATACACATCATGCAGGCTGTTGGCGTAAAACGGGTTGTCCAGCCCGAGCGTATCCAGCGGCGGATCGGTGTCGAGCAGATTGCGGGCACCGATGCTCAACAGGCCGTTCCAGGGCGTGCGCCAACCAATTTGTGCATCCCAGGTGAGCCATTCCCCCAGGCTTGCACCGCCATCGGAAAATTCCGATTCGCTTATGTAGTTGCCGTTGATCACCAGCGCCAGCGAATCACCCAGTTCCCAGCGGGTTTCCAGCCGTGCGCGCGTGTCGGGCACAAAGGTACTGCGAAGCGGCTCGGCCGGTGATGAGGAGAATATCTGTTGGGTGTACTCGAGAATATGGTTGGCCGTCAGGCGCAAGCCCACATCACCCAGCAATCCGAGGCCGAAGCCAAAGCTGGCATCAAGGTCTATGCCCCGGGTAATGCGCTCAGCAAGGTTGGCGTTGTTGGCGGAGATCAATGATATCGAGCCGTTCGGGTTACGGGACACAAGGGAGCTGCCACCAGACAGAAATTCAGCGTCCAGAATATCCTGCAGCGGGGCTGTGCCGATCTCCTCGGTCAACGTCAGCTCGTAGTAGTTGGCCGCGATACGCAGTCGGTCGTTGGGCGACCACACCAGTCCGGCGCTGATGTGATCTACCTTTTCAGCCATCAACTCGGGGTTGCCGCCGCTGAGGTTTTGATACTGCGTACGAATGCACGGCGAACCGATGCCAAAGTCGTTCGGGTCCAGAACGCCATCCCCATTTTGGTCGACGGTGGGATTGTTAATGGTGGCCGTGCCGTCGCCGTTGTCGATCACCTCGCCATTGGCAGGGTCGCCGTCGTTGACCTGCGCCGCGCAGCCGAAGGTGTCGGTGGCGCCGTTAAACCCGCTGGTTAAAGGGGCGTTCAGTTGGGCGAACGACGGTGCGTTGAACCCTTGTCCGGCGGTGCCGCGCAGCAGCAGGTTGTTGGTGATTTGCAGGCCCACTCCGATTTGCTGGCTTTCCATGGTGCCAATGTCGCTGTAGTCATCCTGACGGAACCGGTAGTCGACAGTAATCCGCTCGCCCAGGTTCAGCGACGTCTCCCCAAACCAGGCACCCACGGTGCGTTCGCCAACGATATCCTGGCCGCCTGCACTGCCGTCGACATTGCCCGCGTTCTGCTGCGGATCGTAGTCCTGGCTGAAGGACTCGCGCTGATACTCGGCGCCAATGACCAACGGCATCTTCAGCGAGCCGGCATCCAGTCCGTCCAGGCGCAGGGACACATCGCCGCCGGTAACTTCTACGTTCTCATCGTGCAACCCAGTGAAGGAGAACGTTTCGGCGACCGCCGTCTGGCTCTCACTGGTTGCATCGGTGTTCACACTGAACATGTCGAAACTGCCGTCGTCGATGGCATCCTGCAGGTTCTGACGAATGGCCAGCCCGTCGCTACGGTCGCGATTGGTCTGGCGGCTATACTGTAGCGCTAGTTCCAGCTCGCCACCGCCCAGACCCTCAAAGCCCAGCGCGCCACCAACAACGATGTCCGCCAGCGTGTTCTCCACCAGCGAATCGCGAAAGCCGCCGGGCACATTACGGTAGAACAATGATAAATCGAACGGCCCAACGATGGTCTCCTGCTGCGTGGCTTGCGCGCAACCGGGGTCGCCGTAAACGTCGCAGCCGCCCTCACCAACCGGCAGTCCATTCGCATCGAATACGGGCACGGTGACCACAAAGCTCTGCACTCCTGAGAGGTCGTCGCCGACCGCGTTGGTGGCGTTCGCCGGGTTGGTTGGGTTGTTCGGATTATCCGCCGACATGGTAGGTAAAAACGGTGTGCCGCCTACTTGTGGCGTCGGTGCATAGCGGCCGAATGAATCAGTTTTGCTGAACAGACTTCGCGCGAAGAACCGTACGTTATTGCTTAACCGGTACTCGCCGCTGACAAACAGTGTGTCTCGCTCAATGCTCGCCTCATTAGCGGCGACGCCGGCATAGTTGTAACGGCAACGCGGCGCCACCACCACCGAGGCGGGAAACAGTGGATCATTCGGATCCGGCTCGATTGCGCCGGTATCCGGGTCGGTGATGCCTGCCGGGCAGCGGGGGTCCGGGAATGTACCCAGTGACACAAAATTGCCAAAGCTATCCTCGCCGCCTGCGAAGAATGAGCCCGGGAAGCCGAACGAAGAAAGGCCAACATCCGAGAAATCCCGATCGCCGTTGAACACGATGTCCTTTGAGGCATGCTCTAGTGAGAACATCAGGTTGCCGCGCTCGTTGCTCATCCCGCCGGTGACGGCGAATTGTTCCTCATCGCCACCTTCCTGCTCGGGTCGCCCGACCCGGGCTTTGATCGAGACCCCGTCAGTGCGCTCACGGGTGATGATATTGATCACGCCTGCTGCGGCCCTGGAACCGTAGACCGCCGAGGCCCCGTCGCCCAATACTTCAATGCGTTCCACGGCGGCCAGCGGCAGCACATTGAGGTTCTGTGCGGTGCCGGCAGCAAACGTCGGCGAGCCTGCAAAACGCCGCCCGTTTAGCAGCACAAGCGTGCGGATGGCGCCGAAGCCTCGAGCAGATACCGTGGACTGGCTTTGCGCGGAGGAGCCGGAGGACTCTTTGAACGAGCCGATTGCGTTAATGCTCAGGCTGCGTAAGAACTCGCCGGTAGAGATCTGTCCGGATCGATCAAGGTCCTGACGCGTGAACACCTGCACTGGCAAGGTGGAATCGCCGGTGCGTGGAATGCGTGATCCGGTGCCGGTGGCAATGGGCTCGCGTGGCAGTGACAACGCGTCGCCGGTGGCGCCCGGGTCCTCTGAGGCCGCCGCTGTCGGTTGCCCCGGGGCAGTGGCGGTACCTGCGCTAACTCGCGGTAGCACCACGCCGATATTGGGGCCAATGTTCGGCCGCACGACCGCGCGCGGGCGGTCGTATCCTGGCGGCGGTGCCGGCGGGTAGATTGGTGCTGGGCCGTGCTGCGGGTAGGCGTAGCCCGGGGGCGGTGCCTGGGGGTAGCCCGGCGCCGGCGCATAGCCCGGCGGTACGCCCTGCGGGTATACCGGCACTTGCGTATAGCCCTGCTGCGGGTATGCCGGTACCTGCGTATACGCAGGTGGCGGCGCTTGTGGGTACACGGGCGCATAGCCCGGTGGGGCTTGCTGGTAGGCGTACGCGGGTGGGTAGGTATGCGTTGGGACAGGCGGGGCTGATGGTGGGTAAGCTGGCGCATAGCCGGCAGCGGGCGCCTGTACGTAGGCCGGTGCCTGGGCATATCCCTGGATATACCCCTGGGGCGCCGGCTGCGGATACACCGGCGCGGGCGGGTAACCGTAACCTGGCGGCGGGGCCGCTTGGGGATAGGCATGCGCGGGCACATTGCCCGGCGCTGCCTGCACCGGCGCCTGAGCGGGCGCTTGCGTATAGCCTGGCGGTGCGGTTTGTGGGTAGACGGGGGCCTGCGCATAGCCTGAAGCTTGTGTGT
>CBDUQI010000005.1:0-67380 GCA_965369325.1 uncultured Gammaproteobacteria bacterium
CTTCGCACCCGCGCACAGCGCCCAGCACATCCACCTCAAAATTCTTCCACCAGTTCTTTTCGCTGTCCATGCCGCCGCCGGCGCTGACATTTGGAATAAAAATATCGACGCCATCCATTTGCTTGACCATCGCGTCTATCCAACTGGCGTACTCATCCTTGTCTTTGATATCACACGCCGCGCCGATGACTTGCGCCTTGCGCGTCGAGCATTTTTCGATGGTGTTCTCAACATCTTCTTTTGAGCGCGAACACGTCGCCACCTGACAACCTTCGCTAATGAGCAGCTCCAGAATCCGTTTACCAATTCCCTTGGTACCACCGGTGATGATGGCGCGCTTGTCCCGTAATCCAAGATCCATATCGATCTCCTGACGATTAATACAATGGCATGCACCTTGTCCGTTGCCGCCATTGGTGCCGGCGGATGGCAATAGCGTCCATCGCGGATAGCTCGTCTCGCTCGTATGATCATGCCACTACAAGCTTAGAACTCTGAAAAACCGTGGCGAGCACGCCACTGCAAAGGCACCCGCAATCGCTCATTCGCACACAATTCAGCGCCCGAAGCACCTAAACTATGGTAGCATTTTGATTGCAAAAAAACAGTCATGATTGTTTCTTTTTTGGGCCACCACGCCCAGTGTTCTGCGGGGATTTTATGGACTTCCAGCTTTCCGACGATCAAGCGCAGCTTCAGGACGCCGCACGTCGCTACGCTAACGAACAAATGACCCTAGTTGCCGAGCATTGTGAACGCAACAACGAACCGCCATCGCACAAGACCCGCCGAGCGCTCGCTGAACATGGCTTTCTTGGTCTCAATATCGCCGAACAGTACGGCGGCCTTGGCCTCAGCAACCTCGACGCTATTATCGTGCTTGAGGAGTTTGCGCGCATATCAACCGCCTCGGCCTTCCCGGTTTTCGAGTCCCTGGTGGGTCCGGTCAAGGCAATTGAGCACTTTGCACCCGAATCGTTGCGACGCAAAGTATTGCCTGCCGTATGCCGCGGCGACATTCAGGTCGCCATCTGCATGTCCGAACCGCATGCCGGCACCGCACTCACTGATCTGACTACCCGGGCGAGCCTGCATGCAGACAAAATCGTCTTGCAAGGACAAAAGCGCTGGACCAGCGGGGGCAGTCATGCTGACGGATTTGTCGTTTACTGCCGTCAGTCTGATGAGCCGGGCGCTAAAGCGATCGGTGCGGTATACGTTGAAAATGGTACGCCCGGTGTGACGTTTGGCAAGCACGAAGCTCTGATGGGTTGGCGCGGCGTTGGGCATTGCGATGTCTATTTTGACAATGTTGAACTGCCGCTCGACCACCTGATTGCACCGGCCGGCGGATTTCGCAAACTGATGCAGGCGTTTGATCTTGAACGGTGTGGCAACGCGACGATGGCCATGGGCCTGGCTGCGGGAGCGCTGGAGCAAGCACGCACTTATGTACAAGAGCGCAAGCAGTTCGGAAAACCGATCATCGATTTTCAAGCCGTGCAAATTCGCCTGGCTGAAATGGCGATGCAGGTGGAGGCCTCGCGCCTGCTTATACATCGGGCGGTCGCGAGCGCCGCGCAAGGCATGCCGTCGGTCTTTGAAAGCAGCGCCGCCAAATGTTTCGCCAACGAGATTGTGCGTAGCGTCTGCATCAATGCCATGCAAGTGATGGGAGGCTACGGTTACGCCGTCGAGTACGGCATGGAACAACGCGTGCGGGACAGCTTCGGATGGGGCTTGGCGGGCGGCACGATTGACGTGCAAAAAACCAATATTGCCGCCGCACTGGTCAAACGGCGGTTCAATCAACGGGCAACCTAGCAGCGTGTTGACAAAGTCTCAGCCGGCGCGATACTACGCTGGCAACGGCCGAAAAGTGTTCTTGTACGACGTGTACACCCCGCTTTTTTGGCCATTCCCGCCTTGCCTGAGACTTTTCAACATGCCGCTTAGCTCTAACTCACGCCAAACACACCTATCGCCGCGATATTGCGATTGGGTATCCCGCCCAAGTTGTGTGTGAGACCAAGCCGCGGATTATCGAGTGCGCGGTCGCCAGCCCGTCCGGTAAACTGCAAGTACAGCTCGTACAGCATACGCAATCCGGACGCGCCAACCGGATGCCCAAAACACTTTAGGCCCCCGTCCACCTGGCATGGCAACTCACCATCATGGTTAAAACGACCGTCCATCACATCCCGCCACCCCTTACCGCGCTCCGAGATAAGCAAGTCTTCCATCAACACCAGCTCAGTGATCGAAAAACAATCGTGCACTTCCATCAAGTCTAATTCGGTTGCAGGGCTTTTAATGCCCGCCTCGGCGTACGCCCGTTGCGCTGCTTTGGTCGTCGTTAACGTAGCCGTGCCATCCCACGCACTATGCGCCATTTCCACGCCATTGCTTGCCGCCAATTGCAAACTCTTAATCGTGACCAACGGCTCGCCCGGCTCGATCAGACCATGCGCGCGCGCGATTTCCGGCGTAGTAACGATCGCGCAAGCGGCACCGTCGCTCACGCCGCAGCAGTCATAAATACCCAACGGCGAGGCGACCATCGGGGCAGCCAATATCGTCTCGATCGTCGGTGTGCTATTTAAATGTGCCAGTGAATTTTTGCTGCCATTTTGATGACTCTTCCACGACACATGCGCCATCGCCCGCTTAAGTTCCGGCACCGTGAGACGATACTTATCCGCATACGCCAAGGCCAACTGCGCAAAGGCGCCGGGTGCGGTAAAATTAGGCAAGTACTGATCTTCGAACGACCCGTAAGTTCGTTCGGGCAACCCGCCATAGCCAGTGTCTTTAAGTTTTTCAAAGCCAATCGCAACAGCGATATCGGCCGCGCCAGCGGCGACTGCATATGCGGCGCCGCGCAGCGCCTCAGTGCCCGTCGCACAGAGATTCTCAACTCGGGTGACCGGAATGTTGGGGAGGCGCAATGTCATCGAGACCGGCAACGCCGATTTGCCCTGGCTTTGCTCATCAAAGAACACGCCCACCCAAGCGGCATCGATGGCCGAACTGTCTATGCCGGCATCATCAATCGCAGCGCCGTAGGCATCAATGACCAAATCATCGTAGCCTGAGCCCCAATGCTCGCCGAAACGCGTGCACCCCATACCTACGATTGCGACTTTGTCCTTTATTCCACTAGCCATGATCGTCACTGCTCTGCGAAGCAGATATGCTGTGCATCGGCGCGGGCTTCCAAAAGTAGCGCCGAAATCCTCGCAAGTCATCGTAGTCTTTGATCCGAAAGTGCATAGACATGGAAGCACCAATCGACAGCGACCCCGGCGCGACGTCGGTGAATTCCAAAAACGCATTTCCGCCACCTTCAAACGCTATGTTGCCGTAACACAGCGGCGGTGCAGGGGTTACTGACTGCCAGTCTTCGGTAAACGTCTTTATGCGCGCACCGCGGTGCGCGAACGCATACGGTGTCATTTGATCCGTGGCACCACAGGCAACACACACCCGCGCTGAGGGGAAGTGCGGCGTGTCGCACTTGGTACAGCAACTGCCACGCATCTCATTGATATCATGGTGGCGCCGGGCATGCACAGACAAAGCCGTCCGTTTATCGGCCTCCGCGCGTATACCCTGATCTGCTTCAAGCATCCGTGAGAACGCCGGCAACTTCAGATAGTCAGTAAGCATCTCGCCGTTGCCGAGTTGCTCTGCAACACTCACTTCCGGTCGCGCCGCTTTCAGCGCCGAAGTGGTGCGAAAAAGTGCCACATCGCAACCCTGACCGAAACCGACAACAGCGATAATCTGATCGGGCTCCGCGATCTCCAACGTCGCCGCCAGCTTGAGCAGCACCGCCCCGGCGCCCACCTCGCCAATTTCCATATGCAAGTCGCGCCCAAGCACTGGTGGTGGCAGCTTCAGTGCTTGACACAGTTTCTGGGCGTGGTGGGTCGGAACATCGAGCACCACATGATGGAGCTGGGCCGTGGTCAAGCCGGCGTCATCGAGTGCGCGATGTAACACATCAGGCACGATCTTCATCACACCCATATCGCGTATCCACCTGTCTTCCAACAAATAATCTTTGCCGTGGGCTGCTGCACGAAACTGATGCACAAAATCACGATTAACCGAGTGACACCCCAGCAATTCAGCGGCACCATCACCGCGGCCAAGGATCACCGCGGCCGACGCATCGCCATAGCGCAGTTCGGCAGCGCTCGCGGTACACGCTACGCGACGATCGGCACCTACAATCACCGCCCTGGCGGGCATATTGACTGACGCCAATCCGGCGGATGCCGCCAGCATGGCGGTGGTCGCCGCGCGTTGACTGCCGCCAACGTCCTGGGCCAGTACGGTGTTATCCAACCCCGCCGCAGCCGCCAGCAGGCCAACGTTGGAGCGATCCGCAAAGGGCGCTGTGGTGGTCGCGAAACTGATTGACCCAACCGGCTGGTCAGAGATTGGCAATGCGCGCACCGCCTCGACGGCCATGGTAATCGCGTCTTCGTCCCAATTGGCAACCGACCGCTGCCCTTTAGCGTACTTGGCCGCCGGATTCAGCCAAACCGTTTGTGCGGCAATAGTCGCCCGCGCCATTCGAGACCTTGGCACATAACTACTCCACCCATGAATACCGACAGATTTACTCACATCGCCCACGATAGGTTTCTGTTACCCGAATATCGGCCCACTTTGCACCCACTCACAGCTCTGGCCCTAATCACGCACCAGGAAATCATCGAGCAGCGATTTGACCCGAACATCCGCCTCGATACGGTGCTCGCCAATACGCCTGTCCACCTCTTCATTCCAATAGTAAATGCGCCGCTCCTGATAAGACAACGTCACGCCTTGAAAACCCGCGGACTCCACGGAACGCTGGATATCCGGAGCAAATTGCAGATCCTCTTCAAGGATGCGATCCCAGTTTTCTATACGCATACCCCAACGCTCGTGCCCTTTTGATTCTTTCGGCCCAAACCAGTGGCTATCTACGATCATCGTGTTGTCACTGGTAGGCCAAAAGGTGAGAAACGGCGTTCCCGTAGACGATACCGGCGCCACCAAATTTGGAAAAAAATGGTAAGACGGATTGTGCTCGCGTTGCACCTCGGTGGCCGTGCTGATTTGTGGCATGCCCTTGGCGCCAGGATCTTGCCAGGCAGGATCCCGTTGTGGTGTCACCATCAACATGTTCCCCCCCGGATAGAGCTCAATATAAGTACCCAGATGGTTGAGAAAGCGATTGACCGTTTGTTTGTGGATGGAGGCCAGGTGATAGGACTCCATAAAGGCATCCAGAAGCACCTTAACGTTACAGGCCACTGTGTGAGTTGAGGAGTGTATGTGGCAAATATCGTCAATCGCGAGTGTCTTCCAATGCTCGGGGAACGGCGCAATCGACTCCAGCAAAGGGCGCGCCTGCAGATCTTCGTTTACAAAAATCCAGTTACCAAATGTCTCGCAGCGCACCTGCTTGAGCTTGTAAGTACTCATATCCAACCCCGGGAAATCCCGAGGGTCGCGAACCGCCTTTAACTGCCCCTGCAGATCATAAGTCCAGGCGTGATACGGGCAGACGAAGCGCTTGCGTTTACCGCATTGATCCTGAACCAGGGGCGCGCCACGATGCGCACAGGTGTTGTAAAACGCATTAAACTGATTCGCACCCACCCGAACGATCAGTATCGGTGCGCCTGCACGATCCCATAAACGATAGCTTCCGATCTCTGGGAGTTCGTCACCGTGCAGGGCATACAGCCACGATGCACCCCACATCGCTTGCTTTTCAAGAGCCAGGAAAGTCGGATCGCTATAGCGTTTTGCGGAGATCCTAGGTAACACTGGGAAGTTCTCGGGCGGACCTTCCCGATGCATCTCTTTAGCGATGCCGGCCAGAATCCGATCGTTGGTTTCCTTGTTCATGTTCCTCGGCTAACGACGGTTCAGCTCAATAAAAGCGGGGCCCGCTAACGCTGGCTGCCTAGCAGACATGCTCGTAGAAGGTTAGCTGCATTTCATCGGCAAGGCTTGCGAGAATCGGCGGCACCAGACGATCATGAAACTCGGTTTGCATGTGGTGATCGAAAGCCGCCTGGTCAGTAAAGCGTGCGTAGCATACATAACTTAACGGATCGTCGGTTTGGCGGATCAATTCATAGACGATGGCATCAGGCTCATTGTCATGGGTCAGCTGCGCCAGTTCTCGCTGGGCCTCTTCAAACTGCTTGACCATATCTTGTTTTACTTTTAGCAGTGCGATAAATACCATGAAACCACCTCACCTTTGTCGATCAGTAACTGCGGAAAAAACCCGCGGTGCGCATAATGACAATCTGCAGCCTAGCCCAATCCGAGTTCGACGATCAGATCCTCAGCCAACTTGAATTTCTGAATTTTTGTGGAAGACATCGGCCAAGAGTCGACAAAGCGCACATAGCGCGGCACCTTGAATTTGGCCATACAATCACGGCAATGTGCGATCAACGCGTCCTCATCGCCCGCAAATTCCGCATCTCGTTCAACAAACGCGGCGGGCACTTCCTGGTATCGCACATCCGGCACACCTACAACTTGCGCGAGGCGAACGCCGGGCACCTGTTGCAAACAGGCCTCAATCTCCGCCGCCGCGACATTTTCGCCCCCAACTTTTAGCATATCCTTCAGGCGACCGTGAAACATCAGCTGCCCCACCTCGTCCACGGAACATATGTCGCCGGAATGGAACCAGCCATCTTCATCCAGCGCTTCAGCGGTTTTCTCGGGTGACTTGTAGTACCGATCAAACGTACTGTAACCGCGAACTAGGCATTCGCCGCGCTCACCCGCGGTCACCTCAGCACCAGAGTCAGGGGATACAATTTTAACTTCCAGACCGGGGAGCGGCTCACCCAAGCGAGTGAACCGTTGCTCACGGGTATCATCCGGGCGCCCGGTGGTGACGGTGCCGGCCGTTTCTGTCATCCCAAATGTGCCCACGTAACAAATATTGGGCATCGCGCCTTCCATCGACTGAGCGACCTGGTCCGGTTGCACTGCAAAATTCGCGTTCATCAATCGTATTGCACTGAGATCTGTGTCGGCAAAATCAGGGTGTTGTACCAGATCTCCCATAATGGTCCAGAAACAAGGATAGGTGAGCGTCACTTTCTCGGTTTCTAGCATTTTCAACGCTTCGCCAGGTTCAAAATGCTCGGCTGTCACATAGGTTCCGCATTGATCGAATATGGAGACCAATGGCAGTACGGCAGCGATATGAAACATCGGCAACGGCGACCAGAAAGAATCGTTGGGTCCCACCTGATAGCGGCGCCCAAGCGCGATACTGCTGCGTACCATTGACTCGTGAGAAATCATGCAGCCTTTCGGATTAGCCGTGGTACCCGAGGTATAGAGAATCAGCGCGATGGAGCCAAGCCTTGTTTGTAGTCGACGCACGTGCACCTGGTCTTCGTCAATCGTGTCGCCCTGAGCCAAAAACGCCCCTCGATTGACCAGGCCCGATACATCCGCTCCGGACAACGACACGACACAACGTAACAATGGCGTGTCGGGCAGTTGCAGCGGCTTGGAGGACTCCGCCCCATCCAACCCCGGCAGGGCGGTTTTTAGTCGGTCAACAAAATCCACTGCCTCAATGAATTTGTTAGATGTAATAACGGCTTTCAGGTCTGCGTTCTCGACCACATACGCGATTTCTCGCGGATGAAAACGTGCGTTGATCGGAACCACCACCGCACCCAGCAGGCTGATGCCAAACATGGCGTCAAGAAATTCAGCGCAAGTGGGCAACAACAGACCCACATGATCGCCCTTGCCAAGGCCTTGCGCGCGCAAACTCCTGGCCACACGTATGGCGCGCGCCGCCAGTTCAGCGTAGGTAATGCGTTGTTCCGGGAAAATGACGGCTGTGTGCTCGGGCGCGGCGTCCGCCGCCGTTAGCAACAGGTCCCCTAACGTGGTGGCTCTGACTCGGCTGGACTTCAGATCATCGCTCATGGCTTTACGCGGGTCACTCAATGGTATCCAGGTACTCTCGCACGTACGGCCCATCCAGGCATTCGATCATGGGTGGCGCATATTGCTTGAAATGCGGCGTGTTCAAGTGCCGCTCTTCGGCCGCCTCATCAGTGAACGACTCGTATACGGCATACCCCATCTGCGTGTCGCGCAGTTTATAGAATTGATACTGAAGCGTATCCGGTTCCAAGGCACGTACCGCTTCGGTCAGCTTGTGCACAAGCTCAATATACTCCGCTTCCTTTTCAGGCTTTACAGTCATACGCGATAAAAAGGTAATCACTACTCGCTCCCGAGATCTTTAAGGCTCCATCAGGATGGTATCATCGACTCACCAAACAAAACAGTCATGACTGTTTTTTTATGTTGCAAAATAATCCCTCTGTGATCTAGAGTGAGGGCCACCCAAACCATCCGGACCTGCGGCCATTCATGCCCTCACCCATTTTCAAAACTATCGCCAATATCGCTGATGTACCGGACAAGCGCCCACTGTGCGTTGCCCTAGACGGAGTGTCCATTGCCATTTGCAAAGTAAAAGAATCCGTCTTCGCCGTGTCTAACCAATGCACTCATGCACAGGCTACGTTTGAGGAGGGGCGTATTCGCGGCTACCGGCTTGTGTGCCCCTTACACGGCGCGATGTTTGACCTGCGCTCCGGCGAACCTAATGGCACGTTAGCGAAACAACCATTAAAGACGTTTCCGATACGCGTTGATCCTGATGGCTCAATCGAAATAGACACGAGCAATCTGTCGGGCAACGCTCAATGACACCGCTGATGTGCTCAATCGAGTTTGTGTATTTGGTATCCGGATCTGGGAAAGTGCGTATTCACCAATCCCACCTGCGGGTGCGCACGCCGCAAGGTAATCTGACGATGATTCAGTCCGAGCAGCTCGCCTGCCACATCCACTGCCCCATAGTCGGTCGGAACCACACACACCTGATCACCGGATTTAAGCGCCTCGGGGTTGCTCATCACCTCTAAAGCCGGCTGCGGCGAACTGTTGAGCGCAACCTTTAGCGCCTGCTCGGCGGAAATCTCCCGCTTATGACCATGACCAATCTGCTCCATGCGCTCACTCCAACGTAGCGTCTTCGTGAAAGGCCTCAGGTGCTCGTCTATTGCGGGCACATTGGCTCGCGCCATCCACAATGGGAAGTATCCAAAAATGTCGATTGCATTCGGTTGTGCGCCCGTCATAAACGCTCGCCCATCATCAAACTGCCACTCCAACAGTTCCATTTGCGCCAGAAACTGCCCCAGCATGTGCGCACTTAGTGTTTGCAGTTTGGAAAAATCCATAAAATTAAAAAACGCCGAGCGATCTTTTATCACCTCATCAGGCACATGCGGATTAAGCGCCATGGACAACGCCGCCCCAGGCTCAAAAAAAGTCTGATCGGACCAACGCGACAGCGCCAGGCCAAGCCCGGCCGAACCTGCAGGAAACAACGCGCGCTCACCTGTCGCTCGATCCAGAACTCGCAAAATAAGTGAAGTGTCACAATAGATGTCAGCGCCTATTTGCAGCACCGGGGTCTTGCGATAGCCGCCGGTCAGCGGCATTAGCAACGGTTTCGGCATAATCATCGGAATCTCAACCGAGCACCATTCAAGTGATTTCACGCCCATGGCAAGGCGCGCTTTCTCTGCGAATGGCGAGCTGTCAAAATGATGTAGGATCAACTTCCGCACGTCTGTCGAGCACCTCTGCAGATCGATTATATCCAAAAATACAGTAACTTAAGCCAGCGGCACGTTGAATTCAACAAATTAAACAGTCTTGATTGTTTATTTTTTGAAGTGCCGCTCCTATACTTTGAGAACATACACCAGTTCAGTTGGGGACACCCGCTGGATCGACGCCGTTGGCGCTTGCCGGCGCCGCTAGTTCGGCAATGCATCCTGGGCCTTGGAACACCATCTATGAGCAAACCATCCTCAAGCCAGGAAACTGCAACGTCTCAAACTCATTGGGGGTTCAGCGATGAGGAGCTTGCGAACTACCCCCTGGTGTACCGTGAGGATCTGTTCGCCAACCAAACGGTTGTCGTGTCGGGTGGTGGGTCCGGCATTGGCAAAGCCATTGCGTTTCTGTTCGCCCGCCTCGGCGCCAACGTGGCTATTTGTGGCCGCACCGCGAGCAAGCTCGAACATACTCAGACCGCGATAAAAAGGCATGTAGGTTCGGCCATCCACACGATGGAGATGAACATTCGCCAACCCGATCTGGTAGACACTTTTCTGGATCAGGTGTGCGAGCGTTTCGGCGGGATTGATTTTCTGATCAACAATGCCGGCGGGCAGTTTCCTCAACCGGCGATCGATTTTTCGGCCAACGGCTGGAACGCCGTCATCGACACCAATTTGAACGGCACCTGGTACATGATGCAGAACGCGGCCAAACGCTGGCGCGATGAGAAGCGCGGTGGCAGCATCGTGAACGTTGTCGCCAATGTTCAGCGCGGCATGCCTCAGGTGGCACACACTTGTGCTGCCCGCGCTGGCGTCATATACCTGAGCAAATCAGTGTCCACGGAATGGGCGCCGCTTGGCATTCGTGTCAACTGCGTCTCGCCTGGCGCTATCGAAAGCGAAGGCTTTCATGTGTATCACCCCGACGTCGCAGAGCGCTTCAAAGACAGCAATCCGATGCGAACGCTGGGCGACGTGTATGACATTGCCCAGTCGATCGCCTACATTTGCGCACCCAGTGGCAAATTCATCACTGGTGAGGTTATTACCGTCGATGGTGGCAACAATCAATGGGGCGACACTTGGCCCGGTGGCGTCCCGGAACACTTCAAGGTGACCTAGCAGTCCCTACAACCCCGGAGATTTTCATGGCTGGGAACACTAAACCCCAACCTGTTATCAATCCTGACGCGCCCGAGAACTCACTAGAGGCGAAACAGCCCTATGTTGACAACGGCACGACTCGGGTTGATGCGGCTCGCTTTTATTGCACACACTACATGCAGAAGGAACGTGAACATCTTTGGCTGAAGGTGTGGCAAATTGCAGGGGTGGAGTCCGACATCCCCGAAGCCGGGGACTATTTTGTCTACACCATACTGCACGAGCAAATTCTCGTCGTTCGACAACAGGATCGCTCCGTGCGAGCGTTCTACAATGTCTGCCCGCACCGAGGCAATCGGCTGGTGCACAACAAATGCGGCGCGGCCAACAGCTTTACCTGCTCATTTCATTCCTGGAATTTTGGTCTTGACGGTGCACTCGGCACTATCACCGATCAAGAGACGTTTCGCGATGAAGTCATCCAACATCGCCCCGGGCTAAAACCGGTGCACTGCGAAACGCTCGCGGGCATCGTATTCATCAACTTGCAGGACAAACCGCCGCCGCTTCGAGAGCGCATCGGCCTGCCCAACGGCTACCTTGAGGCCTATCAGCTGGACAAAATGAACGTCGTGCGCCACGTCGTCAGCGAATGGGCCGCGAACTGGAAAACCGGCGTCGATGCGTTTTACGAAAGCTACCATCTGCACGCGGTTCACCCGGAAACTCAGCCGGTGATGGGCGACCTGAACGTGCAGTACGATCTTTATCCCTACGGTGCCAGCCGCATGATCGTGCCGCTGGCGCAGGTAAGCCCGCGCGTGGCGGATCAAACCAGCGTGAACGACGGACTCCAGTACATGCTGGGCGACGCCGGCATTGATCCGGCCGCCTACGTCGGCGATGCCGCTGGCGTACGACGCGCGATACAAGCCGCTAAACGACAGCGCGCCGACCTCGTCGGACTTGACTACTCTGCTCTGACAGACGGGCAACTGACCGACAGCTGGGCCACGGGGATCTTTCCAAACGTCCAGATCGGCTTACATCCGGAAGGGGCATTTCTGATGCGCTTTATGCCCCACGCCACCGACCCGGAAAAATTCTACTACGACACCATGACCCTTTATCGCTACGTGGACGATCCCGGATTCAACGCGCCAGCCTGGATGGGGATACCTGAGGGCACCGATCTTACCGGCGAAGACCGGCCCGACACAGAATACGTGCCGCTTGGTACCCCGCCGAATCTCGGCCTGGTGCTCGATCAGGATTCCGATCTATTACCTGTTGTGCAGGAAGGCATTCGGTCCGCCGGTTTTGACGGTCCGCTTTGGGGCGAGCAAGAGCAGCGTTTAAGGCATTTTCATGTTGAGCTTGATCGCTACCTCAACGATGAACGATGAATGAGAGGCGTGCGCGAGGCAGGCCGAGCACAGTCAGAACTGAACCATCGCGCCGCCGTCCACCTTAAAGCCACAGCCGGTGACAAAACGCGCGTCTTCGGATAACAAAAACATCGCGGCGCTCGCCACCTCGTCCGCCTCACCCAAGCGTCCAAGCGGTGCTTTGGACTCCCAGTACGCTTTAAAGTCTGGATCGTCCATAAACGGTTCGGACATCTTGGTCCAGATGGCACCCGGCTGAAGGTAGTTGACCGTGATCCCGTACTTACCAAGATCCACCGCCATACCTTTTGAGAGGCCGGCGACTGCATGCTTGGACGCGCCATAGATCGCCAGATTGGGCCCGCCCATTTCTGACATGATCGACCCGAGGTTGACGATGCGTGGATATTTGGCCCGCTTGAGCAGCGGCACGGCTTCACGCGAGAGTCGAAACATGGCACGTAGATTCACCGCCATGATGTGATCAAACTGCTCGTCGGTTAATGCCTCGAACGGCCCCGCGATGGCAATCCCTGCGTTGTTGACCAGAAAATCCACGCCACCGAACCCTTCGAGTGCGGCAGCGATAATCCCCTCAGGCGCTTCATCTTGTGTGACATCCAGCGCCAGAGGTACAACGCGTGAGTTGCCGGCAAACTCCTTATCCAGATCGTCAGTGCTTAAATCGACCGCCACAAGATTTGCGTTACTGTTGAGCAGTCGGCGCGAGATCGCACGGCCAATCCCATTGGCCGCGCCGGTCACAATTGCCGTTTTGCCCGCTAAGTCAGCCATTAACTAACCGACGCTCCGTACGCTAGTCGGAAAACTTGTAACCCACTTCCACACCATACGCGCGCGGCGGGCCGTAGTTTGAAAACGTCCATAACGCCCCCACCGCCTGCGATGCCGTTTTATAGCGATCATCGCTGAGGTTCTTGCCGAACAGCGACGCAAAGAACCGCTCTTCCGGCGACGTCCAGGTCACGCTGGCATTGAATATGGTGCGTTTCTCCAGCACGGTGTCAAATGCAGAGCCAATGTCATCGTTGTAGTAGTAGGTATTTTCGTCTTCATAGTTAAAATTGGCATTCAGCCGCAGGTTACTGCCGGATGACAGATCACGCAGGTAAGTGAGATCGATACCTGCGGTGACGTCGGGTGAACGCACCACGTCGCGGCCCGAGAAATCTTCCAGCGTTCCGTCAAGATTTCGATCCAGCAGAAACTCTTTGTACTCTGCGTCGAGCAAACCGACATTAGCGCGCAATGTCAGCCCGTCCGTCAGCAAGGCGGAGAATTCCAGCTCCAGACCCTGCGCATCCACTTCTGCGGCGTTAAACGTGCGCGTTTCCTGGAAGGCGGTGCCGGGAACGGACACGACCGTACTACGCTGGAAATCTTCGTAGTTCACATTGAAAACAGTCGCGTTCAGGCGCACACGATCGTCCAGAAAGCTCTTTTTGATGCCGACTTCGACATTGGTTGCGAACTCGGGTTCGTAGGACTGCAACGGAAAGTTGGCGAAGCCACCAGAACCGGCCTGATCGTTATAACCACCGCTTTTGAATCCACGCGATACGGTCAGATAGCCAAACGTGTCTTCGCTGAACTTATACGACCCCGTCAGGCGCCAGGTGGGCTCGGTCCATGATTGCGAATCACGCTGCACGGAGCCCGCGGCTAACGAGTAGTCCTGCCCGTCAAGAGGCTCATTAATACTGCCAAGCCCACCCGGGAAAATCACATTAAGAGGCAGGCCTTCGCGTGCAGTGTAGTCCTTCTCCTCATCGGTCACGCGTGCGCCGATGCCAATCTGGAACTTGTCGTTAACATCCCAGGTTCCATCGACAAAGAACGCCAGTGATGTCGCATCCTGGCGGTTACACAGCAGCAGAGGATTGTCGTTGTCTAACACGCCAGGCACGGCGGAGCCGAAGAACTCCACAAGACCCAGTTGCTGCAACACGCAGAAGTCAACGTCATTGGTTTGATAGAACGCGCCAGCCACGTAGTTAAACGCCCCTGGCCGATCGGAGGCGATCCGCGCTTCCAGCTGAAACGTCTCGCGATCATCGTCGCGCGTTGCGCTAAAGAAGCTCTCGTACGGCGTGCCCAGATACTCGTTAGGCAGGCGCGACTCCTGGCTTCGACTGCCAGCATGCACGTAGAAAGTGTGATTGTTCAGGTCGTGCTCCAAGTTCAGATAAGCACCAAACACGTCCACTTCCTGCGAATCGTTCAAACCCACAATAGAGCTGTTGTGAATACCGGCCTGATCCAGAGGATCGACGCCCTCGCCCACCCCCGGAAAACCAAACAGCGTTGCCAGTTGCCCGGCCGCTTCCGGCGTATCGTTAATCACGGGCACCGGATCGCTGCGATCCTTTATCGTTTCAAGCTGCGCGAAAATCCGTGTTTTATCCGTTAAGTGCCACGTGAGCTTCGCTCGCGCGGCCAACACATCTTTGCCGCCCAGGTCCCGACCATCGCCCGCGACGGTGGTGCCGTCTGCGGCTGCGGCGTCACCCAACGCAGCGCCAAACGCATCGGTCGGCGTGTCTACTTTGCCGTTTTTATAGTAGCCGTCGCTTTTCTGATACATCGCTGCAACACGTATCGCTGCATCTTCGGACACCGGCAGATTCACTCCCAGCGTGGCTTTGCTGCTGCCGAAACTTCCTGCCTGTAGACCGATATCAACGGACGTCTCGTCCAACTTAGCTTGTTTGGTACGCACCACGACCGCGCCGGCTGTCGTGTTTTTACCGAACAGTGTACCTTGCGGCCCACGCAGCACTTCGACCGCTTCGATGTCGTAAGGCTCTAACAATTGGGTTTGCACGTGAGGGAACACAAAGTCATCGACGATAACCCCGACTTTGGGATCGAAGTAAACGATAATGTCAGTCTCAGCGGCACCGCGCATCGCGAACGAGGCAGCGTTAAATCCGGTGACCGTCGCAGCCGAGAAGTTGGGGACGAACAAGGCGATTTCGCCAATGTCCTGAGCAAACAGCTTTTCGAATTCCCCCCCATCGACCGCCGACACGGACACTGGGGTTTCCTGCAAATTGGTCTCGGCTCGACGAGTTGCGGTGACGATCACCTCTTCCAGCACCTGCGCCGACACCGTGGAACTGATCATTCCGCCTATGGCAAGACCTATGGGCACCATCGCGGTGGCTCGTGATGGCGAAATGGACTGAATCCACTCTTTTAACATTGCTTCCCCCTGACTGAACGATTCACCGACTTATATGGATGCTCTGGCATTTACAATAAAAAGTCAAACATGATTGTTTTTTTTACCACCTCTATCGGGTTGAGTTCGCCAGGATTATTGTGCGGTCGCAACATGGCAACAGCCAATTTACTGCGCTTTGAACTGGCACCAGGGCTCCTGGTCCACCAAATCCAGAACAAACGACAGCTTCGCCAACCCCCCAATCACCGCTGCAACCAGGCCTATTTCGCAAATCTGTGCGTCCGTGAAATGGCTTTGTAGTCTCAGCAAGAGTGCGTTGTCCACCTGTTGCTGTTGATTTTCGATCGCCAGCAGCTCGGTGTACTGGAGTAGGGCCTGCTCAGCATCCGAGAACAGTGCGGAGTCACAACGATCCAAAGCATCAATTTGCGCGCGACTAATACCCGTCTCCAGTGCAGCCGGCACATTTTGCAGGTTGCAGGTAAGGCACCCATGCATCATCGATAGCTTCAGTCGCACCAGCTGCTTGTAACGAGCCTCGACCGTACCCGCAAAAAAGATGTTGGCGTAAAATTTGTCCATCACAAAGTCCAGCAACACTGGCGAACTAGCGAACACTTCAACAAACTTCGCATTGCCCGTCAGTGTCTGCAGGGTTTGCCAGGCCGCACGAATTTCAGCGGGCATTTGCTCGGGTAATACGGCAGAAAGTGTTGCACGTGTCACGGACAATCTCCTTGTTGGGCTCATCCACTACTTGCAGTTCACCTGCAAGCTCGGCTAAATACTATAGCGCGTAACCCGCACGCGCTTTGAAGTAAGACAGTGGATGTAATGATGCCAGCCGACCAATTTTTGACCACCCGCCAACGCCTCTATCTGTGCCTGACGGCCGCGTCAACGCTTCTATTTGCCTGCGACTCAGGCCGTACTCCTTCAACCGGTGAGCCAACAACGCTTGCCGAGCATTCGCCACCTGCCTCATCTGAACTCCAGAACCCTGACCTGCAACAGCAGTTGCAAGGCTCATCAGGTGGCACCGCCATACACCCCGGCGCCAAACTTTATGAGAGTCATTGCGCCAGTTGCCACAATACCGGCCTGGCACGGGCGCCTGCTTTGAATATTATGCAATTGTTGTCGCCGGAAGCTATGCACAGCGCGCTTGAGAGCGGCGTTATGAAACAACAGGCGGCTGCTCTGACTGCTGAGCAACGCACCGAAGTCGTGGAGTTTTTAGTCGGAAAACCCGACCTTACACCGCTCAAACTTGACCACTGCGAGCACCAGGCGAATTGGTTTGACTACGCAAAACCGCCCACGGCCAAAGGCTGGGGAGTAGACGCGAACAACTCGCGACACGTACCGGCCGCGCACGGACAAGTTGGCGCAAATGATCTGGGCGCGCTTAAAATCAAGTGGGTTTTTGAGTACCCGCGCGCCACCCGTGCACGCTCGCACCCCTCTTTCGCTGGCGGCGCGGTATTTGTTGGCAGCCAGAACGGCTATGTTTATGCGCTGGATCAAACTTCCGGCTGCGTGCGCTGGGCGTACCCCGCCGGCGCCGAAGTGCGCACTGGAATTACCATTAAGGACTGGATGCAGTCCGCCAACGGTGCACCCATCGGCTATTTCGCCGACGTGCTTGCGCGAGTGCATGCCGTCAATCTGACCACCGGAGAGCCAGTCTGGCGGGCCCTCGCCGACGAACACCCCAACGCGACCACCACCGCGCAGCCTGTGCTGTTCGAAGACCATGTTATCCAACCGGTTTCCTCGCTCGAAGTGGTGCCGGCGGCTGATCCGACGTACCCGTGTTGCACCTTTCGCGGCTCGCTCGTCACCCTCAACGCCAACACTGGCGAAGAAATTCGTCGCACCTACACCATTGCGCAAGCACCCGTGGAAGTCGCCAAGAACAACGTAGGCACGGCGATCCTGGCGCCCTCCGGCGCCCCCGTATGGAACACCCCCACCATCGATACCAAACTTAGACGGATGTATTTCGGCACTGGTGAAAACTACTCCTCGCCAGCCGAATCACACAGCGACGCGATCATCGCCGTGAGCCTGGATACGGGTAAGGTGCAATGGGTACGCCAAACCACAGAAGGGGACGCCTGGAATCTGGCGTGTATGCCGTTTATCCACAATCAGACCAACTGCCCGAAAGAACGCGGTCCCGATGTTGATTTTGGGGCACCCCCAATACTGATAGAGCAGGCGGGTCAGCGCATATTGGTAGCGGGGCAGAAATCCGGCGATGTTTATGGCATTGATCCCAATGATGGAGCGCTGATTTGGCAGGAAAAAATTGGGCGTGGCGGCAATCAGGGCGGCATGCATTTTGGCATGGCGGCCATCGGCGATACGGTGTTTGTGCCCATCGCCGATTACACGGACGAGTCGCTTTCTGCTGCTGATGCGCGCCCTGGAGTTTACGCGGTTAATGCCTTTACCGGCAAACGACTTTGGTCACACCCTGCACCGGATAAGTGTGGTGATAGGGTCGATTGCGACCCCGGGATTTCCGCTGCGATTTCAGCCATCGACGGCGCTGTACTAGCGGGCCATATGGATGGTTTTCTGCGCGCGTATGACACCCGCAACGGTGAGCTGTTGTGGGAGTTTGACGCCACGCAAAAATTCACCACTACCACAGGGACGCAAGCATCTGGTGGCTCGTTTGGTGGCGCCACCGCACCCGTGGCACACGATGGGATGTTATTTCTGAATTCCGGCTATGGGATCTATTTCCATATGCCCGGAAACGTGCTGATTGCCTTTGAGAAGGTGCAATGAGGCGCTCTAAGCCGTGCCGGTTTAAGCGCGACACTCAGTTGACCTGCCAGGGCGGCGAGCCGTCAACTGGGTAGCAACTCGCGGATCTGCTTTTCAAGGTAGCCTAATAACATTTTTTCATTGTGAGCCCGCGGATGCATCAAATGGCTCATCGCAATCCCTTCAATCAGAGTCTGACTTAGTGACAACGCAAGATCAAACGCTTGGCTGTCTTTTTGCCACTCAGGAAATGCCTCTTCCGCTGTCGCGTACCAGGCCTCATCGAAACGGGTTTGCGCGGGTTGCAAAATTTTACGCAACTCCGGATCGTTGCGTGCGGCCACAGAGAGTTCGAAAAATGCAACAAATAAAGGGTGATTGGCGTGTTCCCAGTAAGCTGTTACCGCTAACTTTACTCGATCTTTTTTCTTCGGCAACGTCCGTGATGACCGGCGAAAAGCGCGAATACGTTTTTCAAAAAGATACTCGACAGTGGCAGTGATAATGTCCGTTTTCGATGGGAAATGATGCATAGTCGCACCACGCGAAAGCCCGGCCTGCTTGGCAATCATCATCGTGGTGGTTTTAGCGTAGCCAATATTGATGATGCAATAAACTGCCGCGTCGAGAATCTGTTGGCGGGTGCCAGAACTCTTGTGAGCCTGCCACCCTTGCTGCCCCGGTCCTGTCGGATTGCTGGCTGTTTGCTTTTTTACTTTGGTCATAGTGAGAATTTTAGATTTAGGGTTGAGCGCTTTTACAACCGCTCAGCGTAATCCCGGTCGATTCGACGCAGGCAAGCTGATAATGTCAACGAATCGATTTAAGCCTAGCATGATTCGCCATGCTATTTCCGCAAAGATTGAGAGGCATGAATAATGAGCAATCGAGTTTCTGGAAAAGTCGCACTGATAACCGGAGCGGCTTCTGGTCTTGGGCGAGCCGATGCGCTAGCGCTGGCACAAGAAGGGGCGAGCGTCATCCTTACCGACGTCAACAACGAAGGGCAGGCAGTGGCAGATGAGATTGCGAAACAAACTGGCGCCACGACCCATTTTTTCCACCAAGATGTGGCGGATGAGAAACGCTGGGATGAAATCATAGGTGACATCGAATCACGGTTTGGCGCACTGCATGTCTTGGTCAACAATGCAGGCATCGTTATCTGTGCGACGCCCGAGACCACCACGCTAGAGCAATTTCGCCTCGCCAACGCGGTCATGAGCGAGAGCGTTTTTCTTGGATGTCGAGCGGCGATACCGTTGATGAAAAAATCCGGCGGCGGCTCAATTATCAATATGTCGTCGATTGCTTCACACAAGGGTTACCCGGTGTTTTTTGCGTACACGGCAGCGAAGGGGGCGGTGCGCGCCATGACCAAGTCCATCGCGATACACTGCCAGATGAACGGCTATAACATACGTTGCAACTCGGTGCACCCAAGCTCAATCGACACACCGATGATTGCCCAGGCCAACAAGGAACTTGGAATCGCGCCGCCAGAACCAGGTGCCGACCCGGTTGGTGTAGGGGTGCCGGAGGATGTCGCCAGCTTGATCGTTTATCTTGCCAGCGACGAATCGCGGTTTGTGAACGGTGCGGAGCTCATGTTGGATAACGCATTGTCTATCCAATAGTCGGCGACAAGTTCAAGGTTGCAAGCGAGGTTGGCGAGGTGTTCACGCGCAATTGGGTAGTTTACGCAATTAATTGTGCCATCGGTCTCAGGCGATGACTTTGCGACTTCGCAAATGGTCAATTTCTTGTTGGCTAAAACCAAGCTCACTGAGCACTGAACTCGTGTCGGCCCCCGGCGCCGGTGGCGCCGCACGAATGCCCGTCTCGCTATGCGATAACGACACTGGCAGCCCAGCCACGGGAGCCGGCAGATCAATGCCGGACACTTCGACGGACTGCAGCACACCCGTTGCGACGGTTTGCGGATGATCGAGCGCTTGTTGAGGGCTGAGCACCGGCCCAGCAGGAATACCGGCATCGGCAAGTGTTGCTAGCGCCTCATCGGTGGTGCGCACTTGGCACCAGTGAGCCATCGGCGCACAGACAACGTCTCTGTGTTCTCCACGCAGACGGTCGTTAGCAAAACGTGAGTCAGTGATCCAATGGCCTCGCTCTAGTAGTATCGCCCATCGTTTAAAGACCGCATCCCCCGGGCAGTGCACCAGCACATGACCATCTTTTGTTTCGAACACATCCGATGGCGCTGAGGTTTGTACGCGGTTGCCGGTACCTATGCGATTGGGCTGGCTAACGCCCTGCTCAATCAGATGCGAATTGAACACCGCTAACGCTGTTGCCAGCAACGAACCGGATACCATCTGCCCACACCCGGATTGATCGCGCTCACGTAACGCGGCCATCACACCGAACGCGCTGAGCACCGCCGTTGAATAATCCACATACGGAGCAGCCGCTTTCGCCGGCGCCCCAGGCACACCGGTCATGTACATTGCGCCGGACATCGCTTGGCCGATACCGTCGAACCCCCCTCGATTGGCCAATGGGCCGTGCTCTCCATAGGCGGAAACGTTGCTCAGAATAATGTCAGGTTTTAGCTTTTGCAGGCTTGCTAAATCCAACTCAAACCGCTTGAGCTGTGACGGGGGAAAGTTTGTCACCACCACATCCGCAGAGGCAACTAGTCTGGCTCTCACCTGTTGGCTTTGAGGGTCCGCAAGATTGAGACACACGCTTTTCTTGTTACAGCCCGTTTGCAGGAACACCGCCCCGATTTCGTCTCCATGAACGGGCGCGATTCGACGGTCTTCCCCACCCCCGGGCCGCTCAACGCGAATCACCTCGGCTCCCAAATAACCAAGTAACGTGGCGCAATACGGCGCGGCAACGTAACGCCCGAAATCGACCACGCGAATTCCCGCGAGCACTCCTGACATGGATTAACCTCGATTAGACTAGGTAGGGGATAAGTGCGGAGAAAGCATCACCACAACGAGAGGCAACCTTAATCAAAATTGGCACCGCCCTCAATCCTTTCATGTCCGCCTATCTCAGCATCTAGTTACCAGGTGTGCAATGGCTACCGAGCCTGAGCCGCTCAAGGTTCGCATCCTCAAGGTACCAAATATTTCTGACCGCGCACCGGGTGCGTTAGTAGTGAATGGTGCTCTGCCGCCGGGCGGCGGTCAGCCAACAGCGGCCACAAACACTTCGTTACAACCACCCCTTCCAACGCATAACAGCGATCAGGCCAACCCCCAAACACACCCATGCCGATAACCAACTGAATGAACGCTGCCGGGTTCTCGGTTCCAGGCAGGGCCACGACATTCATGCCGAACACGCCAGTTAAGCACGACAGCGGCAAGAATATCGCCGCGACGTACGGGGTGCCGCTGCGTTGGCGGTATGTTAGGTTGTGCGGTGCGCGATAGGCCCTTAGGTAACAAAGCCTCGCGCGGCTACTGCGGGGAGAACATTGCTTGTGGATCAGACCGTGATGGTGGCAGGGTTGTTGAGAGGCTTGGAGCCACTACGGGTGGTTCTGCTGCTAAGTCTCCTGTGTATCACTGCGCACACGCGGGCGCAAAGCGACGCACCTGCCGAGGCGGCTGCCCCGGAAGCAGCCCTTGAGGTGGAACAGGCACAACTGATCGATCCGCTGCGCCTTAGCGACGGTTGGTGGGACCTATTGCAGCCAGAGGATGCCGCTGGCATCGCCCGTGTCGTGCAATGGTCGGCCCAGTTGGAGCAGCAAAGCGAGACGGCAGCGCCCGAGGTGGCGCTTGAACTCACCCGCCTGTTGGATAACCTGCGGCAGCTCACCCAACCGGGTAAGGATGTAGAAGCGCTCCCCGCGTCATCGGAGCCACCCATTCGGCTCAGTGGGTTGTTGCAGGCGGTGGTGGAGCGCTATCAGTTAGAGGAACTGGTGGCGGCCGCGAGTGCCCGCATCCGTCTGGATCGCTCGCTGGCGACCAATGCCGAGATCCGAACCAACCAGGGACGTCTTGCATACATCGAGTCCTCACCGGAGGCGGAGCAGGCGCGCGCCCTGCTTGGCTGGCGCTGGATGCGGCTATGGTCCAGCCAGCGACTAGCCGAACGCCAGGCGGCAGTCGGGCGGAAGCGGCTTGATCAATTGCAAGAGGCGCTGGATCAGGCCGAGCAATTCTCCGACGTCTCAGTATCCAAACTCTTGCATGAAGAGACTGACGAAGCACAGTGGGCGGAGTTAGCCGCGGCCGGGCAGGACTTGCTCGCACAGGCAATGGAGACCGAGTCGCTCACCAGCGAAACAGCATTGAATGATCTCGCGAAGTCGGCCGATCTTCGCGCCCAGCATGTTGACGCGCAGGTGGCACAGCAGGCGCTGTGGCTGGTGCAGCACTTTCGAGGCACTGCTGCAACGGAACCGACCCCCGAACTAACCGCCAAACCTGACGCTGCAATTGCCTGGCAGGACGAGGCCAAGCGGCTGCTGAACGATCGGCGAGCGCGTGTAATTTCTGCGATCGACAATGTGGGCAGTGATGCTGCAAGCAGCGAGGAACTGCAGCACCAGCTTGAGGAGATACGCGGGTTCAGCGGTGCGCTGCGAGGCCTTGATATTGCGCTCACTAAAAACGCGCTCCTGGCACAGCAAATTGAAATTACGGCGGGCCTGTCGCTGAAATCGGTGGGCAGTTTCTGGTCTCAGGCCAGCCGTCGCACGTCAGTATTTACCGACAAGGCACTGAGCCGGACGCTGTTCCATCTGAAGGAATCGCCGGTCACTGGCGGCATGTTGTTACGGATGCTGCTGATTTTCGCAATCGTCTGGGGCATTTCAAAAATCATCGGTCGGGCCGTGCGGCGACTGGAGCGACGCCACAACATCAGTGCGGCAGCGGCCTTCATGTTCAATCGGGTACTGCACTACATACTAATTCTACTGGGTATGCTGATCGCACTATCTTCTATTGGCATCGACCTGACCAAGTTCGCCTTGTTCGCAAGTGCGTTGGGTATTGGTTTGGGTTTCGGCTTGCAAGCGGTGATCAGCAACTTCGTGTCCGGCTTGATTATTCTGTTTGAGCGAAGTTTGAAAATCGGTGATTTTGTTGAACTCGAATCCGGTGTTCGTGGCAAGGTCCGCGAGATCAACACCCGTGGCACCATCATCACCACCAATGACAATATCGACATTCTGATTCCGAACTCCGAATTTGTGAATGGCAAAGTCACTAACTGGACGCTGCGCGATGTGGTGAGGCGGCTGCGAATTCCGTTTGGTGTCGCCTACGGTAGCGACAAGGAGTTGGTGAAGAAGGCCGTACTGGAGGCGGCCGATGCAGTGCCGTTTACGCTGCAAGACGAGACTCACAAAACACAGGTGTGGCTGTCTGAGTTCGGTGATAGCAGCTTGAACTTCCATCTTATCGTATGGGTCTCCGGCAGCGCTGTCTCGCGCCCGAGCGCCGTTAGCGCGGCCTACGCCTGGGCGATCGAAACGGCGCTGGGCAAATACAACATCGAAATCCCGTTCCCGCAGCAGGACTTGAACGTACGCAGCTACTTTGGGCTGACGGGCAAGGCCGCGATAGATGCGGTGGTCGGGCGCACCGAGATTGCGGAAGTGCGCGCGCCGCAACCGGCAGCGCTAACCTACCGCGAGCGACGCGAGCTGGGTTCCAACGATGCCGCCGAGGAGACATTGCGGGCGATCGAGCAGGAGGAGCAGGAGAAGGCCGACGCTGAGAAACACGACGAGACAGCGGACGAACAGCCGAACGAGCAGCCGCTGGGCGAGGCGGTTAAATGAGGTGACGGCGAAGAGGCAGCGCGTCCCTCATAAAACACCACACTTCTCATTGACTTGCTTGGAACAAGCAAATATATTAACGGACCTGAACGAACGCGTGAGTGAGGTTGGCAATACGCACCTCGCCCTCCCGATAAAATTCTCCGTTTAGCTTCCCCGTATGAAAGTACGCCTGGTCAATGGTGCGATGATGTCCTGGTGAGGCCCGCTGATAACGGCCCGCTCTGGTTCAAACCCGCCACTTGTTTCGATCTGCGAGCGCAACACGATGGCAGCAAGCCTATGACTCAACCCGAACGTCTGTCACATGCGCAGCGCACGGATCGCTCCGACCGGCTGATGCTGGAGGCTGCAATCCAACTGATCGTCCAGCGGGGCACAGACAAGACAACACTCAAAGAGGTAGGCGAGCACGCGGGCTACAGCCGCGGCCTTGCGGGTTATCGATTTGGATCAAAAGCGGGGTTGTTCGAGTTCATCGTGCGCTCGATTGGCGAACAGTGGCTTGAAGATCTGATGCGCGTGACGGCCGGCAAAAGCGGACTTGCCGCGATCGAAGCAGCAATTGATGAGCACTGTCGCTTTTGTATCGAGGCTTCCGACGCCGTACGAGCTTACTATATTTTGTGGTTCGAATCAATCGGCGTGCAGTCGCCCGTAAAAGACGTGATTGCGGGAATTCACGAGCGCCGGCGCCATGACCTGATTCAATGGATTCGCTCGGCGAACACGAAAACGCGCGCGAACGCCGAGGCGATTGCCGGTCAGTTCAACGCGGCGATTCTCGGTATCGCCTACCAATGGCTGACCCGCCCGGACGATGCGCAAAGTATCTCGGGGCTGCACCGCGAGCTCCGCGACAATATGCGTTCCTATTTTTATCGTAACGATTCTACCGACGATCCAATTGCGGGCGTCGACGAAGGACAATCACTATGAGCAACATTGCGCGCTTTCCTGAAGAAACGGCAACGACGCAGAAAGTACCGCTTCGCTTTCTGACCGCAGCCAGTCTCTTTGACGGTCACGATGCGTCGATCAACATCATGCGCAGAATCCTTCAGGGCTCCGGAGTGGAGGTCATCCATCTCGCCCACAACCGTTCGGTAAACGACGTGGTACAGGCCGCTTTACAAGAAGACGTGAATGGTATTGCTATCAGTTCCTACCAGGGCGGCCACGTTGAGTACTTCAAGTACCTGGTCGACATGCTGAAAGAACACGGCGCCGGTCATATACGTGTGTTTGGCGGCGGGGGCGGCGTCATTGTCTACGATGAGATCAAAGCGCTTGAAGCTTACGGAGTTGAGCGCATCTACTCACCGCACGCCGGCCAGCAACTGGGGCTGCAGGGCATGATCGACGACATGATCGAGCGCACCCACGCGGTAACTGACGCACCGTCGTTCAAGCCGATCGCGGACGCCGATCTGTCAAACCCGGTGGCACTGGCGCGCTGCCTGACCAAGGCTGAGCTCGGATTACTCACGGACGCCGATAGACACTGGATAGACGAGCACGCGCAAAACCGGCCTGTGCTTGGGATCACTGGCACCGGCGGCGCCGGCAAGTCGTCCCTCACAGACGAGCTCATTCGACGATTCCGTCTGGACAGCAACGATGCTGTGCGTATCGCCACCATCGCCATTGACCCAACCCGGCGCAAGACCGGCGGTGCGTTGCTGGGTGACCGGATTCGCATGAACGCCATTTATCACCCAACCATTTTCATGCGATCGCTGGCGACGCGCTCTTCCATTGGCGAAGTGCCTGCGGCGCTCGCCGATGTCATCGCCTTAACCCGTTGCGCCAACTACGACCTGATTGTGGTGGAGACACCAGGCATCGGGCAGGGCGATTCGGCCATCGAACCCTATGTGGACACCTCCATGTATGTGATGACGCCGGAGTTCGGCGCGCAAAGCCAGCTGGAGAAAATCGACATGCTGGATTTCGCCGACCTGGTGGTGATCAACAAATTTGACCGCAAAGGCAGTGACGACGCCCTGCGTGATGTGGCAAAGCAAGTGCAACGAAACCATCAGCGTTTCTCCGAAGCGCCCAGTGCCATGCCCGTATTCGGTTCCATCGCCTCACGCTTCAATGATGATGGGGTAACGGCGGCTTACCAACATCTGCTGGGCGTGCTCAGGGCGCGCGGGTTCAAGGAGTATCCGTCCCTACTGCCGGTGGTGGCGTCTCGGTTTTCATCAGAGAAAACCGTCATCGTACCGCCGGAGCGCCAGCGCTACCTGGCGGAGATTGCCGAAACCGTTCGCGGCTACCACACGCAAACAACGAGTCAGGCACGCCTCGCACGAGAGCATCAGCAGCTCACCGCGTCACGTGACATGCTGGGCGAGAACGCGGGTAAGGACATCCAAAACCTGATTGAGGAGCGCGCGCGCCAGTTGAGCGCGGACACCCGCGATCTGCTGGAAGACTGGCCGCAAACACGCGCGTCCTACAGCGGCGAAACGCAGACCACCACCCTGCCCAATGGCAAGCAGATTAAAACCCGGCTGACAACGCGCAGCTTATCCGGAACCGTGTTATCACGCGTTGCAGTGCCGCGTTTTGAGGATCATGGCGAGCTAGTTCGCTGGCTTAGATCGGATAACCTCCCCGGCCGCTTCCCGTATACCGCTGGGGTATTCCCGTTCAAACGTGAGGGCGAGGATCCAGCCCGCATGTTCGCAGGTGAAGGCGACCCGTTCCGCACAAATCGCCGATTCAAGGCGTTGTCAGAGCATTCGCCGGCCAAGCGTCTGTCGACCGCGTTTGATTCGGTAACGCTCTACGGCTGCGATCCCGCCCACCGTCCCGACATTTACGGAAAGATCGGCAACGCTGGCGTCTCTATCGCGACACTGGATGATATGAAGGCGTTGTACGACGGGTTTGATCTTTGCGACCCGTCCACATCCGTTTCGATGACGATCAACGGGCCAGCACCCACCATTCTCGCCATGTTCCTGAACACGGCCATCGATCAGTTGCTCGAGCGCTTTAAGGCAGAACACTCCCGTGCGCCGGACGTAACCGAGCATGACGCGCTCCGGGAGCAGGCACTGAGAAGTGTTCGAGGCACGGTCCAGGCGGATATTCTGAAAGAAGACCAGGGACAGAACACCTGCATCTTCTCAACCGAGTTCAGCCTGCGCGTGATGGGCGACATCCAGCAGTATTTCATCGATCACCAAGTCAAAAATTTCTATTCCGTTTCTATCTCCGGCTATCACATTGCCGAAGCGGGAGCGAACCCCATCAGTCAGCTCGCATTTACGCTCTCAAACGGGTTCACCTTTGTTGAGGCTTACCTTGCGCGCGGAATGAGTATTGACGATTTCGCGCCGAGCCTGTCGTTCTTTTTCTCCAACGGCATGGACCCGGAGTACACAGTGATGGGACGTGTCGCGCGTCGCATCTGGGCCACCACCATGCGTGAGAAGTACGGGGCGAGCGCGCGCAGCCAACGGCTCAAATACCATATCCAGACATCGGGGCGTTCGCTGCACGCGCAAGAAATGAACTTCAATGATATTCGCACGACGCTGCAGGCGCTGATCGCCGTGTATGACAACTGCAACAGCCTGCACACTAATGCTTACGATGAGGCCATTACCACCCCTACAGACGCGTCGGTACGGCGCGCGCTAGCCATCCAACTGATCATCAGCAATGAGTTCGGTCTGGCCAAAAACGAGAATCCGAACCAAGGCTCGTTTATCCTGGAGGAGCTGACGGGCCTGGTGGAGGAAGCGGTGCTCGCAGAGTTTGAACGGATTTCAGAACGCGGCGGCGTGCTTGGGGCGATGGAGACTGGCTACCAGCGCGGGCGCATTCAAGAAGAGTCCCTGCTCTACGAGCACAAAAAGCATGATGGCAGTCTGCCTATTATTGGTGTAAACACATTCCTGTCGCCGGAACCGGAGGAAACCCAGAGCATCGAACTGGCGCGATCAACCGAAGAAGAGAAGCAGAGCCAAATTCGCCGATTGAGTGAATTCCACCAACGCCACGCATCCGAATCAGAAGCGGCGCTGCTCAAGGTTCGCCAGGCGGTAATCGACGGTGACAACGTGTTCGCGGCCTTGATGGAGGCCGTGCGCTGCTGCTCTCTAGGGCAGATTACCGATATGTTGTTCACGGTTGGCGGGCAATACCGCAGAAGCATGTAGGCACGTCGCCCGGTTCGCTCTCACGCAACAGAACAGCCTGCAAGCCCCAACGCGCAGCTTAGACGGAAACAACGGCCTTAATATGCGGGTGGGATTCGTAGTCGAGGATTTCAAAATCCTCGTAGCGGTAGTCAAAAATGCTCTCAGGTTTGCGCGCAATCTGCAGGCGCGGCAGCGCGTGTGGCGCCCGGCTGAGCTGCAGCCTGGCCTGATCCAGATGGTTCAGATACAGGTGGCAATCGCCGCCTGTCCAGATAAAGTCGCCCGGCAACAAGTCGCATTGCTGCGCCACCATGTGGGTCAACAATGCGTAGGAGGCAATATTGAACGGGACGCCAAGGAAAATATCGCAACTGCGCTGGTATAGCTGGCAGGACAAACGGCCGTCGGCCACGTAAAACTGAAACAACGCGTGGCAGGGCACCAGCGCCATCTTATCGAGTTCGGCCACATTCCACGCACTGACAATAATCCGCCGCGAATCGGGGTTGCTACGCAGTTGCTCCATCACATGGGCGATCTGATCCACATGGCCGCCGCCAGGTGTGGGCCAGCTACGCCACTGGCAACCGTATACCGGCCCCAACTCGCCCTGACTATCCGCCCACTCATCCCAGATGGACACCCCGTGCTCACGCAAGTAAGCGACATTGGTCTCGCCGCGTAAGAACCACAGCAGTTCATGAACAATCGAGCGCAAGTGCACTTTCTTGGTGGTGACCAGCGGGAAGCCCTGCGCCAGATCAAAACGCATCTGGTGGGCGAACACACTCAGCGTGCCCGTGCCGGTGCGGTCGTCTTTGCGCGCGCCGGTATCCAGCACGTGTTGCATGAGATCCAGATACGCTCGCATCAATCAGCCCCCAGTACTGGCCGGCTCATTTGCCTGTCACGGCTGCAGTATGCATGCCACGCCTGGAGGCGGAGGCGATTAGCCACACGCCAATCAAAATCATTGGCGTGCTGAGCACATGCCCCATCGTCAGCCAATCGAAAGCCAGATAGCCAATATGCTCATCCGGCACCCGCACAAACTCCACCGCGCAACGGAACATCCCGTAGCCCAGCAGGAACGCGCCCGACACCGCCCCAAGCGCCCGAGGTCTGCTGGCGTACATCAGCAACAACACAAACAAGACAACGCCCTCAAGCGCAGCCTCGTACAGCTGCGACGGATGCCGACCCTGCCCGTTCACAATAAAGGCCCACGGCAGCTGCGAGGGCCCGCCCCAAAGCTCGCCATTGACAAAGTTACCGATGCGCCCGGTAAACAGCCCCAGTGGTACTATCGGCGCAACCAGATCGGTCACCGCTAACCACGGTCGGGCGAACTTGCGGGCAATCAGCATCATCGCCAGGATGACCCCGAGCAGCCCGCCGTGAAACGACATGCCGCCCTGCCATATCTTAAATGGGTACAGCGGGTCAGTCGCGATATTGGAGAGGCCGTAAAACAGCAGGTAGCCAACGCGCCCACCGAGCAGGACGCCCACCATGCCGTAGAAAATGATGTCGTCGACCATAGCCGCGCTCCATCCTCCCGGCGAGCGCGCGGCCCGGTAGCGCAGCAGCAGCCAGGCAGCGAAAAAGCCGACCACGTAGGTCAAGCCGTACCAATGTACTTTTACCGGACCCAACGCGATGGCGACGGGATCAATTTCGGGGTAGGCGATCATGCCGGCAATGGTACCATCGCCGGCCCCTCTGCGGGGCTTGAGGCGGGACCGGTGGCAGCACTTCAGTCCGCCGGCAGTACCCGCACAAACAGGGCACAAAGATAGCGGCTCTGCTCAATCATGGGGTGCACCGGATGGTCCGGTGCGGGGCCTCCCACATGCAGCAATTGCAAGGTGCGCCCGCGTCGGGCGGCAGCCGCTTGGACCAGTCCCAACAATTCGCTGTCGCTCAGATGAAACGAGCAGGAGCAGGTGACCAACAAGCCGCCCGGCGCCAGCACGCCCATGGCCAGTTCATTCAGGCGCTGATACGCGCGCCGCCCGGCACTCATATCACGCTTGCGCTTGATGAACGCCGGCGGATCAAGTACCACGGCGTCGAACTGTTTGTTTTCAGTGGCCAATGCCCGCAACCCATCAAACGCGTCTTCTCGGCGCGTTTTGACGTTCACCTGATTGAGTCCGGCGTTGATCTGCACGGCGTCCAGCGCCGGTTGAGAGCTGTCCAGGCACAGCACATGCTGCGCGCCGGCCGCAGCGGCGCCCAGTGCAAATCCGCCCGAGTAGCTGCACACATCCAGCACTCGCGGCGGCTTCTCAGCCGCCACCTGCGCGCGCACCCAGCGCGCAAGCATGGCGCGGTTGTCGCGCTGGTCGAAAAACCATCCGGTTTTCTGTCCGCCGCCGATCGACACCTCAAAATTCAACCCGTTTTCGACAATCCGCACCTGCTCGCTCACCGCTTGCGCAGGCGCATCATCCTCCCCGGCCGCCAGGGTTGGCGCGTTGCTTTCATCCGCTCCCCAGGCCACTTGGTGATAGTGCTCCAGCCCCTCCAGCGTGCGCGCATCCGTATCGTTGCGCCAAAGCAGGCCACGGGCTGAGGTCACGGCGTACAGCGCCTGCTCCAGCGGCTCTCGCAGCAGCTCCATTCCAGCCGTCGTGATTTGCCCGACCAACCAGTCGCCATAGCGATCCACGATCAACCCTGGCAAGCCATCCGCCTCGCCGTAAACCAGGCGGTAGTACGGCTGCTCGAACCAGCCCTCACGCAACGCCAGCGCGGCGCTGATCCGTGCGTTGAGCAGAGCTTGATCCACCGGCCGCTTCTCCTCACGGCTAAGCACACGCGCGCAAATAAGCGTGGCCGGGTTAGCATAGCCATAGGCGACAAAGCGGCCATCGGCACCGGTGATGCTCACTGCCTGCCCGGGACTCAACCCTTTCAGTGGCGTAGCGGCGGTATCTACCTCATTGCTGTATACCCACAGGTGGCCCTGGCGCAGCCGGCGATCTTCTTTTTTCTTCAGCCGTAATGACACCGGCGCGGCGGCAGGCGAACGGGTCGAAGCACTCACAAGCACTCTCCACAAATAAAACATGCCGTGGTCCACGGCGGACCGGGATGATAGCGCGCCTGAGCCCCGCGCGCGCGTTCCACCCACATAGCGCCTGAGGTGCACGCACGCACGGACCCCGAGGCCACGGCACTGCGCGCGGGTGTGTCAAGCGCTTGGGCTATACTCAGCGCATGGGTGCTAACCGACATCAACCCGCCCGCCCAAACCGTTTGCGTATGCTCACGGCGGGGCTGCTGCTTGGCCCTGCGCTCGCACTAGCGCAGCTCGACCCGGACGATCCTACCAGCCGCACCACCATCGGCCCCAACAACCCGTGGTTGTACGCGGGTGCCACTGCACTTCGCGCCGGCGATGCAAAACAAGCCATCGCGCTGACGCTGAAGGGCTTAAACGGGCCGGCCACCAAGCACGAACGGGCAGCGGCCCTTAGCAACCTGTGTGGCGCCTACTCGATGACCACCGAGTACGATCAGGCGATCGAGCAGTGCACCGCCTCGCTGGCGCTGCGCCAGACCTGGAACGCTTACCATAACCGCGCACTGGCGCACTGGCGCAAGGGCGATGTGGCCCGATGCGAGGCCGATGTGATCGCAGGCTTACAAATCAACCCCAACGCGAGGCTGCTGCGAAAAGTGCAGGCGCTGATTAACGCCACCCGGTTGCAGCCCAGAATCAGCGTGGAAGATACTCCAGCCACCGCTGATAGCCAGGCGCCGAGGCCTCAATGAGGTACTCAGCACACACGCCGGCAATGCGGGCCAGCGTACTTTTAAGCGCGCTGATCTTCGCGCCATACCTGTGCGCCGTGGCGAACACGCCAACCGCACCGTATGAGGACCGGCTGGTGGATAAACCAAGCGCCGGTTTTACTCCCCCAAAGCCAGCACTCACCATCACCCCCAGCTATCCAAGCAAAGCGCTGGGGCGGGCGCTGGAGGGCAAAGCGGTGGTGTGCTTTGACGTAGACAAGCGCGGGCACACGGTGAAAGCCAACGTGCTCGAAACCACCCACAGGCTGTTTCGCAAACCCAGCCTGATTGCGGTACGCAAATCCACCTTTGATCCGGCGCGACTGAACGGCGCACCGGTGAGTGCGGCAATGTGCCGGACGTATTTTTTCCGGCTGGACCCTATCGACGGGGCGCGCCCCGTCACCTCTCCCTGAACGCGGCCGCTTAAGCGCTAGCCGCCTCCCGCGTCTCCACGCGCGGGCCGTTCAAAATCGCCTCACGGGTGCAATTCACCACCAGATCCACCTCAGCGCTGGTCACCTCGAAGCGCGGCGTATAGCGCAGGCTGTTGGTGCCACCGTGAATCACGTTAATGCCGTTGGCACGCATATAATCTTCAATACTGCCGATGCCCTGGGTCTTAAAACACGGATCCAGTTCCACGCTAAACAGTAAGCCAGTGCCCTGCACGCCGGTGACCAGACCGCCTAGCTCACCCTGCAATTTGCTTAACTTTTCCACAAACTCTTCGCCGCGTGCGCGGATATTCGCGCGCAGTTCCGGCGTGACTTTGCTCAGCACCCGTACTGCTACATCCATGCCACGCGGATTGGTGGTCATGGTGTTGCCGTACACGCCTTCACGGAAGGCGGTCAGGCCGCGTGCGGTAACAGCCAGGGTGGATAACGGAAACTGACCGCCGACCAGCGCTTTGGAGTAAGTCTCAAGATCCGGCGCCTGCAGATGCTCAAAGCCCGGGTAGTCCACCACCGACAAACACCCGGTGGCACGCAGGCCAGCCTGGATTGAGTCGACCAGCAGGAAACTGCCATGGGCCAGCGTCAACTCGCGGGCAACCGCGTAAAATTCCGGCGTGATCGCCATACCGGGATTGCCCTCGCCCATCACCGGCTCCATAAACATCGCCTCGATGAACTCACCATCGCGCTCGGCTTTTGCGAACACGGCTTTCAGTTCCTTTATGTTGTTGGGTTCAACCGTCAGCAGCGGAGTCTTACCACGGTAGGTTGCCAAGTGCTTAGCGTAGCTGGACGCGGTGGAATCGGAAAACTGGCCCGGGCGATCGGTCCGACCGTGAAAACTGCGCCGCAAGCTCATCCGCCGGACCGGCTTGCCCGCGTGGCGGCCACCCGGATCGGTCATGGTCTTGGCGTTGATGTCCACCAGACGCGCGCCCACGGTCACGGCCTCCGAGCCGCTGTTCATGAACATGAAGCGCTCGTACGGGCAGCCTTCGGTGCGGCTGTGGCCGATTTCTTTTTTCAACGCGTCGACCAGCGCAAGCTGGCTGAAATTAGAGGTCATGACATTGGCCATCGCCTGAGTCCCGGCCATGCTGTCGATAATGTCCTGCGGTGCGTGCCCGAACCCAAGCATGCCGTAGCCACCAACCTCGTACAGCACCCCACCCTTGGTGGTGACGATCCAGGGGCCCACTGCCGCCAGCGACACATAGGGCACCACCGTATCAGCCGGGTAGAAGCACACCAGCCCGGCCTGAATCGCGTCGATCTGTGCCTGCTCGTCCTGCTGGAACAGATCGCCGTAAGCGTGCGCCCAGCGTTGCCCTGCAAGCACGGCGTTGTCGACGGCCGCAACCAGCTGCGGATCGGTATCAGCGAAGCCTCGCAGTACACCGTCCGGCAACCCCGGTGTTCTCACCGCACCGCCCGCGCTTCTTAACCCGGCAAGCTTCTCCACGATATCCATGTTTTACTCCGATACTGATTTCGAGACTGGTTCAACGTGCGTTTGATCCAAGCGCAAGTGCGCTGTCACCCACGATTTTAGTCGGCCAGAATAGCATATCGGGCCCATTCGACAGGGCTACACAAACCATAAAATTGCGCATGGACAGTCAATTTTGGTGCCCGCACAGCGCTCCCGCTGACGCATTATGTGCAACCCGCCCTGACGCCTGCGCTAGAATCTGTCGCGCCCGCATACCGCCTGGCATCGGTGAGCGCAGCCCTGAATCTCGCACCAGCAGCACCTCTGTGCTCAGCAGCACGGGGCGTGATAGGGCTCGAATACTTGGCGACATTGCGCACTTGTGAGCCCGAAATCCGACAGTCGGGCCATCGTCAGCGCCGATGTGCGCGGTGGCTGAGCGGCCAGCCAATGCGCCATCGCGCCGGCCGCGCGTGGGGTCGGCGATTCACCTCGGGCAGCGTAGATCGCCTCTACTGCCGCCATCGGCGCCTGCATCAGTTGCTCGTATTGAATGTCTACAAAGCGCGCCGGCGACCCGACCCGTGCCAAAGAGCTACGAGACAGTGCATCGCCCATGAACTTCAGCGCCATCTCACCAATCGCAGATAACGTCGGATGGCCCCGCCCGATGGAGCGATAAGTGCTCGCCAGCAGTGTGCAGAACGAGGTCATGCAATCGGCCGGATCGCGATGCATCTGCACCACGACAGCATCAGGAAACTGGCGCAGCAACGCATCCAGCGCATACAGATGGAACGGACTTTTGAGCGCCCAGCGCGGGCGTGGGTACCACCAGTGCAGTAATCGCAACTGCTGCGCGTACACCTTGTAGGCGCGATCCCAGTGCGCATCGCTGCGCTCGACCAGCCAATCAAGGTACCCGCCCACCGCGCCGTGCAGCATAAAGCTGGGCGATACCAGCGAAGTTTCCAGCAAGCCAAAGCACTCCTCGGCCACCGCTGGGTTAGCCGGGTGTAGATGGGCGAGCTGCGGATGCGCGCGTTCAAAGCCACGCAAATAGCGACGCGTCACCGCGATTCTGGCGTCCTGGGTAAAGTACTTATCACTGCCGCGCCAGTCCGGCTCGACAGGTGGTGGCTGAAACGTCTCCCAGGAACGCGGGCTGCGGGTGTCGGGGTCTTGTGCCAGCAAGCGCTGCACCAGCGTGGTGCCCGAGCGGAACGGTGCCACGATGACAATCGGCTGGTGCAGTGACACCTCTTCGATGTCCGGGTAGCGTTGTTGATAGCGGGTGAGTGCCACCCGCTTAAGCAACGCGTCCACAATGGCAAACTCAGCGCGCTTGCGTCCGAAAAAACTAAGCGGCAGGGGCTGCTGTGCGAATGCGCGGCATAGCGCCTGCAGCGCTGCCTGGTCGGTCAGTATGTGCAGATCCTCGGCGGTGGCGCCCGGTACATCGTCAGCCAACCGTGCTTCGGCCAGACGCAGTAGGGCGGCGGCGGCGAACAGCGGTGGCTGTGCAGCGGTCGTATCAGCGCGGCGATTCATGTTTGGATGACATCTGGATTGAGCCTGCCGTCGTCGTCGTGGCAAGGCCCGCAGCATACCACCATCACGATGGCGATTCGGGGTGCTCAAAACAGACGGTGCCTACCGCCCAGGTGGCGGCAGGCACCGTGATTACACCCTTAGTCTATTGAGGGCAGATCGAAATATCGTCAATACCGCATTCGACTAGGTCACCGCCTCCGGAACCGTCGGAACACTGCACCCGAAGGGCAACATCCGCGCCAGCGGACACCGTCGCACTCGCGTTAGCCCACGCGGCATTCATACGGGTATCCCCGTTGGAGGCCAGGGTGCTCCAACTGGCACCCCCGTTGGTGGAGTACTCCAGCGCGAAGAAGTCGTTGCCGTCATCGCCGCTGTCGCGCTGGCCATGCCAGTACCACACTGAGAGCGTTGAGGTCTCGGCCACGTCCCACACCGGAGAGATGAGGATACAGTTACCCCCGTCCACGTCGTTGACGCCCGCGCTGGTGTTAGTCGCGGTAAAGGCCGAGGTTGCGCCGGAATGGGAGCCGCCCACCTGGGTGGTCACACCACTGTTGGTTTGCTGGCTCGGATCACCCAGCACCCAGTCGCCGCGGATACAAGTGCTTGCACCATCGTTAAACCAGCCATCAGCCCCGGCTTCAAAGCCGTCATCCAACGTGCACTGCCCCCCAGGGGGTGGCGGATCGTCATCGCCAACGACGCGCACGCAACGGTAAACGCCCTCGTTGCCGCCAGCGCCAGAATCCTTATCGTTGACGAAGGCCAAGAACATATCGCCGGTGTAGTTGGCACCTACGTTCATGCTCATCAACTGCCAGTCACCGTTACCGCTGTACTGCGGGGAGTGTGCGATTGCGCCACCGCCGCTCCAGTTCTGAGTACCCCAGAAATCAAAGTACCTAGCGTCGTCGTTGAGCGAATCGTTCTCATCAAACCCTGCGGCGTGAATCTCGCCCTGGCTGTCTGAACGGAAGTAGAACTCAAGCTGCGTATTCGCGTTCACATTGAAGGTGCTGGTTGTACGAATCCAGGTATTGTCGAGCAAACGGATCTCGTTGCCACCATCCCCCACGGCAAAGTTGTTCGATGCATTCTGCCCAGCGGCGCCGGTGTAGCTCAGCGATGCCAAGTTGAGCGCGTCAGATGCACACTCCGGATCGTCGGTGGGCGGCGGCGGGCCGCTGTCGTCGAGCGTATACAGCAGACGGTTGGGCGACCCCGAACCTGCGTTGGAAACCACGCCGGTAGTCGCGCGCGCGGTAATCTCATCGCCCACCTGGAACGGGGACCAGGACGAGTGCTGATCAAACACCAGCGCGGCCGCGCCAGCCACGTGTGGCGTCGCCATAGAGGTACCGCTGATGGTGTTGGTGCCATTGTCCGAGTTGTTCCAGGTAGAGGTAATTGAAGAGCCTGGTGCAAAGATGCTCAAACAGGTACCAATGTTAGAAAACGAGGAGCGCGCATCCGAGCTGGTGGTGGAGCCGACGGTGTAGGCGTTGGCGGCTGAGGACGGCGATAAGTTGCATGCATCAACACCATTGTCATTGCCAGCGGCAACTGCGTAAAACACACCCGCGGCCACTGAGGCATTTACCGCGTCGTTTTCGCTTTGCGAGAAGCCGCCGCCCAGACTCATGTTGGCGACCATCGGGGTCCCCGGGTTGGCCTGCTTCTGGCCAGTGACATAATCAATGCCGCAGGTGATCGCGCTGTTGGGGCAAGTGCCATTGCCATTACAGACCTTTACCGCGATCAGGTTGGCGTTTTTCGCCACCCCGTAGGTGGCGCTGCCTGCGGTACCGGCCACATGCGTACCGTGCCCGTTATCATCCACCGCACTGCCGGTGCACACGGCACCGAACGATGCGCGACCGCCAAAGTCGTTGTGAGTGGTGCGAATACCCGTATCGATGATGTACACATTCACCCCGGTACCATCAAAGTCCCAGTGGTAGTTGTTATCCATCGGCAGCGCGCGTTCGTCCACCCGATCAAGGCCCCAGGTGGGGTTGGACTGGTCGCCGACGATGTGGGACATAGCGTCCTGCTCGACGTAGCGCACGCGAGGATCACGTGCGATGGCCATGGCGGCCTCGCGCGACATCTGCATGGCGGCGCCACTTAAGGCGTGGCTGTAGAACTTATCAATGTAGGCGCCATGGCTGGCGGCCAGATTTTGTGCGACAGAAGTGACGCGGCTGGCACCACGGACAGTGTCATTGAACACCACGATATAACTGTCGGCAATGAGTTCAGCCCCTTGAGGCTGGAGGATCTGACCGTCACCCGCATGCGCGGTGGAAAAGGCCAGCAAAGCAAACAAGATGCCTGTTTTCCTCACGTTTGATCTCCTTAGATTTAGCCCATTGGCGAGCATCGCCCTAACGCGGCGAAAGCTCGTCCACGGGCTGTTTGGCTAAAAGACTAAGATCAGACTGACTTGTCCGACGGGCGGGCTGGTTGCCGAAAACGGCTTGAACACGGCCTGCGAGCGCCCTACTGGCGACCCCACTGCACTCCGAACTCCCCAGTTCGGATGCCTGCACCGTCCGCGCTCCCCTGCACATCGGGCAAATAAGCAACAGCTCGGTTCTCGAGCCGAGAGATTGCATTATGTATAATTGAGGCTGGGAATACCAGCCGGCCGGATACTTTGGAAGTAAGCGTAAAGGCTTCGGCATCCGCCTCGGATGCCAGCGTGCGGATACGCGCACAATCAGCTTGGTAGAGGCGGTGTCCGGGCGCCGATCAGGCTACCGGCATTGCGGTTACTGGCGGGCCAGCATCCCGCCAGGCGGATCGATGTCTATGCGTGCCCATTGCTCACCATCGTGGCGCAACTCGTAGGCGGGCCAGTATTTGAGATCCAGCTTCAGCGTGATGACATCGCTCGCACCATTCCACATGACGGTTTTCAGACGTACCGAATCGCGATCGCCCTTGCCTTTCACCGCCAGAAGAAAATCATCCAGATCAGCGACGGTTTTCCCATCCACCTCGATGACCCGGCGCCCAGCCCACAAACCGTAGCGGGTGGCAGGTGATCCATAGCCAAAATAAGCCACGTAAACGCCCTTCTGCTCGATGCCCCGCTGTGCCGCCAACTCCCGATGCGGTGCCTGCAACAGAGCACCGGCCCAAACGACGACCCGGTCGATACCGCCGCCGCCAAGTTGTACGGTGGGCACCTGTAGGCGCTTCTCCACGCCTTCGCGCCACAAGGTGAGCTCCACCTGCGGCTTCTGCACCGAGGTCTCGACCTGGCGGAAATTATTCACCGGCTGGCCGTCCACCGCCAGCAGCAAATCGCCGGTCTCAAGCAAACTGGCAGCAGGCGAGCCGGCGACCAGACGCATGACACTAAGCACCTGGCGGCGCTTCGGATCGTGCTTCTCCAGTCGACGCACGGCCTCATCGCTCAGCCCCAGTTTGCGACCGGCCGACAGAGGCACCGGCCACAGCTCTACTTCCAGCGAATGCAGCGCCTGCTGATCGCGCACCAGACCGAGCAGCTCCGTCACCGGGTCGGCGGGCACGCCTTTGTTGCTCTGAGTGACTTCGCGACCGTTCTCGTAGGCAAAGCTGGACCACAACGAAATAACTTTGCCGCTCTTGTCGATGAGCACGCCATCCACATTCTCCGGCGCGTTGACCACGGCAATCGTCTCAATGTTGCTGTCGCGGAAACGAAACGAGCGGGTCAGCGGGAATTCAGCGGCATCCACCGACGACACCTCGGTGGCCTGGGAAACCACTTTATGGTCTGGGCGCAGGCCCGTCACCCACACTCGAGCACCGGGCGCGGGGATCTCTTTGCTGAACTGCGCCGACTTAACCGGCGTATCACCAATCAAGGCCGGATCGTAGGCCAGCATGGCCATGTTGTGCAGCGGATGCACATACTCCACCCGTGCCGGAATCTCCAGCGAGCCGGCGAAGGTCAGGCGTACATCGCCAATGGCCACGGGTACCGTGTTGCGATCCACCACTACGTAACCGTTTTCGGCATCCACCACCAAACCCGTGCCGTAGTAATGACGGTCCGACACGCCGGATACCGTATAAGGCATGTCAAAATTCACCATCACCAGCGAGGGCGATATTTTGCGCACTCTTGGATCGCCATTCAGCACAAACTGGGTGGAACCGTCCACGGGTACGCTGGGCGACGGACCGTCCGCCAGTGTGCGGCAGGGCCAGTAGCCGGCACTGTCGTCACGATGGCAGCGGCGCGCTGAAAACCAGCGCCGATCTATACGCACCACGCGTAAAGATGTACGGTTGGGATCATCGTAGGTAAAAAACCGCACCGGCACACGGTCGCCATCCGCCAGCCCTTCCAGCGCCTGCTCGAAATCATCCAGATCGTTCATCGGCGTGCCGTTGAACTGGGTGATCACCGCACCACGTGGGATTGCCGACGTGCTCAGCATGTAACCGGGACTAGCGACAAACACGCCAGCGACGGCGGTATTGAAATGCCGTGCCTGTTGATAGGACAGGCGGTGGACAATCGATGCGCCCACCTCAATAAAATTATCCGGGGTAATCGCATGCAAATCGCCCACGGTGACCTGGGTATTGATGCTGTGCCCGCCGCGCTCGATAACCAGGTTCAGAGGCTGATCCACGTTGGCGTCCAGTATCTGCGCCAGCGGCACAAAGCCGGTCACCAGTTCGCCCCCCACGCTCACCAGAATGTCCCCCGGCTCCAGTACGTCCTGGGCGGGGCCGTCCGGCACCACCTGGGCGACAACCAGCATGCCAATCTGCTGCGGCTGCGCAGCGCGTACGCGCGCCTCGGTATCTGCATCCAGCCCCAATCGGCGCAACTCATCATAGGGACGATGGCGAAACACGGTCTGCAGCGATCCGCGATCAACGGGCTGCCCGGTGCGGACCCGTTCCAGTGCGCGTTGCACCCGGTCCAGCGGTAGGAAAAAACTGGACGCTGCATTGCTATTAGCGCCCGCGTTGAGTGCCACCACGCGTCCGCTGATGTCCACCACCGGCGAGCCGGAAGAGCCACCAGAGGTACTTGACGCGGCCTGTAGATAAAAAGTGTTGAAGTCGTTGTATTTGTTTTTGCCGTAGCTGGGGGCCGTGCGATCCAACTTGGCGATGGTGCCTGCCAGGATCGAAAGCTGCTCGCCAGCATCGTTACCCACCACACGAATATCGCGACCGATCTGCGCGCCCGAGGGGTCCAGCTCAAACTCATGCGGCTTAATAAACCGCAATTTGCTCGGGTCGTAACGGAACAGGCCAAAATCGTGCACCGGATCACGATACACCGGCATCAGGTCAACTTCCTCGTGGTTGAGGAACACCGCCTCGGCAACCACCGGACCCGGCATCACCACGTGCCTATTGGTGAGAATCAGGCCGGCCTCGGCATCCACCACAAAGCCGGTGGCCTGGGTAGATTGATTCCATTCGGTATCAAACGCACGCGTGCCGTCCACCCGGATGGAGACGACACCTGAGGAGATTCGCTCCACCGTTGCACTCCAGGCCCCGGCATCTGACTGATCCTGCGCTCGGCTCGTCACACTCCAAAACACCAGCAGGCACGCCAACACTAATCGCATCACGTTTGAATCTATCCTTCGGTTATGGTGCCGGCGCAAGCCGCCGGCGACATCGGTAAACTCAGTTCTTTAGGTCCGGTATGTAACCGAAACTTTGTTCGAATCGGGCCATCAACGTATCTCGGGTGAATCCGTGATTCTGAGTGCCGTGGCACTCAATTTTCATCGCGCCCAGCAATGACGCCAGCCGCCCGGTCACCTCCCAATCCAGCTCGCGGGAAATGCCGTACAACAATCCAGCGCGATACGCATCGCCGCAGCCGGTCGGATCGCTGATCTGGGTCGTACTCGCTGCCGGGATCTCGATCCGATGCCCATCGTGGTACACGTGCGAGCCCTCGCCCCCGCGGGTCACAATCAACGCATCCAGCCGATCAGCCATCTCGGCCGGTGCAAGGCCGGTTTTGTCCTGCACCATCTGCGCTTCGTAATCGTTCACCGTCAGCCAGCTGGCTTTGTCGATAAAGTCCAGCAGTTGTGCGCCGTCAAACTGCGGCAGCTGCTGGCCGGGATCGAAAATAAACGGAATCTGCGCCTCGGCAAACTCCTGCGCATGCTGGATCATGCCATCGCGACCATCCGGCGAGATGATGCCAATTTCCACACCCGCATTGGCTGGGACCTGCTGTTGGTGTGAGAAGTTCATTGCACCTGGGTGAAAAGCCGTAATCTGATTGTCGTCCACATCGGTAGTGATGTAGGCCTGAGCGGTGAACTCATCCGCCAGCTCACTCACCATGCGGATATCAACACCGTGCGATGTCATCCACTCGCGATACGGTCCGAAGTCTTTGCCGACGGTGGCCATCAGCATGCCTTTGCCCCCCAACATGCTCAGATTGAAGGCGATGTTGCCGCCGCAGCCACCGTACTCGCGCCGTAGCTCAGGCACCAGAAAAGCCACATTCAGCATGTGGATCTTGTCCGGCAGGATGTGCTCCTTGAAATGCCCTGGAAACACCATAATGTTATCGAAGGCCACAGAGCCACAAATCAAAGCTGTCATGTTATTCCTCGTAATGTCCGACCGGTCCGTCATCGGGCCGGATCTGTCTCTGGCTTGTTGTTATCGACGCGCCAGGAGCGTGCCCGGCTGCTGGTTGCCTGAACGAGGCGCAATGCGCTGTCTCGCCAGACGAAAATCGGCGACAGCATGACTCAGAAATGCCCGGCTGGCCAGCCAACCGGGTCTCCGCGCGGTCAAATTGTGTCCTGGGTCGCGCTGCGCCGGGCGCGGCAGTGCATTCGCCGCACTCGGCCTCAGGCCGGTTTATCCTCACCCTCGCGCTCGCTCGGAGCGCTGGGCTGCCAGTACAAATCCAGCTTGCGGGCCGCACGGACATCGTCCAGGCGTTTAACCGGCATGGTATAGGGCGCGTTTTGTGGCAACTGCGGCTCACTGGCAGCCTGCTCGCGAATGGCCACCATCGCCGCCACAAATTCGTCCAGATCCTCTTTCGCCTCGGTCTCAGTGGGTTCGATCAGCAGGCATTCCGGCACCAGCAGCGGGAAATAGGTGGTCGGCGCGTGCATGTCGTGGTCCAGCAGGGCTTTGGCAAAGTCGCGCGCCGTCACCTCATACTCGCGCGCTTCGCGCTTAAGCGTAATGATAAACTCGTGACTGGCGCGGCGCTCGGGAAACGCCAGCTGGAACCCTGCATCGGCTAGGCGATGCATCAGATAGTTGGCGTTCAGCGTAGCGAATTCGCTCACCCGCGACATGCCTTCTCGGCCCAGCATCCGGGCATAGATGTAGGCCCGCAACAGTACGCCTGCATTGCCCATAAATGCGGACAGCCCACCAATTGACTGCGGCAGGTCTTCCTGCGTCAACCAGCGGTAGCTGCCGTCATCGTCCCTGCCGATGACGGGTGTCGGCATAAAGGGCAACAGGCGCTCGCCCACGCCCACCGCGCCAGAGCCTGGGCCACCGCCGCCATGCGGGGTGGAGAAGGTTTTATGCAGATTCATGTGGATCACGTCAAAACCCATGTCGCCAGGGCGCACCCGACCAAGGATGGCATTCAGGTTGGCACCATCGTAGTACAGCAGGCCACCCGCTTGGTGCACTGCATTGGCGATGTCTTCGATGCGGCGCTCAAACACGCCCAGGGTGGAGGGATTGGTGAGCATGATGCCCGCCGTGCGCGGACCAAGCGCCGCGATCAATGCGTCCACATCCACATCGCCTGAGGCGTCCGTGGGGATCTCGATCGCTTTGCAGCCGCACATGATGGCGGTGGCGGGATTGGTCCCATGCGCCGCATCCGGCACCAGGATCTCGTCCCGATGATGATCCCCGCGGGCATCATGGTAGGCACGAATCATCGCCACACCAGCGAACTCTCCCTGCGCACCCGCCATTGGCGTTAACGAAACGCCTTTCATGCCGGTCACGTCCTGCAGAATTTCCTGCAGCTCGTACATGCACTCCAGATATCCCTGACCCAGGCTCTCATCTGCCAACGGATGGCGGGCGAGAAACTGCGGCAGCATGGCCAGCGTATTGCAGGCCCGGGGGTTGTACTTCATGGTGCACGAGCCCAGCGGATACATCTGGGTATCGATACTGAAGTTCAGTTGCGACAGACGCGTATAGTGGCGCACCACCTGCATCTCGGACACCTGCGGCAACCCGGGCGGGCGGCTACGCAAAAACTGCGCCGGCAGATCCGGCGTAGTGGGCTTAAGCGGCGCTTGCGCCAGCGCCCGGCGGCCCGCGCTATTGCGCTCAAAGATCAGCGGTTCACTCGATGACTTCATGCTTGACTCCAACCCGCGCCCAGCGCGCTAACCCAGCGCCTTGAGGGCGGCTTCGTAATCCGGCTCTTCAGCAATCTCGGGCACTAATTGCGTGTGCACGACCGTATTGTTCTCATCCAGCACCATCACTGCTCGTGCGGTCAGCCCGGCCATCGGGCCGTCTTCGATCAGTACGCCGTAATCGCGCGGGAACTCACTGCGCATGGTGGATAAGGTCTGCACGTTATTCAGTTGTTCATTGCCGCAGAAACGTGCCTGAGCAAAGGGCAGGTCGGCCGAGATCATCAGCATTACCACGTCCTCGTGCTCACGCGCGTGGTCGTTGAATTTTTTGGTCGACAGCGCGCACACCGGCGTGTCCACACTAGGGAAAATATTAAGCAGTTTGCGGCGGCCGGCGAAACGATCCAGCGAGATATCTTTCAAATCGCGATCGGTCAGCGTGAAATCCGGCGCCTTAGCGCCCACTTTTGGCAGTTCGCCATTGGTATGGATCTCGTTGCCCTTAAGGGTAATGGTAGCCATGTGAGATTCCTCTATTGTTTAACTGTTGCTGCTGCCGGGCTCTAGCACCTGCGCCAGCGCGGTCGCGAAGTCCGCAATGTCTTGCGTGGTTTTGGTTTCGGTGGCACAGACCAACAGGCAATTGCCGAGCGCCGGGTAATCCGCGCTCAGATCGTAGCCACCCGCGATACCATGCACTTTCGCCAATGTCCTCAGCACCGGCCCGACGGGCACGGGCAAGCGCAATACGGCCTCATGGAAGCGTGCCCCCGTGAATACCAGCTCGACGCCGTTGCAGCCGCTGAGCGCGTCGATCAGCTCGCCCGTGCGTGCGTGGCTTTCACCCGCAACACGCGCTAACCCCTCATCGCCAAGCAAGGCCATGTGGATGGTGGCCGCCGTCACCGCCAACCCCTGATTCGTACAAATATTTGAGGTCGCCTTCGAGCGACGGATATGTTGCTCGCGCGCCTGCAGTGTCAGCACCAGCCCCGGTTCACCGTCAGCGTCCAGCGTACGTCCCACCACCCGTCCGGGGAGCTGGCGCATCAGTGCCTTCTTGCAGGCCATGTAGCCAAAGTAAGGGCCGCCTGAGCTGAGTGGGACGCCAAGCGGCTGGCCCTCGCCACAGGCGATATCCGCGCCCTGCTCGCCCCATTCACCCGGTGCCTGAAGCAGCGCCAATGAGGTGGGATTGGCCACCGCCACGACCAGCGCGCCACGGGCATGGGCCCAGTCGGTCAAGGCGTCCACCTGCTCCAGCTGCCCGAAGAAGTTGGGCTGCTGAATCACCACCGCAACAAACTCCTCTTCCGCCAGCGCATCCAGCACTGAGTGATCCACTACACCCGCCGTTGGGTCCAGCGCCAGCGGCACCAGTTCCACCTGCTGGTTAAAGGTAATCGCTCGACTGACTTCGCGATAACGCGGATGCACACTCTGCGCCACCAGCACGCGGCGTGAGCGCGACTTTCGGTTGCCGCGAATGGCCATCAGGATCGCCTCGGCGAGGCCGGAAGCCCCGTCGTAAAGCGACGCATTACTCACGTCCAGACCCGTGAGCCCGCAGATCATGCTCTGGTACTCGTAGATCACCTGCAAAGTGCCCTGACTGGCTTCGGCCTGATACGGGGTATACGCGGAGTAAAACTCCCCGCGTGTGGCCAGCTGCCACACCGCAGCGGGAATATGATGCTCGTACGCGCCCGCCCCGATAAAATTGGCCGGCAGGCCATCGCGATCGGCGCGCTCCAACATGAGACGCGTCACCTGCGCCTCGGTCATCTGCTCAGGCACCTGCAACGGGCCGCAGCGCAGGCTGGCCGGAATCTCATCGAAGAGATCTTCAGTACTCTCAACACCGATGGCACGCAGCATCGCGGCCGTGTCAGCATCGGTATGCGGGATAAACGGCATCTAGATTACTCCGAGGTCATTCTTCCAGAGTTGCCGCGTAGGCGGCAGCGTCGAACAACGTGCCCAGCGCGCTGGGATCATCAAGCTGTATGCGTACCAGCCAGCCATCCGCGTACGGTTGGGAGTTGACCAGTTCGGGGGCATCTTCCAACGCGGCGTTGGCCTCCAGTACCTCTCCGGCCAGGGGCGAGTACACGTCAGAGGCAGCTTTCACCGATTCCACTACAGCCAACTGCTCGCCTGGCTGCATGGTGCGCCCTGCTTCGGGCAACTCGACGAACACCAACTCGCCCAGGCTGTGCTGCGCGTGATCGGTAATCCCGATCACCGCGCTGCCATCTTCCTGCAGCCGTACCCACTCGTGGGTCTGCGTGTACTTCAGATCTTCCGGTAACTCGCTCACTTCACGATCCCTCCATATCCATATCGCTAATCACTTGCTTTGTTCGCCGGCGCGAGCCGGCCACCACGCGCCTGTGCGCGCGTTAGTCTGCGTTAGTCCAGGGCAACGCGTACCTTCCCATGACGGACAAACGGCGGGCGTACCACCCGCGCGTCCAGGCGCTTATTGCGGATTTGCACCTGCACCGCCTCACCGGCCTGCAGGGGCACCCGTGCCAGCGCGATGGCCTTGCCCATGGTGGGCGAGAATGTGCCGCTGGTGACCTCGCCTTCGCCGGCGCTGGTGTGCACCACCTGATGCGAACGCAGCACGCCGCGCCCGGCTAGCACCAGCCCTATCTGCTTGTGTTGGAGGCCGCGCTCAAGCTGTGCACTCAGCGCCTGTCGGCCGATAAAATCGCGTTCATCCCCAGCGCTCATCGCTACTGTCCACTTGAGCCCAACCTCCAGCGGCGTACGCGACTCGTCCATATCCGTGCCGTACAGGCACATGCCCGCCTCCAGCCTCAGCGTGTCGCGCGCGCCCAGCCCGCAAGGCACCAGAGCGCCATCGGTCAGGGCCTGCCAGCAATCAGCAGCCCGCTCGGCGGGCAGGATAATCTCCCAGCCAGCCTCGCCGGTGTAGCCGGTGTGCGCGATAAAATACTCGCCGATGCTGGCGCTGGTAAATGGCTTAAGGCCAAGCGCGAGATCGGCTTGCTGGGGATCGCTGAACAGCGCCTTCGCAGCACGTTCTCGAGCTTTCGGGCCCTGTACCGCAATCATGGCTAATTCCCGCCGCGCCTGTATCCGCACATCAAAGGGCTTGGCGTGCACATTCATCCAATCGAGCACTTTGGAACGCGTTGAGGCATTGGATACCACGCGGTATTGATGCTCGCCGCGGCGATAGACGATGAGATCGTCCAGCACGCCGCCGGATTCATTGAGCATGCAGGAGTAAAGTGCCTGACCGTCCTTGGTAAGTTTGGCCGCATCGTTGGCCATCAGGTAGCGCAACAGCGCCAGTGCGCCAGCGCCTTGCAGGTCGCAAATGCTCATATGCGAGACATCAAACATGCCGCAATCCGAGCGCACCGCATGGTGCTCTTCAATTTGCGAACCGTAGTTAAGCGGCATATCCCAACCGCCAAAATCGACCATCGTCGCATCGGCATTTACGTGGCTGGCATACAGGGGTGTTTTTTCTGGCATCCCGGGCTCCGTGCAACATCGCCCGCGGATCAGATCATCAGAAGTGCGCGGGGCGGCGCTTGCGTTTTAGTTAATTACGCGCCCGCCACGTGCGTGCACATGACGGCCTGCCCCTCTGTCCGGTTACCTGAGAGCGTCGGGATAGGTCCCAGCTCCTTCGGTGGGCCAATGTTGTTGGCCGCTCTCCAGAGTCGACTGGTATTCACGGTCCGGGTGCCTGAGCGTTTCCGGGTCGTTGCGCCTTCGGCGATCGCTGTGGGGCCAGCTCGGCGGCTGGCGTGCATTGCGATCTCTCCCGCGAATCGTTACGTCGATGGTCCGCATGATAGCGGCCTCGCGAGCCGCTGACCAGTGCTGCGCGCCTCGTGCCGGCCAGTCACCGTAAACAGCACGCGTCAGCGGCTGTTCGACTCAGCCTGTTGGCGCGGCGCAGCATGATTGCCGCTTGAGACGCCTTAGCTCACAATGCGTCAAAACACGCACGCCGTATTTGCCTACCTGTCGACACATAGGAAACCGCCGTTATGCCCACCACTCGCTTGCTGCCGCGGTGGCACCACTTACACCACATCGCCTTGTTGCTCGGCGTGCTTGTCGGCCTCGGCGAAACCGCCGTTGCTGGCCCGAATGAGGGGGCCAGCGCGCAGCTTGATCAACTGTTTGAGCAAGCCTGGGAAGCCGACCTGCGCCACCATCCCGTGCGCGCCTCAAACCTGGGGGACAAGCGCTACAACACGCAATGGGCCGATCTGTCACTGCCCGCGCTGGCCGCACAACACACCCACAATCAAAAGGTGCTGGAAGCGCTGCGCGAGATTGGACGGGATGCACTTCCTCCACCGCAACAGCTCAACTACGACCTGTTTGAACGCGAGTACATACGCCGTCTTGAGCGCTACCCACTGGACCTTCATTTGATCCCGATGAACCAGCGCGGCGGCGTACAGACGGCGGACGAGTTGCTTGAGCGCCTGCGCTTTGAGCAGGCGCAGGATTACCGTGACTGGATCGCACGACTGGAGGCGATGGGGACACGTATCGACCAAACCATCGCTCTGATGCGCACCGGCATCACCCGCGGACAGGTTCCTCCCGAGGTGGTCTTCAAACGCATCCCAGCGCAGATTGCCGCGCAGATTGTCTCCGCGCCCGACGCCAGCCCGTTTTATAAACCGTTCAAGGAATTCGCGGTGGCGCTGCCAGCGCAAGAGCAGACCCGCCTGCGCACGCGTGCGAAGCAAGCCATCTCAACAGTGGTGGTCCCCGCTTACCAGCGGCTGGCGCAATTCGTCGATGAGCACTACCTGCCAGCGTGCCGGCGCAGCGTCGGCCTCTCGGATACTCCCGGTGGCCGCACGGCGTACGAGACCTTGACCCGGCACTTCACCACTACCCAGTTGCATCCAGATGACATCCACCAAATTGGGCTGGATGAGGTGGCGCGCATCCGTGCTCAGATGCGCCAGATCATCGAGCAACTGGCCTTTGACGGGGATTTCGCGCAGTTTCTGCAGTTCCTGCGCACCGATCCGCAGTTCTATTTTGACAACCCTGAGGACCTACTGACCGCGTACCGCGCCACCGCCAAGCGCATCGATCCGGCGTTGGTGGAGCTGTTCGCGCGGCTGCCACGCACCCCGTACGGCGTGCGCCCCATTCCGGCGAACATCGCCCCGGACACAACGACCGCGTATTACATGCGCCCCGCGGCCGATGGCACCCGCCCCGGGTATTACTACGTGAACCTGCACCTACCCGAAGTCAGGCCCAAATACGAAATTGAAGTACTAACGGTGCACGAAGCCATGCCGGGCCACCACCTGCAGATTGCCTTGTCGCAGGAGCTTGGCGAGCTGCCGGCATTCCGCCGCTACCTGGGCTTTACCGCGTTCGTAGAAGGCTGGGCCCTGTATTCGGAAAGCCTAGGCGAGGCGTTGGGACTGTATCGCGATCCGTACTCAAAGTTCGGACAACTTACCTATGAAATGTGGCGTGCGGTACGGCTGGTGGTCGACACCGGGCTGCACTACAAAAACTGGACCCGCCAGCGGGCGATTGACTACTTTGCCGCCAACACGGCCAAAACCCAGCACGATATCGTGAACGAAATCGACCGCTATATCGCCTGGCCTGGACAAGCGTTGGCCTACAAAATCGGCGAGCTAAAAATTAAGGAGTTGAGAGCCCGCGCGCAGAGCACGCTTGGGCAGCACTTTGACGTACGCATGTTTCACGAAGCCGTGCTTGGTGCGGGCGCCATCCCGCTGGACGTGCTGGAAGCTAACGTCGATCACTGGATACATACGCAGCAACAGGAACACCTCATGAAAGCGGAGCGAGCCCATGGCCGAGACGGCGAATGATCTGATCGACAAACGCTGCCTCCCCTGCGAAGGGGAAGTGAATATCCTGCATCCGGACAGTGCCACTGAGCTGATGGGCGCGTTGCACGAAAAATGGGCCATGAGCGAGGATGGCAAATACATCGCGCGTAACTTCTGGTTCAAGAATTTTACCGACACCATGGGTTTTGCGAACGCCGTCGCGTGGATCGCGCACACCGAATCGCATCACCCGGGGATGCAGATCGGTTACCGTAATTGCCTGATCACCTACACCACCACGGCGCTGGGCGGGCTGTCGGAAAACGACTTCATCTGCGCGGCCAAGATTGACCGCCTACTGCCGTAGCCAACACATCGGCCTTTCCACATACACGGCGACTGGGTATCCTTGGCGGCCCGCGCCCATCGGCTGATTGAAACCTGCATGCGACTGACACCAGAACAATTTCGCGCCCGCGACAACAAAGCCATCACGCTGCTTGGCATGTCGGGCGTAGGCAAGACACGTATTTCGGCCTTGCTCAACCGTAACCAGTGGTTCCACTATTCCGGCGACTACCGCATTGGTACGCGCTATCTGGATGAGGCCATTTTGGATAACATAAAACTGCAGGCCATGCAGGTACCGTTGCTGGCCGATCTGTTGCGCAGCGACTCTATCCATATCCAGAACAATATCTCGTTCAACAACCTCACGCCCCTGTCCAGCTTCTTAGGGATGCTGGGCGATCCGCAACGCGGCGGGCTGGCACTGGAGGAGTTCAAGCGACGGCAAGCATTGCACCGGTCCGGCGAGATCGCGGCGATGAAAGATGTGCCTGCGTTTATTGAGCGCGCGAGGCGCATCTACGGTTATCCCAACTTCATCAACGATGCCGGTGGCAGTCTGTGCGAGCTGGACGATGAGAGCGTGCTTGAGACGCTGGCCGAACACACCATCATCATCTACATTCGCGCCACTGCCGAAGACGAGGCTGCGCTGATCAGCCGGGCCGAGGTCAGGCCCAAACCGATGTTCTATCGGGCGGACTTTCTGGACACCCACCTGGCGCAGTACATGCAAGCACAGGCACACGAGTATGTGGCCGACGTCGACCCCAAAGCGTTCGTCCGCTGGATATTTCCTATTCTATTCCGCGCCCGTGTGCCGCGCTACGAAGCCATTGCCAAGCGCTACGGCTACACCATCTCCACCCGGGAGCTGGCGCAGGTGCACAGCGGCGAACAGTTGCTGGGGCTGATCGGGCAGGCGCTAGCCGGCAACACCGGTCAACGATTGAGCGCAGGCTGATGCCGCTGGTCGCCCACAACACGCTGCCCGCCTTCTCTCGCTTGCGCCAAGAAGGCGCCAATGTGCTCGACGCCGACGACGCCCGACGCCAGGACATTCGCGAGCTGCATATCGGGCTGCTTAATATGATGCCGGATGCCGTACTTAGCGCCACTGAGCGGCAGTTCTTCCGGCTGGTGGGCGCCAGTAACCAGATTGCACAGATCTACATGCATCCCTTCTCCCTGCCAGAACTTAACCGGGGTGAGGCCGCCCGCGCGCATGTTGAGCGCTACTACGAGCCGTTTGAGCAACTTCGTGCCGACGGCCTCGATGCATTGATCATCACCGGCGCAAATGTGATTGGCGCCGATCTTAGTGAGGAGCCGTTTTGGCAACCGCTAATGCAGATCACTGACTGGGCGCTGCAACAAACCACCTCCGTACTTTGCTCCTGCCTCGCCACCCATTCGGTGGTGCAGTTTCGCCACGCACTGGCACGTCAGCCGCTGGGCTTTAAGCGTTGGGGGGTGTATGAGCACCGCCTCGTGCAGCGGGATCATCCGCTGGTGGAGGGCGTGAATACACGGTTTGATGTGCCGCACTCGCGTTACAACGACGTGAGTGCCGAGCAGATGAGGCAGGCCGGACTACAGGTGCTTGCCCAAAGCGAGGAGGCCGGCGTGCACTTGGCCACCAGCGCCGACGGAATACGCACAGTATTTATGCAAGGCCACCCGGAGTACGACGACTTCAGTCTGCTCAAAGAATACAAGCGCGAGGTCGATAACTGGTACCACGGGCGACGCCCGGACTATCCGCCTTTTCCGCAGCACTACCTAAACGCGCGCTTACAGGCGATTTTAAACGAGCACCGGACACAGGTTATCGCCCACCAGCGCAGCGGACATGACGCGCCCGCCTTCCCCGAGGCCACCATCATGAAAGCACTGGACAACACCTGGACCGACACCGGCAAGGCCATCATCAACAACTGGATAGGTTTGGTGTATCGGGTCACCGATGTGGACCGGCACACCCCATTCATGCCGGGAGTATCCGCGGATGACCCGATTGGTCTGCTCGCCAACCGGCAATCAGCTGGCGATAAAACGGCGGTATCTTAAGGGTCGATCCAGATGGGCGAACTCCACGCGCGCTCCTGAATCTGCTCCGGCAACGAGCCATCGCAGCAACGCTCGTAACCCTGCTCGATGCCGTCAGGGTCTGAGCAGTCGACAGCCCCAGCGGCGCAGTCATGGGTACTCCAGCGATCCACCGGCGCCTCTAACAGACGCGTGTAGTACACCGAGGCCTGACCGCTCTCGTAGCTTTTGTCTTCCCACAGCACGCAACCCTGGCCTACGCCCTCACTCTGCGGGGCACGGAAAATCGTCACCACCGATTCATCGGTACTGCCGTCGCTATTGAGCCATGCCTTAATCACCTGCACTTCGAGGATGCCCGCACTGGCCGGATCTCGCTGCATGCTGACCAGAAATTTCGGGTACTGCGCCCGTTGCCCAGACATAATGCCGCCCATCGCTGTGCCTTCGGCGTATCCCAGCGCAGCCATATTGGCCGTGCAATCGGACAGGGTGTAGTGCCAGCCACCGAAAAACCGCAGTAGCGGGCGGGTACCGCTGGTCGCGTAGACCTCGCGCCGCGCCAACGCATCGAAAATCTCCTCCCGTGTGTTCTGACGCGCCCACACTGCGGTTAGCCCGCCCGGGTTTAGCGAGCCGCGCTGGAGGCGCTTTCTCGGCGTCGGATCCTGTGTGCCGGTGTGCCCCAGCCAACTGCCCTCATCGGTATTCCCACCCAACCCGGAATGGGCATCGGTCCCGGCCGTTAGGCCGAAACGGAACGGATTGACGCCCAGTTCGCTCTGCAGGCGCATCCCCTCGCGAAGGCCGAAGCGCGCAAACGAGCCGGCGGGCACAGCACCATCTGCGTCCTGCATCTGTTCGGTCTCCAGCAGCTCAAATCCGCAGTTCGAATCGTTGGGCGCCGCAAAGTCCGGGTGACACTCAGAGGCCCCCTTGTGCTGGAATATTTCTACCAGGCTTTCGAACCGTCCCTGGCGTATCAGGCTCTCGGTGGAGATCGCGAGGCCAGTCATCTCGCGGGTGGAGAAGGCGTAGCCACGGCTGGTGTTCAATTGGTGCGGGATAGACAGCAGCTGGCAATCGCGGCCAGGCACGCATCTAGCATCCAGCGCCGCCCACAGAGCGCCAAGGGTGGGCGCCTGATACGCACTAACCGGTCTGGCGACCTCATCGCTGCGAAAAATAATATTGCGATGTCGGCGGGTGGCATCCTCCCGTTCATCCGTCGCGATCTGGCCCTGCGCGTCGTTCTCGCCGCCCACCAGCCCGGCACCTGGGACACGCGAATCCAAGCTGTATTCGTAACCGATCAGGGTAGTGAACTCACAGGCGTCATTGTTCAGGACTGCGGCTTTGCGGACACGCGCCCACATATTGTCGGCCTGCTCTGCGCACAGCTGCGGATCCAGCACGGGCTCGTCGTTCTTACACAGCGTGTTCGCGGGGACCAGATCGCCTGCGCGCATCGCCTCGCAAGCGGCGCTGTCGAACCCGGGCGAGCCCGGCGTCGAACACAGATTTACTTCACCCAGATACTCGCTGTGATCTGTGACCGCCAAAAAATCCAGCCGGTTTCGCCCCTCGACATAGGCATCGTCAGGGGTCGCGTCGACGCCCAGGCCCAGGGCATCCTGCGAAAACGCGGTGTGCACATGCAGCTCGCCCCAATACGCATTACGTGTTTCCAGGAAGTCCGCGCATCGGGTCGGTGGATCAACCCAGGCGTCCGCCTGCGGCAGATCCAATGCCTGATCCTGAGCGGCGGCGTTGAACGCCAGCGCGCCAACAAAGACGAGCGAGATGATTATTCTTGTCATTCCTCAGCCTTCAGGTTTGTTGTTGTTGCCGCGGGCGTGCGCTCACGTGCGGCTCTATCATCATGCGACAGCTGGGCCGCCGTCTCAAGCATCGCGCACCTGACGCGGGCGCGCTGCGGTGCGGCAGGCACGCTCGCTAGGGCGCTCTCGCTGCCGCTTTATTCCACGATGGGTGGTCCACCTCTATCCGATATCGTTGGCGCAGTTCTTCCATCGCAGCCTGGGTCGCCAGGCCCTGGCGCTCGCGCTGAATCTGCGCGGCCACTTTGTCACGCACCTGCACCAGCGGCAACGGTTGCGCGGGCTGGTGTTTATGCACCCACAGCAGGTGTGCGCCAAAAACACTCGCCACCGGACCGGACCACTGCCCCTCGGGTTGGGCGACAATATGCGCGGCCAGGGCGGGATCGAACGTGCGGGCGATCTGTGCGTGCGTCAGTCCGGCAAAGTGTTGGCCGGAGAAAAACGCATCGCCATACTCAACCGGCTGCCCCGGCTGCGGGCGCCAGCCAGCAATCTGGCCGAACAGGTCCTTCGCCATTTGGGTCGTGGCCGCCTGATGCCGGTCACGGCTGACAAACACATGCGAAAAATCCACCCGACTAGCGCGCATGTATGCCTGAAGGTGCTGCTCGTAGTACGCCTGAATTTCGCTCTGCTTCGGCGGTGCGGCCGGTGTGGTGTACTCCAGTAGGAATTGCATCTTTTGCGCCATTCGGCGCTTGACCACCAGATCGTCCACATCCAGTCCCAGGCGAAGCGCCTCGCGGTACAGCAATTCGGTCTGCAGATGTTGCTCTATCTGCCCCTGCAGCTGCACCGGCGTCGGTGCCGCACCCATAGTGTTTTCCCATTCCCGCGCAAGCCCACTCACCCCCTCAGCGGTGAGCACGATGGACTGTTGCGAGGTACGTAGTGGTGGGCCGCCCCAGCGCCCGCCAGCGCCACCATCAGCGGCGTAGTATCCGGCGTACAACACCCCGCCAGCCAGCAATAGTTGCACAAGCGGTTCACGGAACCAGGACATCGACCTTTCCGGTAACTAGGTTGCCAGCATACTACCCCAAGCACTTTGCCAGCGCCGAGGAGCTATCGGCCTAAAACGCAGTCGATTCACAAACTCACGCCACGTATAATGATGACTCCTCGCGCTTGCTGGCCCCAGTGGCTCTCATGTGCGCACGGTTTTCGCTCACGGATTTCATTGATGTCAAACCGCACCAGTCACCTACCGCCACTCACCGGCCCGGCGCATGTTGTGCGCGAGTTGCGTTATCACGAGGCCTCACGGCAACTGTTCGCGGTGATCTTCGTGATCATCGTCGCCATTGTGGGCACGCCCGCCAACCCAGCGCTGTTCTATGCCGGAGCCGCACTTGCCTTGTTGGGCATGCTGATTCGCCTGTGGGCATCCGGGCACGTCAAAAAGAACAAGATTCTTGCTACCGACGGCCCCTACGCGTGGGTGCGCCATCCACTGTATGTGGGCAACATCCTGCTGCTGGTCGGATTCAGCCTGGCCTGCGGATTGTGGTGGAGTGCGCCGCTGTTTGTTGCCTTAATCGCTTTTTACTATCCCACGGCGATTTCTTACGAAGATTACAAACTGCACCGGATCTTTGGTGAACAGTGGGAAAACTGGCGCCGTACTACTCGGGCGCTGATTCCCACTCTGCCGGAACGTAAAGGCGGCCTGGGCAACTGGTCCCTGCGCCAAAGTCTTGTTGGCAACGGGGAGCCGTTAATCGTCGCACTGGTAATCTATTGTCTTTACCATCTGCACACGCAGCTCTAACGGCTAACCCCGGCGACGAATCGCTGCCGCCGCCAGTGTGCCGGCGCGCTCGGCGAACATCGCGGTTGGAACAGGTGCCATCCAATGGCTGGTAACCACGCGCCGCTGGTGGCGCCAACCCTCGCGCAAATCACGGCCGCACTGGCTGAGCTGAACGGCCCGCTGGCCAGCGGCTACCAGGCACATGTCTATCAAATTAACGTCAACGGGCACCCCTACATCATCAAGCAGGCCGCGGCTGGTCTGCTGGGGATCGTGCACCGCTACATGCTAAGGCGCGAAGCACACGCCTACGCCCATGCGCACGATGTCGCCGGCGTCCCTGAGTGCTACGGGCTGGTCGACGGGCGTTTTCTGGTGCTGGAATTCATTGATGGCCATACGCTGAGTGAGCAACGCGAATTCGAGGACCCCGAAGCTTTCTTTGGCGAACTGCGGCGTACCATCGAGCAGTTGCATGCCCGCGATCTCGCTCACGGCGATCTAAAAAAACGCGAAAACGTGATGATCAACAAGGCGGGGCACCCGTACGTGATCGATTTTGGCGTCGCCACTGTGCGCGCGCGCGGTTGGCACCCAATCAATCACCTTGTACACGACACGCTGCGCCGCTACGACATTAACGCCTTGCACAAGCACCTGTATCGTGCCGGCGAAGGCCGACTGGTGCCCGCCGAGGAAAGCGTCAGGTTTGGCCAGACGCCAATTGAACGCTGCTCGCGGGCTATTCGTCCGTACTACGCCAAACTGCGCCAGCTGCTGCGCTAGTCCGCTGACGACCCGGCGGTCGGGTTGTCAGACTCGGCGGGCCGGCAGCAACTTGCGCGGATTCATAATACCCTCAGGGTCCAATGCCCGCTTGCCTGCGCTCAGCAACGTAAGCCCCAGCGCGCCCTGATCGCAGCTCAGCCAGGGCGCGTGATCCAGCCCCACGCCGTGATGATGACTGACGGTACCACCCGCCTGCACGATGGCATCGCACGCGGCCCGCTTCACCGCCTGCCACTGCGCCACGGCATCCTGCGCGTTGCGCAGGAATACAAAGGTAAAGTACACACTCGCACCGTCTTGGTAACTGTGACTGACATGTGCCATGACGATGTGCTGCGCCTTGGGTGCTGCGCGATTTGCCTGCAGCGCGGTGTCAATCGCCTCGCGCACTTGCGCATACAGTGCAGGCAGGCGAGCCCAGTCAGTCGCGGTCTCGAGCGTATCCACCCCCACACCACGATCCAGCAGCGGATCGCGCAGGAACGGCATATTGAACCGATTGGCGAACCAGCGCTCACCGGTGCTGGTACCCAAACTCAACGCACCCGCCTTACGGCAAATGCGTTTGATTCGACCGACCGACCAAGCCACGAGTGCCGCCTCGCCCTCCACCCCAATCAGCAATAGGCAGGGACGTGCGGGGAACCCGCGCAACCGCAAATAGGCCGCCTTTAACGCCTCACCCATGCCGCCCGCTGCCTCGCTGGCGGAGGCCATCTGCATGAAGAAGGTTTCATCGGGATCTGACACACGCATCATCGCGGTTGGAATCTGAGCGTGATTCAGCTGACGAATCAGGGCGACACCTGAACTGAAATCGCGCACCAGATACCCACGGTAATCGCGCTGTGCGGGCAACGCACGCACCTTGAACGTTGCCTCACAAATCACCCCCAGGGTGCCCTCCGAACCGGCCACCCACTGGCGCAGATCAGGCCCGGCCGCACTCGCAGGTGCTGAGCAGGTGTCCCACATGCCACTGGGCGTGGCCAAACGCGCGGCGGCCAGCCATTCCTCCGCTTTGCCATAGCGATTGGATTGTTGCCCAGCGCCGCGCGCAGCAATCCAACCACCCAGCGTCGAGTATTGAAAACTCTGTGGGTAGTGCCCCAGAGTGACACCGTGTGCGGCCAGCGCCTGCTCCAACGCCGGGCCGTAGATGCCACAGCGCGCGGTGGCGCGCATGCTCTGGGTATCCACCTCCAACAGCTCACACATCCGCGTCGTATCCAGGGTAATCTGCGTCTGCGGCGCATCCGCGTCCCCATTCACACCACCGACCACACTGGAACCGCCGCCAAAGGGGATTAACGCGATGCGTTGTTGTGCGCAGTACTGCACTACGGTCAGGGTCTGCTCGGGAGTACTCGGGTACACAACGGCGTCGGGCGCACCACGCAATTCACCGGCGCGCGCACGCAGCAGGTCGTAGTAGCTACTGCCAAAGGCATGGAATGCGCGCTCGTAATGATCCACACATACACCGCCAGCGCCCACTATCCCGACCAGCGCCTGGCGCTGGCTCTGGGTGAGCCTCGGCTCTGCCAGGCCAATCTCATCCAGTGTTACAGCGGGCGTTTGCGGGAATACATCCACACCCAGTGCCGCGGCCAAGCGTGGCCACAGGGGCGCATCATCAGGCAGCGGATCCGGCTGATTCGCCTCGCCCCAGCCATTCCATAACAACGCCTTGCGGTCCATTCATCCCTCACTTGGGGTCGCGCGACGGCGACCGACTAAAGACGCAATGCCAGCGCGCCTGGCAGCACCTCGAAACTGGCCGGCAACTGCCCGATGGGCTCGCCGTCGGTCTCAATCAACACGGGCTCGCCGCCCAATGCCTGCGCATGCACCCGCGCGCCGCGCGCAGTACTCACTTTAGGATGGCCCAGATGTGCACCACGATACAGGCGCGGCAACCACCCCAGCATCTGCCACCAGGTGGTCTCAGCAATCACGGTGACATCTAACTGGCCATCGTCCGGGCGTGCATCCGGCGCCACCATCATAGCGCCGCCAAAATAACGCCCATTAGCGACGGCCACCGTCGTAATGTTGGCGTGCACAGGCGCCTGTGCGTCCACCGTCAGTGTCACCGGCTGTGGCGTAAACCGCCGGCCGGCCGCCAGACTGGCCTGGGCGAACGTCACCTGCCCGCCCCACCGGCCAGCGCCACCGCGACGGTTGACATCCCGGGTCACCGCGCCAGACAAACCAAAACTGGCGATGTTGATAAAGTAGCGATTGATCTGATCACCGCGATCGCTCACACAGCGAACACGTCCCACATCCAACGACCGCACGGGCGCATCGCCAATGTGGCGGAGCAACTCACTATGGGACTGCGGCAGGGTAAAGTTGCGGACAAAGTCGCCGCCAGTGCCGACCATCAACACCGACAATGCCGCGCTGTGTTCACCTGCCGCGCCGTGGTGCATATAACCGTTGACCGCCTCGTTGAAGGTGCCATCGCCCCCCACCGCAATCACCAACTCATGCCCGTCCTGCAACGCGGCTACCGTCGCCGCCGCCGCTGGCGCAAGCCTACTCTCACTGCCCGCCGGGCCGGCGCCCGGCGCTTGCGTGCGGTACACACGCAGGCTGGGAAACACCTCCTGCACTTGCGGTGCAAGCTGTTGCCACAGGCGCTCGCAACGCCCGCCGCCAGCTCTGGGATTAACCACCGCCGCGACACGCATCAATGCTAGGCCTGCATAGGCTTGATCGGGAAGCTATCAAGCACGCGCTGGAGCTCTTCCTGCACACGCGCGTCGTCCCAGCCCAGTTCTTCCTGCATTACCTGTGCACAGCGCACCAGCACGGCATCGCCAGGATGACCCAGCGTTCCGATGCCGGTGCGTCGCATAATGACATCCTCCAGGTGCCAAGCCATTTCGTGGCGCGCCGCATGACGTACCTGGCCGATCACCTCTGTGCGCCCTGCATGCACCGGCACGCCGGCGTCCTCGCTGGCGCCCAGCACATCATCCAGACGGCTACCGTGGTAACGACACAGGTTCGCGACCAACTCTGGCGATAACGTGTGATGGCGGCGGCAGGCCCGATCCACAAAGCTGCGGTAGCGACCAATCTCCCCACCGTACAACGGCGTGCAGTGCGTCTGACTGGCCACCGGCGGGCGGGCCAGCTTCACCAGCGCCTGGTCGACCGCACGCTCGGCCAGCGCGCGTGATGTCGTCCACTTGCCACCCACCGTGGACATCATGCCGCGCAGGCCGTCGGTTAGGCGATGGTCCACCACCTCGGCGGCACGGCTAGCCTTGTACGACTCACTCTTGCTGCCTTCACTGTCGGCCTGTTCATCCACTAACGGGCGCAGGCCGGCATAGGCATGCAGCACGTCAGCGCGGGTCAGATTCAGCCCCGGCAGCCCGACGTTGATCACCTCCAAAAACGCATCAATGTCCTGCTGAGTGACGCTCAACTGGTCGGGCTCGGCGTGAAAAATCTCATCCGTAGTGCCTAAAATGGTATGCCCGCGCCACGGCAATACAAAGAAATGACGACCCTTGCGAGTCTTAATCGCCAGCGCCTCATCGCCCGCCAGGCTGCGCACGATCAGATGAATACCCTTGGAGCGAATCAGTGAGCGCGCCGGTTTGTCACTGCCCAGTAGCCCCATGGTTTTGTCCGCCCAGGGGCCAGAGGCATTGATGGTGACACGCCCGCGCAGGCCATATGTCTCGCCGCTGTGCAGATCGCACACCTGCACGCCTGTGATGCGCACTTGATCCCCATCCCGAATGCGGTCGAAGTTGGTCACACACGCGTAGTTCGCCACGTCAGCGCCAGCTTCGTTCGCGGCCAGCACCGACTCTAGGCACAGCCGCTCCGGCGAGTACATCTGGCAGTCAAAGAATAATTTGGCGCTGGCGAACTTGCGGTGCTTGAGCAGCGGCGCGATCTCCAGCGCCTGTGCATGACTGAGTTGCCGTGCGCCCGGCAGTTTTTTGTCGTCGTCCTGCAGGCGATTGCGATCGAATGAGAGCAAGTCGTACAACGCCAGCCCCAGACTCATCAGCAAGCGGCTTTGCTGGCCCCAGCCGTGGGTGGGCATAATGAAAGGCAATGGGTCAACCAGATGCGGGGCCACCACACACCAGATACGCCGCTCCGCCAACGCTTCGCGCACCAGGCGAAACTCGCCGTTTTGCAGGTAGCGCAAGCCACCGTGAATCATCTTGGACGAGCCAGCACTGGTGCCGTGGCCAAAGTCATCCTTCTCCAGCAGCGCCACCTGCAGCCCGCGTTGGGTGGCGTCCCAGGCAATACTCGCGCCGGTAGCACCGCCGCCAACGACAATCAGATCGTACTCACGAGCGGCCATCGCCGCGATATCACGTTGCATAGCGGCTCCTGGCGCGCAGCGGACGCCTAATCGTCGGCATAGAGTTTGCTGGCCTGCTCGGCCGACAGGGTAATCCCCATGATCATCGCTGAACTGAAGCCTTCGTGCTCCATCTTGTTGAGACCTGCAATCGTGCACCCGCGCGGCGTGGTGACCTTATCGATTTCCTGCTCCGGATGCCCACCGCCCACCAGCAACGAGGCCGCGCCTCGCGCTGTTTGTGCCGCAATCGCCAGCGCATCCTCAGCACTGAATCCTATTTCGATGCCGCCTTGTGAGGCGGCGCGCACCGCACGCAGAAAAAATGCCACACCGCAGGCACCAAGAGCGGTAGCGGAGGACATTTTGTCCTCATCAATCACCAGAGTTTTACCTACCGGATCGAACAACCCGCGCACCAGGTTGAGCGCTGCCTCGTCGTCCCGGTCACAGGCAATGCAGGTCATTGATTCGCCAATCGCCACCGCAGTGTTAGGCATCGCCCGCACCACCGCCACCGCCTCGCCGACGTGGCGACGAATCTGCGCGATCGTGGCCCCTGAAACCACCGATACCAGCAGGTGCACTTGCGAATCAAGCGCCCCGCTGAGGTGTGACAACACGCCGTCGAGCTGAGTCGGCTCTACCGCCACGATCACCACCTGCGCCTCGCGCACCGCCTGGATGTTGTCCTGGGTAATACGAAAGCCTCTGGCCTGCGCCCACTCCAGCCCCTGCACATTGCGGCGGGTAAGAGTGATATGACCGGGAGCATAGCGCCCGGATTCCACCAGGCCGTTGGCAATGGCCGTACCCAGATTCCCGGCGCCAATAATCGCGACCCGCTTACCGTCAGTTGCCACTTTCCTAACCTCCTGAATGGTGCTGCTGCGGCACGCGCTACGTGCTCGGCGCACACTGTTGCGCTATGACTCGCCACCGCGCTGTATGCGCGGCACATCCCCACTGATGCCCATCGCACGCTGCGCCAAACGGCGCTTCAGCCCCGCTGTGCGACCGACCAGATGCAAGCCGGAGCGCCGCATCCATCCAAATAACGGGTTGGTTTGGGTGAACAATCGATGAAGACCGTCCAGCAGCGTCATCATCCCCATATTCTCGCCCTTACGCCAGCGTTCATAACGTCTCAGCGGCACCTCATCGCCCAACACCGCCCTCAACGCTCGCGCCTGATCAGTGCTCGCGCCCGGGATCGCCTGGCCAGGGCCACCACCGGCTTCGCCCGCCAGGGCATCGCCCAATACCTGAGCCAGCGCGGCAGCATCCGAAAACCCAAGGTTCACGCCCTGTCCAGCCAGCGGGTGGACGGTATGCGCCGCGTCGCCGACCAACGCCAGACGCGGCGCGGTATAGGCTAGAGCGTATTGCGCGGACAAGGGGAAACTCACGCGAGCGGACACCGGATGCAGTTGACCAAGTACGCCATCACTGGCTGCGGTCAGCGCTTGCGCAAACGCATCCTCATCCAGCTCACACAACCGCAGCGCCTGGTCCTTCTCACACGACCACACAATCGAGCAATTACCGTCCGCCAGCGGTAACAGGGCCAGCGGCCCCTCCGGCAGAAAGCGTTGCCAGGCGGTGGCCTGATGCGCTAGCTCGCTCTGCACGTTTGCCACCACCCCTCGCTGGCCGTAGTCCCAGCGTTTGACCGCAATGCCGGCAAGCTCCCGAGTGCGAGAGCCGGCGCCGTCTGCACCGATCACCAGCCCGGCGCGCAGCGCTGCGCCATCCTTCAGATCAATGGTGACCGCATCACTCGCCCACTCGATATCCTCAATCTCCACCGGCGCAAACAGCGCAATGCGCTCATGCCGATCGGCGGCGCGAATCAGCGTATGTTGGATCAGGGCGTTCTCGAGAATATAGCCAAGCGGGTAGTGCTCCAGCTGCGAAGAATCAAAGCGAATGCCCACATCTGTGTTGGGCCCGCCGGCCATCGGCGCTGGACTCTGCGCATCCCACACCTGCATCGCCTCGTAGGGGCTGAGCCGGTGGGCGGCGATGGCGTCCCAAACGCCGGCGGCGGCCAGAATCCGCTGCGAACCACAGGAAATGGCGGACGCCCGTAATCCCGGCGCGGCCGACGGATCGAAGCCCGGCAATTCTGCCCGATCCAGCAACGCAATCCGCACGGGCAACGCGGCCAGCAAATTCGCCAGCGCGGCGCCAACCATGCCGGCGCCTACGATGACGATATCAAAATCGTTTTGCATGGCTCATCTCAGGCGTATCGCCGCGCGCGGCACCCAGGTGCCCGCTCAGCCGCTCGCCATCAGTGCTTCGATCTGATCCGCCTCTTTGGGCAGCGCCCGGGTTAGCACATCAGGGTCTTTACGGGTAACCAGTACGTCGTCTTCGATACGCACGCCGATGCCCCACCACTTTCGCGGTACCCCACGACTACCAGGTGCAATGTAGATACCCGGCTCCACGGTGAGCACCATGCCGGGCTCCAGTTCGCGCCAGGCACCTCCCACCTGGTAGTCCCCCACATCATGCACATCCATGCCCAGCCAGTGGCCGGTTTTGTGCATGTAGAAGCGGCGGTAGTCACCGTTGTCGATAAGCGCTTTGAGCTTACCCTTGAGCAGCCCCAGTTTGAGCAGCCCACGCGTAATCACCTTCACGGCGGCATCGTGCGGCTCATTAAAGTGCCGGCCAGCTCTGACCTGCTCGATCGCGGCCAGCTGCGCATCCAGCACAACTTGGTAGATCTGCCGCTGCTCGCTCGAGAAGCGCCCATTGACCGGGAACGTGCGGGTGATGTCGGAGGCATAATAGTGATACTCACAGCCTGCATCGATCAGCAGCAAGTCGCCATCATTCAACACCCGATTGTTCTCGGTGTAGTGCAGGATGCACCCGTTCTCGCCCCCACCCACGATGGGCGGATAAGAAGTGCGTGCCCCGTTGCGACGAAATTCGTGCGCAAACTCCGCCTCCACCTCGTACTCCATCATGCCGGGGCGACATACCTTCATGGCCCGTTTATGGGCATCGACAGCTATCCTCGCGGCGCGGCGCATCGCGGCCTGCTCCGTACGACTCTTATACAAACGCATGTCATGCAACAAATGCTCGAGCGACACCAGTTCGTGTGGCGCCTGCCCTGGCGCTGGCAGTTGTTTGCGCAGGCCATTCACCCACGCGATGATCTGGGTATCAAAATCCGGCCGGCGACCCATGCCGTAAAACACCCGGTCGCGCCCCTCCATCAGCCCCGGCAGTATCTCGTCGATATCGCCAATCGGGAACGCGCTGTCCGCCCCGAAGTCGCGCTCGGCGCCCTCCGGGCCGGCACGACGCCCGTCCCAGGTCTCGCGCAGGGGATCGCGATCCCGGCAAAACAATATGTACTCACCGGCCGCCCGCCCCGGCACCAGCACCGCAACCGCCTCGGGTTCCTCAAAACCGGTGAGATACTGAAAATCACTATCCTGACGGAAGATGTACTCCACGTCCCGGTTACGGGTCTTGGCGCTTGAGGCCGGCAGAATGGCAATGCAGTTCTTGCCCATCATCCGCATTAGCTGACGCCGCCGGCGCTTGAATTCTTTGTTATTCACTACTCTTGCTCCGCGTCCTGTTCTTGCAGGCGATGGTTCACGTCCTCAAAAATCACCTGCACGCCCACGCGGATAAACTCATACAACTCCACATAGGCCTGCTCTACGGTTTCGCTGTCCTCGGTGCCGCGCGCGGCGTTGGCGATCTGCGAAAAAGCCTCCACAGCTTCGGCCGCGATATCATCCAGCAGGTCCAGGTCGGTCTGTGAAACACCCAGGCCATAGAGGAAGCCCTGACACCAGTCGCCCAAGGAGTTGGCTCGCTCGCTGAGCGGGCGGTCCTCCGGCACCAGCACGGTAAAGTGCATGTCCTGGGCATCCAGCGAGTCGCGCACGCGCACCGCCACCGAGCCCAGGTGATCGACCAGTTCCGCGTCCCCGGCAATGGCCGGATCGATCTCGCGCAGGCTCCGCGCGGCCGCGATCGCCAAGGTCGCCTCATCAAGCCCGCAGGCCAGTCCGGTCAAAATGCCATGACATTCGGTGGCATCGCAGGCAGCACGGGCGCGCTCGAGCATAATCGTCAGATCAGCATGTAGTTCATCTTGCATAGGCGCGCATGCTATCACCGCCGCTGCACGCACTCTATATGCCCGCGCCAGACGGCGGTGTTTGACCCCGTCTGAGGGCAGTTCTATAGTGCATCGCCATGGGGGATAAAGACGAAAGCCGCGAGACATTCCGACGCGAATTGCGCCGCCTGGAGGCACGCCTGGAGACGCTGGTGGACACCTGCGAGCAATTACGCGAAGAGAACGGCTCCTTGAAACAGCGCCAGGAGACGCTGGTGGCGGAGCGTGCTGGGCTGCTGCAAAAGAGCGAACAGGCACGCACCAGGGTCGAGGCGATGATCAGTCGACTCAAGTCCATGGAGGGCAGCTCATGAACGAATCAGACAAGGCACGCGTAAGCGTACGGCTGTTGGAAAAGGAGTATCAAGTCGCCTGTTCGGCCGACGAGCGAGCCGATCTGCTGGCCTCCGCCGATTACCTGAACCATCAAATGCGCGAGCTGCGCGACCGCGGCAATGTCGTAGGGCTGGATCGCATTGCTGTCATCGCGGCACTCAATATGGCAAACCAACTGCTTAAGGTCAGCCGCACAGAAGCGGAACTGATCGACGATGCCAACGACCGTCTGCGCAGCATGCGCAAGCGACTGGAGTCGGCCATCGGAGGCGGCAGCCAACTGGAATTGTGAGCCGCGTCTGGACACCGAACGGTCAGTGGCTCACACTACGCCTGTGTTTCCTGCGGTGTTCGAGCAGAGTCTAATGTACCTCTCGGACCTAATTTTCCCAATCTTGGGGCCGGAACCTGAGGGCATCGTTGAGCAAGTCCGCACATTGCGGAAAGCCTGAGATGCCGCGGTTTGCCCCACCTATTGCTCTGGCTCGAGAGCAAAGACTCAATACGGCACAGGCGGGAAACGCCTTAACACCTACCGCACGCCCCTCGCCGGCCGAACAGGCCGAGCGTCGGGCGTTGCGCACGCAGCTGCGCACCGCTCGACGCACCCTGGTGCACACCCCCCAAGACGCCAACCAGCGCATATGCGCGCGCCTCAAACGTACCCCGGAACTGCGTCGCGGCACCAATATTGCGGCTTACCTGAGTACCGACGGCGAGGTGAACCTGCGCGCCCTCGTGGAATGGGCCCTTGAGCGGTCTGCACATGTCTATTTGCCCATTATTCGGCCCGGCAACACGCTCCGCTTTGCCCGTTACCGCCCGAATGTTCCCCTGGAACGCAACCGATTCGGCATCTTTGAACCCTCCATCCGCCGCGGCGCGGTGAGTATTTCGCCCCGCCGTCTGGATGTGGTGTTGATGCCACTGGTCGGGTTTGACGCCCGTGGTAACCGTCTGGGGATGGGCGGGGGTTACTACGATCGCACCTTTGCGTTCATGCATGGGCCGCAACGATGGGCACGACCGCGACTGATTGGTATCGCTTACGAAATACAACGTGTGCCGGCGATCGCGAACGCATCGTGGGACATTCCACTTTGCAAAGTAGTCACTGAACGACAAATTTATACCGCGCGGCGCGGCACCCAACGTGCAATCGCTGCAAGCACCGTTACCCAAAATGGAGACGCGGCATGAGCTACTGGCTAATGAAATCAGAGCCTGATGTATTTGGACTTGATCATCTGAAGAAAGAAAAAAAACGCACGACGCACTGGGATGGTGTGCGCAATTATCAAGCAAGAAACATGATGCGCGATCAAATGAAGGTAGGCGACGAAGCATTTTTCTACCATTCCAACTGCGCACAACCTGGCATTGCTGGCATCGTAACGGTTACGCGCGAGGGCTACCCGGATCACACTGCGTTTGATCCGGATGACCCGCACTTTGATCCCAAGAGTGATCCGCAGAACCCGCGTTGGTTCATGGTAAACGTCACTTTCTCTCGTAATTTAAAGCGTTTTATCGCTTTGTCTGAGTTACGAGAGCATACCCATGACGGGTTAGATGGGCTGCGTTTACTTAGTCGTGGTAACCGTCTGTCGATCATGCCGGTGGAAGTCGAACACTGGAAATTCATCCTGGCGCTGGAATGACCGGTTCACACTTAAACGGATTCGTTAGTGAATGATGTAAGTAATAAATCTCAACTTGCTGGAATTTTTGGATTTAATGTATATACTCAGGCCCGCATGTTCCCGACACGGAGATGTATTACATGGCAAGTGCAAAGAAAAAGACTTCGCGGAAGAAAAAAACTTCCAAGAAGAAAGTAACTCGTAAGAGCGTAGCTAAGAAGGCAACCAAGAAGAAGGTTAGCCGGAAAGCTTCCAAGAGAAAGGTAGCTAAGCGGAAGACCGCTAAGAAAAAGGCAGCTAAGAAGAAGGTTGCCAAGCGGAAGACCGCCAAGAAAAAGGCTAAAAAGAAAGTAGCCAAGCGGAAGACCGCCAAGAAAAAGGCAACCAAGAAGAAGGGCGCCAAGCGCAAACCCGCCAAGAAAAAGGCTAAAAAGCAAGTAGCCATGCGGAACGCCGCTAAGAAAAAGGCAGCCAAGCGGAAGGTCGCCGAGCGCTAACCTGCTAAGAAAAAGGCTAAAAAG
>CBDUQI010000006.1:0-66631 GCA_965369325.1 uncultured Gammaproteobacteria bacterium
GGCTCAACAAAACTGGTACCAACACCCTGGGCACGATGTTCACTGCCTGGGGCTATCGCAACCGAAGCTACGATTCCAACACCACCACCGAATCGCCTTCTTTCGAGTTACTGCGGGCTGGCAGGACCGACGCATTGATCGAGTTAATGGCGCAGTACGACAGCTTTGAAGACTGGCCCTGGCCCTTGCTGTATCGTGAAATCGACCAACACTATCCGGATGCACGTTTTATTCTCACCACGCGCAAAGACGCGGATAGCTGGTACCGCAGTCTGTGCAACATGGCAGTACGCATCGGCCCGTTTCCATTGTTCGAAAAGCACGTGTACGGAGCAGCCATGCCGCAAGGGCATCGCGAGCAGTACATTGCCTGCTACGAACAACACAACGCTCAGGTGCGCGAGTACTTCGGCGATCGGCCGGGAAAACTATTGCAGGTGTGCTGGGAACTCGGCGATGGCGCGAACGAAGTGGCCGCATTCCTCGGCACCGATGTCAGCGCGGTAACGCCCACCCACGCCAATCGCAGCCCGCGTCGGGTGTACAGTGGAGACAACCTGTGGCGGGCGCATTTTCATCGACTGATCTACCAGCAGTTCCTAACACCGGGCACCGTGGGTTACCGCATCGTTCGTGCGTTTCGCCACCGCGTGCTACGCCAGCGTTAAGCGTCGCACGGCACATGGCGAAAATTCTGATTGCGACCAGCGGCCTGACCGGCATCGCCAATGCCAGTCTGGCGCTGGCGGTGCGCCTGAGGGACGCCGGGCATGTGGTCACCTGCGCCAGCCCGCAGCCCACTGTCGAGGCGGTGAGCGCGCAGGGACTGCCCTACCTGCGGCTTGCACCGATTAACTTCAACCCGGCCCCCAGTATCCCGCCAGGCATCGACGTGCGCGGTAAGTTCTCAGCGCGACTGCGACGCTGGACCGGGCGCCGGGCACGCATCGCCGCCGGCATTGAGGCACTGGGTATGCAAGCTTTTGTGCACTTGTTGGACCGCGAGCGGCCCGATCTACTGTTACTGGATTGCGAGCTGCACGAGCACATTATCACCGCAGTGAGTCGCGCAGTGCCGGTCGCATTACTCAGCCCATTTTTAAATCACTGGCGCAGCGCGGCCCTGCCACCGCTGCAAAGCGCCTTGATTCCGGGTCACGGTTTTGCGGGCAGTCCACTGGGGCTAACGTTGGCCTGGTGGCGTGTGCACGCGCAAAGGTGGTGGTTTCAGCGACGGGTTGCACTGCGCAACGGATTTTGTGAACGCCGGGCGGTACTGCTCGCCTATGCAAAGCAAGTAGGATTCGACCCCGGACAGTTTGACCGATACAGCTGGGTAACACTGCTCAGTTACCGGCGTCTGCCGGTGCTCAGCACAAATACGTTCGCGCTGGAATTCCCTCACACCCCGCCCGCCCATCTGCATTACCTTGGTGCGATGGTACGCACTGCGCAAATGGAGCGCGCCGTTTCTGGCGAGCTTGCCAGCACGCTGGCTGGGCTGTACGCCCAGCGACAGCAGGGCAGCATCTCGCTCTTGTACTGCAACCTCAGCACCATGGGCAATGAGGATCAGGCGTTTGCGCGTAAATTGATCCAAGCTGTCGGCGTGCGACCGGACTGGCGATTGATTCTCGGGCTCGGCGGGCAGACCCATCAATTCGCATCACTGCCGAGAAATGTGCACGCCTTCGACTGGTTGCCCCAGCTGCAAGTGCTAGCGCACGCTGATTGCGCCATCACCCACGGGGGCGTAAACACAATTAACGAGTGCATCGATACACAGGTGCCCATGCTGGTGTGCTCTGGTGAGCGCTACGATCAGCCGGGCTGCGCCGCCCGGGTGCGATATCACGGTATTGGACTTTGTACACCACGTGTGAGCACAAGCGTTGAGGCGCTAAACGCGTTGCTGAACGAGGTAATGGAAAGCCCGCGCATTCGCGAGGCACTACGTGCAATGCACCTGAAGCTGAGGGCTGATCACACCAAGCGTCTGGCCGAGTCAGTCATTGAAGCGCTGCTACACGCCCGCCAACCCGAAGACTCCGGCTTATGACACCTACACCACCCAGCAGATTGTTTGCGGGCTGACTGCCCTCGTCAGCGCCTGCACCACCGGAACTTCGATTGCGTGGGCTCGACCTGACTGCCTGCATTATCTTCTCAAGGTTTGCAGCACAGCCCATTGATCGCGGGCGCTTGAGTCCCTAGAATTGCCTCGTCCTGCCCGTCCAGGGGCACTATCGCCGGGGCTGGCGTAGCTCAGTTGGCAGAGCAGCTGATTTGTAATCAGCAGGTCGTAGGTTCGATTCCTATCGCCAGCTCCATTTATCTCAATAAAAACAAAATATTAGAAATACCGCCGAAAGCAACCATTCGAGGCCATACGGTCTTTGGTTCGCGTAGGCGGTGTGCAGAACGCACGACTTCTCGGTGAGCCAACAAGGGCACGAAAGAATACCGAACCTGCTATCGCTTCTCGCCGGTATTCGATTGTTGCGCGCTGCTCGTCGTTCACTTGATGGACTAGCGCTTGCGCCCCTACGTGGTTCTTCACGCTCGGGAGCCGACCGTCACCGTGTGGATCCCAGACCGATCCGATCCTGCACTATTCCCGGCGCAGTCCGGCGCGATCTACGGCCGGCTGGGATGGGGATCCTACGCTGCAGGTTTTATGAAGACGAAAACCGGTCAGTCTGGACTGGCGAAGTCAAATTCCTTACAGTGGTTGCGGTTTATCATGCACGGATTCGCACTACAAGTCTGGCAACGGAGTGCCCACGGTCACCCTGTGTACCACTTACGTGACGGATCGCGCGATGTCAAACACCAGCGAAACACAGCTGCGAATCCTGCCCGCGCTTTCAGCGTACCGGCTTCCTTTAAGGTGAGGCTTCCGCGTTACATCAGTCAGTCCATCGGACTGACCCAGGCGATCACGGTGCTGGTGGCCAGCCTGCTCATTGGGCTCGCCTTGAGCACGGTACAGCTGGCCTACACATTTCAGTCCGAGCATCGTGCCGCAATTCAACTTAGTGAAGAGATCCTCACCCTGGGCGAAGGTGGAGCGACTACCGCGAGTTGGACGCTGGATCAGCGTATCGCGGAGGAAGTGGTCAACGGCGTGATCGCACTTGGCGACGTTCAAACCGTCACGCTGCGTGATGAGGCCGGCGAGATCCTGGCCAGCTCAGTGCGCTCGACCAGAACCTACAGCCGTTTGACCACCTGGTTCGCGAAAACGTTCATTGGTGACTCGATCCGTGGACAGCGGACTCTGTCGGTCTCCGCTGGCGGGAAATCGCAAACGGTGGGTGTGTTCTCCATCGTACTGGCACCGGAACATATTGCTGAACGTTTCGTCGGCATCGCGATTCCGGTGCTCATCGCTGGCGCGTTTCAGGCGTTGGCGATCGGTCTGGTTCTACTGTGGCTTTCCTCGCGCCTCGTCACCACCCCGCTGCGGCGGGCGGCGTCGGCGATAAAAACCATCAATCCGGAAAATCCCAGCGAAACAGTAATCGACATTGCGCCCACCCATGAGAACAACGAGCTGGGGTACCTGCTTCGGCACACCAACAAGATGGTTAATAGCCTGAGCAGCGTGCAACGGCAACTCAGGTTGCTCGCCACCCACGACCCGCTGACCAAACTACCCAACAGGAGTTGTATTTTTTCCAGGCTAGAGCGCGCGCTCGCGCGCGCGCGGCGTTGCAAATCTCGTGTCGCAGTGTTGTTTATCGATCTTGATAATTTCAAGATCATCAACGATTCCCAGGGGCATAGCCACGGCGATGCTTTGCTAGCGCAGGTGGCCATGCTGTTACGCCGCGCACTACGCGCCAACGACTCGGTAGGCCGTTTAGGCGGTGATGAGTTTCTGGTGGTGGTTGAAGATATCGAGGACGTGGGCGATGTGGTGCGAACAGTACAGAGAATAGAATCGAATTTGTCGCAACCGGTGGAAGTGGGCAACTCGGCGATGAGTGTTCACTGCAGCACCGGCATTGCCGTGTTCCCCGATGACGGCGATAGCGCTGGCGATCTGGTACGACATGCGGATATGGCAATGTACCAGGCGAAAGAGGAGACCGGAAACCAGTTTCATTTTTTCGCACCCGAAATGAGCGAGCGCATGCAAGCACGCCTCACCATGGAGGCGGCCTTGCGTGCAGCGCTGGATCGCAATGAGTTTACGCTCGCCTATCAACCGAAATTCGAGACGCGGACCGGACTGCTCGCCGGCTGCGAGGCGTTGCTGAGATGGCAACGCGATGAGCGACTGCTGACGGCCGGTGAGTTCGTCAAGATTGCCGAGCAATCGGGCATCATTGTTGATATCGGGCGGGTGGTGCTTGAGCAAGCCTGCAAACAAGCACGCGATTGGGCCGCGCGTTTCATGCCAATTCCGGTCGCCGTCAACGTGTCGGCGCAGCAACTGCACGAACCGGATTTTGTCGATCACCTGCTGGAAACCACCGCGCGGCACAACATCGAGCCCGGTATGCTTGAGTTGGAAATCACTGAGACCGTGCTTATTAAAAGACTCAGTCATGTAGTCAAACAACTGGACCGCTTGCGCGAGGCGGGGATTGCCGTGAGCATCGATGATTTCGGCACCGGATACTCCTCACTATCGTATTTAACCCATCTGCCTGCCAGTTCGTTAAAGATCGACCGATCGTTTGTCTCCGGACCGCAAAGCTCCGAAGTGGTGCTCACTATGATTATCGCCATGGCGAAGGCGCTGCGACTCACCACGGTCGCCGAGGGGGTGGAGTCTGAGTCGCAGCGCGCAAGCCTTGCCAGCATGGGTTGCGACGTGTTGCAAGGGTATCTGCTAGGTAGACCGATGCGCGCCAAAGACTTTGAGCGCCAATTCCTGAGTGCCGCCGCATGACAGCTCGCACCGCAGCGGTGCTCACACTGGTCGCGGTGAGCATCCTGCAGATCGGCACATTGTCGGCGCAGCAGACCGACCGCGTCGTCACACTGGTCGGCGACCCGTGGCCACCGTACATCCTGGGCGAACTCGGTCAGGAAGCCACTGGCGGAATTGGTGTGGAATTGATGCGAGCCATTTTCGAGCGAATCGAAAACACCCGCGTGAGTAATCCCATGGTGCCCTGGAACAGAGCCTTGCGAGAAGTAAAAACCGGAACCAAAGATGGTATCGGTATTTTGCTAAAAACGCCGGAACGCGAAACTTACATGGTCTACACCGACGAGCTGTTCAGATCCTACGCCACCGTCTGGTACTCAACCCGCAAGTTCCCCAACGGGATTGAGTGGCAACAGCATCTCGACCTAAAACCCTACACTATCGGCGTTATTCGGGGTCACCGCCATAGCGACGAGTTGAACAACCTTCTGGACGACGGCACCTTGAACTCGGTTGCGGTAACATCCGTGCATCAACTGTTCGCACTACTGGACAAAGGAAGAGTGGACTTGGTAGTAGCCGATTTCCAAGTAGGGGAGGCCTTCGCACAGACCTACACCCAATCGGGCCGGCACGTGTTCGGCTCACAACGACCGACCGGCATAGAGATTTACTACATCGCCTTCTCCAAAAAGTCCTCTGCCAGGCACCTAATCCCTGATATCAATCGGGCGATCCTGGAACTACGCGAGGAAGGTGTCATTCAGCGCTTGGTGGGCAATCCAATGGCGGACTAAGTGTGAAAGTAGGTCGCCAACAAAGTAGCGCGCCTGCGAAATTGGAATAAGTCTAGCCCGGCTGCCGTGTGATCGCTGTCTCAGATTCGCCATTCAGACGCATTTGTTTACCGCACCGGTAGAGTAGTTCGCCTATAGTCTCCAGCTCCAGCGAAGCAAAGCTTGCAGGGGTTCCCATGCGTGTTGTTGTCGTAGACGATTCTCCCGTGTTCCTTGAGACCATTAGTGCCTTTCTCAGCAACCGGCGTAACATCGACCTAGTCGGGAGAGCGCCGCATGCAGAGGCGGCCCTGGCACTGGTCCAGGATCTTCGGCCAGATCTCGTTATCGTCGATATGGTGATGCCGAAAATCGGTGGAGTGGAATTAACTAAATCCCTGAAAAAACTCGACAATCCACCAAGAGTAATCATGCTGACCCTGGGTTGCCACCCGAAGTACTACGATGAGGCGGTGGACGCCGGCGCGGAAACTTTAATCGTCAAGATCGACGTGGAAACTCGCTTAATGCGGGCCATAGAATCGCCACCGGTTGCACAAGCCGCGCCGCCACCGGCGGACGTCGCTACGCTATGGCGAACGCAGCCGTGGAGCGACCACGATCAACCATCCACAACAGGCGCCGCCAAGAGGTAGCCTCCGCTACCTACCCTAACCGGCATCCAGCTAGCCCACCCCAGCTTACGATTACTCATTGTACAGATCCGCGAGCGAGCGTCATGGGCGTGCCTCGGCCCACGTTCGGTGCGATACCCGCCCCTCGACAGCCACCATTTGGCAAACGATGTGGGGGTGGTAAGCTAGTGGTGTAACAACAACTAAGTTGCGATAAGGCACTCCGTCCGTATCCGAAGATTGCTGATGTTAAAGTGACCACTGCGCCCCGCCTTGGCCTCGCCATAGCACTCATCGTGTTCAGTGCGCTGAACGCGATCGCTCAAACACACGCGCCGCTCACGCGTGGCTTACCTTTTATCCGCTCATACGATCGCAGCGACTACGATGCGAGCAATCAAAACTGGGCGGTAGCGATTTCAGCCACGGGATTGCTCTATGTCGCCAACGCAAGTGAACTACTTGAGTACAACGGCGTCAGTTGGCGCAAACTCCCGGAACTGAGTCTACAACGCGTTTACGCCGTGGTGGCCGGCCCGCAAGGGCGAATGTTCGTTGGCACAGCCAGTGATTTCGGTGAGCTAAACGTCGACGAAACGGGGCTTACACGCTACCAATCGTTGCGTGATCGACTGGATAATCAGGAGGGCTCGTTTGGCAGTATTCGGCAAATACTCCCAACCTCCGATCATGTATTTTTCCGCTCCGCCTCGCATATCATCGCCATGCAACGCCGCGACACCCCCCCCGTGCCAACGGACTTTACAGTCTGGGCTGTAGCCGACACGGAAGGTACGGCATTCGATCAACTTGCCTGGCACCAGGAACAACTGATCGGCGCTGTACGTGGGCGCGGCTTGATGCGATTGAGCGCGGACGGCTTTACGCCGTGGCCCGGGACGCAACAACTGGGGCAGTTTCGTCCCACACAACTACTCTCCCAAGCCGACGGTAGTTTGCTTGTCTGCACACTGGACGACGGGCTTTTCCGTTTGCGAGGTGACCGGCTGACGCCACTGACCGGCCCAATCAATGAGTTTGCACTACGCAATCGGCCCACCAGCTGCACCGATTTTCAAGAGGGCATGCTACTGATCACTACCCTGAACGGCGGCGCCGCCAGTTTTGATCAACACGGGGAGTTGCAGCAGATTATCGATCAGGATGCGGGCCTGCGCGAGAATTGGGTGTCGGGAGCGCCAGCGATTGATCGGCGCGGTGCCTACTGGTTTGCGCTAGGTACGGGATTGGCGCGCATTGAGCTAGGGTTTTCAGCCGAGGTATTCGATGAGCGCGTGGGTTTGCGCGGTGGCCTCACGTCGATCGTGCGTCACAACGCTCGCCTCTACGTTGGTACCACTCAGGGTTTACTGCGGCTGGAACCGGGCCTGGCCCATGCGCCGGCACAGTTACTGCCCTTCTCACAAACACCCGATGCCGTGTGGGCACTCGCCAGTTTCGAAGGCCGCTTGGTCGCAAGTTTTGATCGTTACGTTGCAGTGGTGGCGGAGTCCGGCGAGATCACACCGATTCTCAAGGGGCTTTCGACGACGTTGGTGACGCTCGACAAGCGTCTTTACGTAGGCACCAGCACTGACGGCGTACACGCGATCGAATCCTCTGGCACTCAACTTACCGATCTTGGTCGTATCGGTAATACTTCAAATCTCGTGCGCCGCATCGTTCCCGATGGCCAAGGTCACCTGTGGTTGCGGGCGTTTTACGGCGTCGAGGCACCGGCCGAGCGTATCGAACGAATCCACGAGAGCGCCCGCCCGGTCGCCGGACAGGCCCCTCACGTGATTGGCGAGCACGACGGTTTGCCTCAGGGCACCCGAGTGTATCCGTTTATGCTTGCCGAACGCCTGATGGTCTGGATAGATGGGGAAATTTTCCAGCGCGACCCAGTGACGGGCCTGTTCTCGGATACCCAAGACCCTGTCCTGCAATCCGTGAGGGGCGTTGCGATGCCGGTAAGGGATCGTGCCGGTCGCTGGTGGTTCGCCCGTAGCAACGGGTCCATCGCGCGTTTGAGTGTGGCTAAGTCCGACGCGACGCTCGACGTACAAATGCCGGTGCCAGACTATCTCAGTCATACCACCGTCTTGCTGTACTCAGATCCTGAGGACGACAGTGTCTGGACCGACAACTATGACACCACACTAGTACGCTATCGAGCGGGCGAAACGCCCAACGTTGACTGGTCACCCAATTTGCTTATTAGCGGATTGAGCGCTCAGGGACTTGGCAGAGTACCGCTGGCCGGCACGGACCAACCAACCACGCTTGCCTACGAGAACAACGCCGTCCAGGTAGCCTTCGCGGTGACCGACGCGCCGGCCGAAGGGGAGTATCGCGCAAGATTGGTGGGCCTGAATGAGCAGTGGGGCGAGTGGTCGGCGGCGACGACGCGGGAGTACCAAGCGTTAAGAGAGGGGCGTTATCGATTTGAAGTACAGGCGCGTGACTCCCGCGGTACTACCAGCACGACAGCCACCACCAGCTTTGTCATCCGTGCACCCTGGTTTAGACAGGTATGGGCTTACTTGCTATACGTTGCCGGCACCACCGCATTGTTTGGTGCCCTGTACTACTGGCGCTTGCACCGGCTTCGACGGCGCATCGTAATGCTGGACCAACATGTGTTTGAGCGCGACCAGGCACAGGAAAAACTGCTCAAGTACCAACGAAAATTACGTCAGCTGGCGTCCGAGTTATCGTTGGCTGAAGAGCGCGCACGGCGCAACACGGCGGCCGATTTGCACGACGGTGCGGGACAACTGCTGGCGGCAAGTCTGCTTGAACTTGGGGCCGCACAGAACCTAGCCTCCCCAGCACAGTCCGCGCACTTGCATAAGCTGCGTCGGCACATTAGCGATGCTCTGAGGCGGATTCGCAACATCTCGGTGGATTTGAGCCCACCGCAATTGCACAACTTGGGTTTTGCCGCTGCAGCTCGGTGGTGGATCGACAAGATTGCCAATGAGCACCCTGCCATTTTGTTTGAATTAAAATGCGATCTGCCACCGCTGTCATTAAGCCCCGACACTCGCATCGTACTATTCCAGGCGCTGCGGGAACTTACTCAAAACGCCATCAAACACGGCCACGGCCAGATCCTCGAGGTGCTCGTTGAAAGACGGGGCGATGAGGTCGAATTGATTGTTATCGACAACGGCTGTGGGTTCGATCCATCTCAACTCGATATGCTGCCCACCAACTCTGGCGGCTTCGGGTTATTTAACATCCACGAGCGAATTTCCATGCTCGAAGGGAACATCGAAATTGAGTCGGTTCCGGATAAGGGCACTCGGATCAGGGTGCGAGTGCCCATGCATGAACGCCGCGCGCAGCTACGCGACGGCACGACATAGCACTCCATATGCCTCAGAACGACAATCCCTGAGACCATCCGCTGCAACGCGGACACTAACGCAGCGAACGGGCGCACACAGGTTTCATTGCGCAGATGCCGCGTCCGAGTCCTGTTGCGGCGCCACCACCTCACCATCCATCGTCGCATATTGCGCAGCTTCGCCGGACTTGCCCCACCGCTCGTACAACGCCCGCACCCGCGCCCGCGCGCGCCGCGTGCGGGCATCGGCATCCCCTCGCGCCTCCTGCAACACCGGGTAGCTGGCCGTCAACAGCGGTTCCGCTTCGGCCAGTCGCCCCTGTGATGCGAGGCTTTCACCAAGCACACTGCGCGCTGAGGCGGTGAGCCAATGTTCGCTCGGCAGTGCTTTTTCGCAAATTCTGAGTGCCTTCTGCGCTGTGACTTGTGCGAGCGCAAAGCGGCCGTCGTCGTTGAGCATGCGCGCATACCCAACTGAGGCGGAGGCCACGTACGGATGGTTCTCCGGCACGGCCTGTGCATAGATCTCAAGCGCGCGGGTAAATTGAGCCTCGGCCTGGGCCCGATCGCCCAGGTCCGTTAGCAGGCTGGCCAGATTCACCCGATCATAGGCGCTGTAGGCATGATCTTCACCGTGAGCGGCGGTGGAGATATCCAGCGCAGCCCGGTACATCGGCTCGGCCGCAGCGTAATCACCCTTGTCGTGATACATGCGACCGAAATTAGTCCAAGTGATACCCACATCCGGATGTGTCGGCCCAAGCACTTTTATCGACAGCGCCAATGCCTGTTCGTAGTGCTGGGCGGCGGCTTCGAATTTGCGCTGGTTGCCCAGTACCACCGCCAGATCATGCAAACCGGTGAGCGTGTGCGGATGCAATTCGTCGCGGTGCTGACGGTTGATCTCGAGCGCCTCGCGGAATAGGCTTTCCGCCTCGTCCAGCGCTCCTTTCAACTGGCGTACCTGACCCAGGTCGTGCAACGTTTTAGCCAACGCCTCCGTATCCGGTTGTACCAACGCTCGATGCACTGCCAGGGCTTCACGGTACAACGCCTCGGCGCCGTCGTAGTCACCCTTGCCATAGCGTGCGTGTCCCAGTCGATCGAGACTGCGGGCCACTTCCACGTGATTGTTGCCCAGCAGCTTACGATCGAGTGCCAGCGCGCGGCGGTACAGATCCTCAGCCTCATCCAGCTCACCGCTCAGGTACACCACCCAGGCCAGCCGGCGCAAGCTCACGGCGACATCGCGATGCGAATCGCCCAATTGCGCTTCGCGCAATTGCAGTGAGCGGCGCAAAATAGGCTGTGCGCGGTCGTACAAACCCAGGCGTGCGTACACATCGCCGATGGTGTGCATTAGTGTGGCCTGCACCAATGGCTGATCTGCCAGCTCACGCTCCACATTGGCCGCCCCCGTCTCAAGCAACTCCCGAGCGGTAATGTTCTCGCCCAATGACTGGGCGGGATCGGACACATCGAACAATCCCTTGACGAAATCAGCCACCTGCGCCGCCTTCTGCGCTTCGACCGTGGCCCGGTCGCGCTCTTCGGTCAGCCGGGCAGTGTGGTACACCGCAAGTCCGCTGCCCGCCACCAACACCGCCATGGCACCAGCCACGCCCAGCCGGTGGCGACGGATGAACTTGGCCGCCCGGTAACCCCAGGATGCCGGGCGCGCCTGCACTGGCATCCCATCCAGATAGCGCTGCACGTCCTCAGCTAACGCAGCCACCGTTGAGTAACGGCGTTGTGGTTGCTTGCGCAGGGCGGTCAGTACGATGGTATCCAGGTCACCCCGCAACTGGCGCGCGAGGGCGCTGTGCGCGACGGGCTGGCCATCAGCGCTGGGCCGCGGTCGCAAAGCCACCGTGCTCGGGCGCGCCGGCACTTGCTCACACACGGCTTTGTGCAGTTCGCTTGGGCTGCCCGCGTCCAGCACAAACGGCGCGCGGCCGGTGAGCAACTGATACAACAGCGCCCCCAACGCGTAAACATCAGCCGCCGTAGTCATAGGCTCGCCCCGCACCTGCTCCGGGCTGGCGTACTCGGGGGTCATCATATGAAGATGCGCACGGGTGAGCGGCGAGGCGGACGCATCCTGCGACGGATCCACCCATTTGGCGATGCCGAAATCCAGCAGCTTGGGCTCGCCCCCGGCGGTCACGAGAATATTCGATGGCTTAATGTCCCGGTGCACCACCAGATTCTGGTGCGCGTATTGCACAGCACTGCAAACGGTGCAGAAGGTCGCGAGCCGCGCACGTACGTCCAGCGCACTAGCATCCGCCCAGCTCACGATATCCTGCCCTTCGATGTACTCCATTACCAGATACGGCAGACCGTCCGGCGTGGTCCCCCCATCCAGTAGACGTGCAATGTTTGGATGCCCCAGGCGGGCAAGGATCTGTCGTTCCGCGCGGAACTGCTCTTCGAAGCCGGGTGCCAGCAGGTTACCTGCCAGCACCTTGATCGCCACTCGCTGCTCAAACGACTCATCGGCCCGCTCCGCGACATACACCGCGCCCATGCCACCCTGGGCGATCTTCTCCTGTACCTGATACGGTCCCAGCATCTGCCCGGTGCGTGAAATGCCCGGTGCGTCCACCATCGCCTGTGCCGCCTCCGCTACCAGGTCGGCCAGCGCGTTCTGTTCCCCTTCAGTCCCATCCAGCGTAAGCAACGCCTGCACCTCATCGCTAAGGCTGGCATCGCCCGCACTGGCACGCGCCAAATAGGCTGCGCGTTCGTGTTCCGGCAACTCAAGGCTGGCAAAAAACAGGCGCTGTACGCGCTCCCAGCGCTCGTGTTTAGGGTCGGGAGGTTTCATTGAATCATTGCAGCGTCAGGGCCAGTACATTGTGGGCAGATAGTAACAGTTAGCCTCGCTGGCGCCCCACTCCGCCGACCACCTGGGCTGCAGAACCGCCATCACGGAATTATCACCATCGAAAAAGGTCGTATGCTGAATAAGTTTATCCTAAGGAGATGCCACCGTGAGACGAACCCTTTGCGCGGCTTTGATCACGCTCATCGTCGCCCCTTGCTCCGCTCAGGTACCAACGCTGGTGAGCCAAGCCTTCGATAGCATGCCGCCGCTCGCTCACTCGCAATGGGCGTTTACCCGCACGGGTACGATTGATGGTGAGTTGCGTGTGGAGCATTACGACCCGCGCTGTGGCTCTCCCTGGCAACTAGCGTCTGTCGATGGCCAGCCGCCCTCGGCGAAGGCGCTGAAGAAGTACGCCAAAAAACATAACAAGGCCAAGCGCGTTGACGACGACCCGGGCAAAAACGACTTTCACGATCTGGCCGAACCCGACAGTTGGGCGCTACTTAGCGAGACCTCCAGCGAAGCCGTCTACTCGTTTTCGCCCAAACCGGAAGATGAACGGGACCGCGAGATTAATCAGTACCTGCGCGGCGAACTCACCGTGAACAAACGCGATCCTTCAGTGAGTGGGTTCGAGCTGACCAACACCGAACCGTTTAAGGCGTCGATCGCCAGAATTGAAACCATGCGCATGCGTATTCGCATGCAACGGGTGGGCGATGGCGCCTACGCGGTGCGACAGGTGAGCAATCAGATCAAAGGCAAAGCGCTGTTCAAGCGCATCTCAGAACAAGTGGAGTTGAGTTACACCGACTACGCGCATGTGCCCGAGGGAGTCTGTTCACGACCGTAACGCTACTCGTCCACACTCCAATTGAGCAGCCCCTTGTGGGTCTCGCTCATCAATGCAGCAGGGATATCAGCGAGCGTCATTTGCGCCTCGCAAGCCACCAACCCATCGGGCAATATGATCTCACCTTCGGCCTTGCCGGTGCGCCCACGTAATTTTACGATCTTCGACACTATTCTGAGTGGCGTCTGCACCGGCACCGGATGGCGATAGCGCACATCCAGCCGCAGCGACACCATAAAATGATGCGGATCACCAATCATCGAGACGCGCGCGAGCACCTCGTCCAGCATCGAGGCCAGGATGCCACCGTGCACGATGCCCGGATAACTTTGAAAACGCTCCGGTACCGTGTACTCACTGCTCACCTGGTCCACGCCATCGTCGTGAAAACACATTTGCAGCCCGTTTGCGTTCTTACGTCCGCACACAAAGCACCAGTCGGAGTTGGGTTGTTTGATCATTCGCGCGCTACCTGCCTGCACCAGGCGGGAGATTAACAGAATCCCGTTGCCTTTCCATACCAGCCACCGGTCTCCTGCACCACCGCCATCTGGCACAAAGCGGTTTGATTTTGGTTACCCGGCGCCCGCCAGCATCGCATTGCGTTAAAGTGTACGCGCCACACTTCCCTGAACGCACGTGCCCACCGGAGATTCAATGCCCTCACCAAGCCACACCCGCCGAACCTTGCTGGCCATATTGTTCGCGCTCGCGATGCTCAATGGTTGCACATCTGCGCCGCAGTTTGAGCCGGTCACGCCGACCAGCGTCGACCTTAGTGGTAGCTGGCTGCGCAATGAGGCCCTGAGCGATGATCCAGTGCAAGCGCTGGAGGCCATGCGCGGGAAGCGGGCAGGACGCAATCAACGGCGCGGACTCGACCGCGACACGATGCTTGCAATGATAAAGGGGGGCAACCAACTGCTCATCAGCCAACGGGCAGATGCGCTCGGCATCAGCGTGGATGGGACCGGCGAGCAGGTTTTTCGCTATGGCGAGAACATCTCGCAGATCAATGAATCGGGCGTGGCGACGCTGACCTCAGGATGGGCGCAGCAGACCTTCAACATTGCCCGCTGGGCTAAGCGCGGACCGAACGTCACGCAGCAACTACGGCGGGACGCGGTCAGCGGGCGGTTGCGGCATGAAATTCATCTGCAGATCAAAGGCGTTGGTGAGACCACTGTGGTCCACTGGTACGACCGCACCAGCCCCTGAATCAGTGGCGTGCGCAAACGGCGCCCGCCAACGTCACCGGGTCTTCGATTTTCTCCCGGATCTGATATCGACCGAGATGTTAACGGCCGAGGCGGTATTGCGCAGCACGCTTGATGCGAGCCATTTCATCCGCGCTAAGCCCGCCCCGAGCAAATCCGTTAACCGGCTCGCGGCGCGAATCCAGATGCGTGATGGCACTTACTGCAGCGGACTGACCCGCCACCTCAGTGACGTTGCGATTGACCGCCTCGATCAAATCACCAATCGACACCTGCTCCTCAAGTGTGTGGCGCAACGGCAGTTCACCACAGATGGTGTAGCGATTACGTCGTCCCTCACGCTCACGCGTAATCGCGCCCGCCGCCTCCAGATCCACAATCAGCCGCTGGATCGCGCGCTCGGTAATGCCGACAGCGTCTGCCAGGTCGCGCAGGCGCGCCGTCGGGTGACGGGCCAGATAAAGCAGCACATGGGCATGACTGCTGAGGTAACTCCATCGGGTACGGGGGGATTCGCTCATGGTTTGTTGGGCACCGGCCGCAGCCCGGGCCACTGGCTCCTTGATGAGTGGTGACAACGAAAGCACTACAAAGTATACTCGAATTCTGTAGTTTTACTACATTTTGAGCAAAAATAACTATTTTTCTCTATATACCCTCACAAACTGCTGTAGCTGAATTACATGTTGACTCGAATATTTGAAACCCAAGACCAACTTAGCGGGGCAGAACACAAAGTCGCCAACTGGGTGATGGTGCATCCGCGACGTGCGGTTGAATCCGCCACCCGCGAGATTGCGCAGGCGGCAGGCGTCAGCGAGCCGACGGTGATCCGGTTTTGCCGATCGATCGGATGTCGAGGCTTGCGTGACTTTAAGGTACGTCTGGCGCAAGACCTGGGCACGAGCGCAAGGGTGGTTCATGCGGATGCAGAACCGGATGACGACGCGCTAGCACTAATCGGCAAAGTGATAGGCCGCAGCCTGAACGAGCTTTCCACCCTGCGCAGCCGGTTGAGCGCAGAGCGGGTAGAGCAGGCTATCGGGGCATTGCACGCAGCCCAGCAAATTGAGTTCTGGGGCATCGGCGCTTCGGGGATTGTTGCCCGTGATGCCCAAAATAAATTCTTCCGCCTGGGTAAACCCTGCGCGACGCACACCGATTCCGCCACCATGCGCCAGGCCGCCGCATTGACCACGCCGCGACACGCGATTGTAGCGGTATCCAAAACGGGCGAATCCGGCGTGTTGCTCGACGCAGTGGGTCTGGCGCGCGAACAGCACGCGGTGATCGTGGCAATTACCTCGCCCCTGTCTACGCTGGCGGGCTACGCGGAGGTGCCACTGCTGGTCGATTCACCAGAGGATACAAGCATCTACACCCCCATGAGCTCACGCCTGGCCGCGTTGGCCGTGCTGGATGTGTTGCAGGTCGGGCTCGCGATGCGAATGGGCGAGCGCGGCGCCATGCATCTGCGTACAACCAAGGCCGCACTGCTCCCGCGCTGAGTCCAGGCGGCTTGCGTCGATTCCGCACAGCGTGTCCGCTTTACTCTGCACGGCGCGCTAAACCGGAATGATAACCATTTGCATGCAGGTGCATGACTACCTACACTTTGTCCTCACACCCATTACCGGCATCTTCGTATGCAGCGCCCCATCGCCCTCACCTGTACCTCCGCGCGCCTCACCACCGCGTTTTCTGCCCCGCAATCTGTCACGCTCGCCGCAACGAGGCAGCCATGACGCTGGCCGATCTGAACAAGGGCGATCAGGTCCGCATCAAAAAAATCGATCTGGGAGATGACCCTAGCATGCTGCGCTTGATGAGCCTGGGGCTGGTCGAAGGCGTAGCGCTGCGACTGATCGGGCATGCCATCGGCGGCGACCCGATGGAGTTTCGCCTGTACGGCGGTGCCGTCTCTTTGCGCCGCGCGCAAGCCAGGCACATCCAGGTGGTTCGCATCCACGACGTATCGGGTGCCTCAGCGTGAGCGCGACCGCGCGAGTGAGCGCCATCACCCAACATCTGTACGCCGCACACCGTTACGGGCAGCACTAACCGGTGGCCGGCTCCCAACACCAGGCACACCGCATTGCGTTGGACACCGTGCGTGCGACCCTCCCCGCCAGCGCGAGCATCGCGCTGGTCGGCACCCCCAATTCCGGTAAGAGCACCCTGTTCAACCGCCTCACCGGCCTGCGCCAGAAAACGGCCAACTTTCCCGGCGTGACGGTCGAGAAACATAGCGGACGCCTGCAATCCACCGCGCGCAACATCGACCTGCTGGACCTGCCAGGGCTATACACTTTCGCCGCCGATTCGACCGACGAGCAAACCACTGTCGACGTATTGCTCGGGCAAATGCCCGATACGCCCCGGCCCGATGCCCTGGTGGCGGTGGTGGATGCGACGCGGGTGTATCAGAGTTTGCATCTGCTGCAGCAACTGATCGAGTTGCAACGCCCCATGATTGTGGTGTTGAGCATGAGCGATGTGGCCACCGCACAGGGCCTGGCAGTGGATCACCCTGCCCTGTCGCAATTTCTGGGCGGCGTTAGCGTGTACGCCGTCGTCGCCAACACCGGGCGTGGCGTTGAGGCGCTGAAAGGCGCGCTGCTCAATATGATAGGCGAACCAGACGCAGCCACCCCGAACGCGCAAAGTTACTGGCCGCCGCTTCGCGAAGCGGCGTGCTCGCTGGCACATACAGACACCGCAGCGCCCGGGACGGCCACCAACGAAGGCATCGCGTTGCTTGAGCACGCCATCCTAAACGATCATCCGAGCCTGACCCGTGCAGCCTGTGCGCACCATGCGCATCTGCACCCGCAGGATTTGCAGCACGCCCGCGCGCGACTCGCCGGAAACCGGCCAGTGCTGGCCACACAAGCGCAAGTTCGCTACGGATTAGCGCAAGAGGCGCTGCCTGCGCTACTCAGCGAGGCCAGTGCCGGCGCGCAGGCGCAATCGCGCCTGCTGGCAGCATTGAACCATCCGGTGGTGGCGACCGTGATGTTCTTCGCCGTGATGGCCGTTGTGTTTCAGGCGGTGTTTGCCTGGGCGACGCCCCTGATGGACGCGATCGACGGCTCAACCGTTGCGCTGGGTGCACGCATCGGCGAGGCCTTGCCCGCCGGCATGATCCGCAGCCTGATTGTCGACGGTGTTATCGCCGGCGTTGGCAGTGTGGTGATCTTCCTGCCGCAGATCCTGTTTTTGTTCGCGTTCATTATTCTGCTGGAAGACACCGGCTATCTGGCGCGCGCTGCTTATCTGGTCGACCGGGCGATGCGATCATTGGGCCTGTCCGGCCAATCCGTCATTCCGTTGCTCTCCAGTTTCGCCTGTGCAGTCCCTGGTATTATGGCGACGCGGGTTATCCCCAATCGACGTGACCGCCTGGCCACCATCATGGCAGCGCCGTTCATGACCTGTTCAGCGCGACTGCCTATCTACGCACTGCTCATCGCGGCTTTCGTTCCGGCCAGCCATTACGGCATGGTGAATTTGCAGGGGTTGGTGTTGTTTGGGCTCTACCTGCTTGGCATCCTTGGCGGGGTGGTAACTGCCTTTGTACTCAAGCGCTCCGCGCTAAGCGGCCCAACGCCCAGCTTTGTGCTGTCGTTGCCGGACTACCGGCGCCCGGATTTTCGCAACGTGATAGTGAAGCTGTTCGACCGTGCATGGGTGTTCCTGCGTCGAGCCGGGAGCATTATTTTCCTCGTCGCCATCCTGGTGTGGGCGCTGGCGTACTTTCCCCGCTCGCCGGAACTTCAGGGCGCTCACAATGTTGCGCTAGCGCAGGCCGAGCGCGAGTACAGTGGCGAGGCCCTGGCACAAGCGCAGGCGCGGCTGGAACACGAGGCGGCTGCCGCCCACCTCAGCCAAAGCGCATTGGGCCGCGCGGGCCGGTTCGTTGAGCCAATGTTCAGTCCGCTGGGCTGGGACTGGAAAATCTCCGCTGCCGTGCTGGCCGGCTTTCCTGCCCGCGAAGTCGTCATCGCGGTTCTCGGGACTATCTACGCTGTCGGTGGCGAAGCGGATGAGGCCACCCTGTCGCAGCGCCTGCACCGCGCGAGGCGGCCCGACGGCAGTCCAGTATTCACCCTACCCATGGTATTCGGACTACTCGTGTTCTACGCCTTGTGTCTGCAGTGTGCGGCAACGCTCGCGGTGATGCGCAGGGAGACCAACAGCTGGCGCTGGCCGATATTCTCGTGGACTTATATGACCGGGCTGGGCTACGTCAGCGCGTTGCTCATTTACCAGGTCGGCAGTGCACTCTAGAGCTTTTCTCCCGCCGACCAACTCTAACAAGGATATGCTATAGGCCAAATAGGCTGGAAACGAGGGAGACAGACCCCGGTTAGCATCGCTCACCGACGTTGCGAATCGTGGTGTTGAGGGCTTTCCGGAGATCGCTAGATCACTCTGGATCACTCGGTAATCGCAACGCCGATTTGGGATAGCGGTTGTTGGCTTCCAGCGCATTCAAATCCAGGTGATTGCGCATGAAGCGCTCCGTTGCGGCCTGGTGTGGCTGGTAGTCCCACGCAGCAAACTTACCCTGTCGATTCGCACGATCAACCAGATGTCGGCTGGCCTGGCTACGTTTAACCTCCTCGGCAAACCGTGTCAGATCCCAGCGTTTTTCCATCTCCAGCACAAACCCCGCGAGGGTTTCCGCAAACGCCTTTTCGCCGGCCAGGTTGTGCAGCTCCAACGGATCGGCCTGCAGATCGAACATCTGCGGTGGGTCCGCCGGGCAATGCACAAACTTATACTGCTGGCGACGAATCATCACCAGCGGCGCCACCGAGCCCTCGGCACAGTACTCGGCGTAAACCGGCCGCGGCGAGGCCGTAGATTTGCTGGTGGCCAGGCCTACCAGGCTGGCACCGTCAATCTCGCAGGCCAGGTGCTCTGGCGCGGGATCGCCGCCCGCCAGTTCGATCAGTGTGGGCAGCAGATCGTGAGTGGCCACTGGAGTACCCACCCTGCCTGGTGAGAATCGGTTAGGCGCACAAATAACCAGTGGCACGCGGCTGGCGTACTCGAAGAAACTCATCTTGTACCAAAGCCCGCGTTCTCCCAGCATGTCGCCATGATCCGAGCACAAGACAATACTCGTGCTGTCCGTGAAGTCGCATTTTTGCAGCACATCCAGAATCTCGCCCAGCCGCGCATCCAGATAGCTAATGTTAGCCAAGTAAGCATGACGTGCTCGACGTACGTGCTCATCGCGTACGTCATAACGGGTGTGGTCCGCCGCATCCATGAGACGTTGCGAATGCGGGTCTTGCGAGGCGTAGGCAATCGCGGGCACTCGCGGCATCGGAATCTCGGCGTGGTCGTACAGATCCCAATATTGCGGGCGACTCACGTACGGGTCGTGCGGGTGAGTAAAACTCACGCACAGACAAAAAGGTCGCGGGTCCAACCGACGCGCGTACTGATGCAGTTTAAGTTTGGCTTGATAGGCCACCTCATCATCAAACTCAAGCTGATTGCTGATCTGCGCGACACCAGCTTCGGTGACAGAACTCAGGTTGTGATACCACCAATCAATCCGCTCCAGTGGCCGCTCCCAATTGGGTGTCCAGCCGAAGTCGGCCGGGTATATATCGGTGGTAAGACGCTCTTCGAATCCGTGTAACTGGTCCGGCCCCACAAAGTGCATCTTGCCACTCAACGCCGTTTGATACCCCATATCACGCAGGTAGTGCGCAAAGCTTGGCGTGCTCGCCTGAAACTCAGCGGCATTGTCGTAAATGCCGTTTCTTGACGGCAACTGCCCAGTCATAAAACTGCCGCGCGCCGGCGTGCACAACGGGCTGGAACTGTAAGCGTTGTCGAACTTGACGCCGCGCTCGATCAGCCGACGCATGTTGGGGATATGCAGATGCTCGATCATACCGTCCCCCAGCAACGCACCGCTCATCTGATCCACCATAATAATAAGTAGGTTCTCGCGCGACATCCGGTTCGCTCCAGCATCAGACACACATCCGCTTACTATCTTACGGAGGCAGCGGACAGTCGCCGCCGCCGCGTGGGACACGCGATACTACGCGAGCGACAAGCGAGGGCGTTTACTGAAGATAATCATCGCCAAGTTGTGCCATTTGTGCGTCGATCCATCGCACACGCTCTAAGACATAAGCCGAGGGCTCGCGTGCAGAGAGCTGCTTGGGGTTGGGCAATACCGCCGCCAGCAAGCATGCCTGGCGCCGGGAAAGGGCGCGCGGATGTGTTTTGAACAGCATAGGCGCGGCCGCACCCACACCGTAAATCCCCGGGGCAAATTCAGCTATGTTGGCGTACACCTCAACAATGCGGTGCTTGGGCCAAAACAGATCTATCCATAGTGCGAACCATGCCTCCAGTGCCTTGCGCACATAACTACGCCCACCCCAGAGGTAAAGGTTTTTTGCCACCTGCTGGGTGATCGTGCTGGCACCGCGCAAGCGCCCGCCGTGCTCGTCCAACGCACTGGAGATAGCCTGTAGATCGATGCCGTGATGCATCGGAAAGCGCTGATCCTCGGCCGCCACAAACGCCAGCGTCACGTGCGGCGCAATCTCCTGCGCATCCACCCACTGGTAGTACGCGCGCTGGCCATCGCCGGTCTGATGGGCATAGGCCAGCATGAACGCCGATGCGGGCGGATTCACCCACCGTAGCGGTACCACCAGCAGTGCAGTAAGCGCCAACCAGGCCAGCAGAACAACCAGTACACCCCGAACAAACCGTCGCCACATCATCTAGCCTGCGAGAACCAGCGGCACGAGAAAAATCGACACCAGCGATACCACCACGATGCCGATAAAGTTAATCACCGCGCCCGCACGCGCCATCGCCGGGATGCCAAACTTCTCGGCTCCGTAAACGATGGCGTTGGGCGGGGTCGCGACCGGCAGCATGAACGCACAACTAGCAGCCAAGGCCACCGGCACCGCCAGAATCATCGGGTCAAACCCCAGTTGTAGAGCGATAGAGGCGACCACGGGCAAAAACGTGGCAGTGGTCGCTAGATTGCTGGTGAGTTCAGTCAATAAAATGATCAACGCTGCTGTAACGACCACCAGCACGCCAAGACCAACCGCGCTCAGCCCGCCAAGCCCGCTACCGATCGCCGCCGCCAGGCCCGAGCCGCTCACGGCCGCCGCTAGTGACAACCCCCCGCCGAACAAAATCAGAATGCCCCAGGGCAATCCACGCGCCGTATCCCAGTCAAGCAGGCGTTCGCCACTCGGGTTGCCTGCAGGTATCACAAACAGGCTGATCGCAGCGGCGATGGCGATACCGGCATCCGACAGGCCCTGCAGGGCCGGCAGGTTGTCGAGCTGCGGGCGCAGCATCCAACTCAGCGCTGTCAGCACAAACACCAGGCTCAAACGTTTCTCAGCGCTGGACATGCCACCCAGCTCGCCCAGCATCTTCGACAACAACTGGCGGGTGCTCGCGCCGGTAGTGATCTCCACCGGGTACACAATGCGGGTAAGCGCCAACCATGCTAGTGGCAGCATCATCAGTGATACCGGCAAGCCCACCATCATCCAGCGACCGAAGCCAATTTCCACGCCGTAGCTCTCTTCCATGAACCCCGCGAGCAGCGTATTGGGCGGCGTGCCCACCAGCGTTGCCATACCACCGATAGTCGCCGCGTAGGCAATACCCAGCAGCAGCGCTGTCTGAAAATTCCACCGCGTGCGGGCAGGCACATCAGATACGGCGACATCTACCATGGCGATAATGGCAAGACCAATCGGCAACAACATCATGGTGGTCGCGGTGTTGGTCACCCACATGCTGAGCAACGCAGCCGCCAACATGAAGCCGCCCACCAGCGCACGTCCGTCGGACCCGACTTTGAGCAAAACGTTTAACGCAATGCGTTTATGCAAACCCCACTTCTCGATTGCACGAGCCAGCATAAAGCCGCCCAGGAACAGAAAAATGGTCGGGTGTCCGTAAGGCGCCGTGGCTTCACGCACAGGCGCCACGCTCAGCATCGGAAACAACACCACCGGCAACAACGCTGTCACCGCGACCGGCAGCGCCTCGGTCATCCACCATATCGCCATCCAGGCCGCCGCGGCAGCCGCACGCCACGCCACCGGATCCATCCCTGCAGGGGGTCCCAGTGCCAGCATCAGGGCGCCCACCACCGGCCCGGCAATCAACCCGCCGCGGCGCCAGCCGGTGGCAACTGCCACGCCCTTATCAGACGCACTCATACATCGCCGCCGTCAAGGCTGGCAATGGCCTGCTCGGGCACGTCGGTGTAAACGCCATCCACCCCCAGCGCCTGGCATTGCGCGAGGTCATGCGGATCGTTCACCGTGTACACCAGCACTTTCAGTCCTTGTCCGTGCGCGGCCTGGATCAAAGTCGGTGACAGTTGCTGCAACGAGAGATTTAGCGACCACGCGCCCAGCGACCGCGCATACACCACCAGATCATCGCTCACCTCCCCGGTCAGCAGACCAAACAGACATCCTGGTGGCTGCTCGCGCGCCAGCTGCTTATGAATCGAGGATTCAAATGATGAAAGCATCAACCGACCGGACCATGCCGGGTTGGTTTGCAGTGCCGTGGTGACCGCTGCCAGCACCGGCCGCGCCGAGGCAGTGTCTTTGAGTTCAATGTTCAATCCTGCACGGGCATCGATCTGTGCCAGCACCTCATCCAGTAACGGTATCGGCTCACCACCACCTGCATCCAGCGCGCGCAGGGCTGCCAGCGAGTGCGTGTAAACGCAGCCGCGACCATTGGTGGTGCGCTCCAGCGTGTCGTCGTGGATGACGAGGAGATGCCCATCCACCCAGCGCACATCAATCTCGATTGCGCGTACGCCCATCTGCATGGCGGCACCGATCGCCGCCAGTGTGTTTTCCGAGTAGACCCCGTCGCGACATCCGCGATGGCCGATGACGATCATTCAAACTCCTTCGCAGGTCGCAACTCAAACGGCCGCGCAACGCGTTCTTATCCCGTTCTTGCACAACGGTGCGCTTTCGCGCTGAGGTGGATTATTCACCAATCGCCGGGCAGGTGCTAGCATCGCCCGCAGCGAGCGCGCGTGAGGTTGCTCCAGCGCCCATCAATTGGCCTAATACGGGCTGCCAAAGCGCGCGCAACACTTTAGCGACTGCACTCGCTACGTAAGCTGCTCTTTGCAGGCCCAGACAACACCGACAAACCGGCGTCCATGCAGTACCATTGGCATGCGCCAGCCCGCCCATTACATCAGCCAGGCATAAAAACGCATGCGCTCTCCCGATACCAGCCAGCTCGACGCCTCCCGTGTGGTCTATGAAGTCCGCCTGGAGCTGCACGATGCGGCACCCGAATTACTGGATGAGTTCACCCACTGGCTAAGTGGGCATATCGGCGAGATGACTGCCTTGCCGGGGTTTGTAGACGGCCGCCTATTGAGTGAACAATCGCTTGATGAGCGCATCGCGCCCTCCCCGACTGGCACCGCACCTGAATGGGCCCGAGACGTGTTTGTGGTGCACTACACACTGCACGATCGTGCCGCACTTGATGCCTACTTTTCCGACCATGCCGAGCGTATGCAGCGCTCGGGCCGCGAGCGCTTCGGCGACAGCCTGAGCGCCACCCGCCGCGTTCTTGCATCACCCACCGATGCGCTCGCACCTGTCGCCGATGCGCACTCCCTTGTGTGCAAAAACTGCTCGCGCCCGTTGCTGGGGCAGTACTGCCGCGCCTGCGGACAGCGCGACACCCACAAGATGATCTCGTTGTGGCAGTTGATTCGCGAGTTTCTGGGCGATGCGTTCGAACTGGATTCGCGCTTCTGGCGCACCGTAATCCCGCTGCTTACCCGCCCGGGGCACCTTACAGGTGAGTATCTGCGCGGACGCCGCGTACATTACATGCCACCGCTGCGCATGTATCTGGTCATTACTCTCGCACTGTTTTTCATGATCGCCACGGTGCCAGGTCTGTACGACGTGTTCGTGCTGCAAAACACCGGCGGCGGTGTGAGCCTGAACGTTGATCTGGATGGCGACTCGCAGGACGAATCGGCCAGCGACAGTCCCGCTGAGGCGCCGCAACCGAGCGAGGATGGCAGCGACGATACCCAGGAAGACAGCGACGACTTTGACATCGAGGATTGCGAGGAGTTGGAGCTGGAGATCGGGCTATCTAACGAGCAATGGAGCCGGGCGATCGAGGAGCGCATCGTTAATGCGTGCCGACAACTGGCTATTAACGGGACGGCAGGGCTCGGGCGTGATCTGATGGGCAATGTGCCCACCATGATGTTTTTCTTTCTGCCATTAATCGCATTGGTGATGAAACTGCTGTATGCATTCTCACGCCGCTACTACGTTGAGCACCTGTTGTTTCTGGTGCACTTTCATTCGTTTGCATTTTTGCTGATCGCCCTAACACTGCTGCTTGAGCAATTGGGCGGCAAGGTAGCGGCGCTGTCGGGCCCGATCGAGTGGTTGTCTATCGGTGTCACGCTATATTTCCCATTTTATCTGTATCGCTCCATGCGCGTTGTGTACGGGCAAGGTCGCGCAGCCACACTGGGCAAGTTCGCATTGCTGGCGCTGGCCTATCTCATTGGTCTGTCCCTCACTTTCCTGATCGCCACGGCGCTCACAGTACTCGCACGCACCTGACACTTTGGAGCCCGGCATCGACTGGTGGGCGCTGGCGTCACGCTGACAACGCCCCGAGTAGATGCTAAGTTAGCCTTTGAATCCTCCATCTGCCCACGAACCGCGAAGGTGACTTAACATGCAACGGACCGCCCCCCAGAGACACCCATTGACAGCACTCACTGTTACCAGCGTCGCGGCGCTGGCAATCGCGGGCGCCACGCAGGCCCACGCTGGCGATGAGCCTGTTATGGCCTTCCAGGACATCACCACAGATGTGATCGGCGTTGCCAACACGCTCACCGAATCGCTTGCCTGGGGCGATTACGACAACGATGGTGATGAGGATCTGTATCTGACCAACGACGGTGTTAACCGCCTGTTGCGCAACGACGGCAACGATGTGTTCACCGATGTCACCAGCGCGACCGGCGTCGGCGATGCCGGCTGGGGCGTTGGCACCGCGTTTGCCGACCTGGACAATGATGGTGACCTGGATCTTTATGTGGTGAACTTCGACGGCAATCGGCTCGACAATCTGTTCCGCAACGACGGCCCGCAGGGCTTAGGCGGTGAGTACGTGTTTACCGACATCGCCGCGCTCGCCGGCATTACCGACGCCGCCAGCAGCCGGGGCATGGCGATGGTGGACTTTGATCGTGACGGATTGCTGGATATCTACGTCAACGCCATCGGCAACGACATTCTGTATCACAACCTGGGTGGGTTGAACTTTGAGAACGTCGCCAGCGAGCTTGGCGTTGTGGGCGCGGGTGGCCAGGGTGTGGGCATCGTGGCTACCGACGTTAACAACGACGGAAAAATCGATTTGTACAACGGTAACCGCAGCAGCGATCTGAGCAATCTTTTCATGAACACCGGCGACAGCTTTGTCGACACCGCCGAGGATGCCGGGTTGCTCTCATTGGGCCTGGGGATGGGTGTACATTCGTTCGATTTTGATAACGATCTGGATTTTGACCTGTACTGGACCGTGTGGCCGCGAAATGGCGAAGGCATGGCCAACGCGCTGTACGAGAATCTCGGCGGCGGGCTGTACCAGGATGTCGCTGCCGCCACTGGCACCGAAGACCCACTCGGCTTCGGCATCAGCAACAACGCTGGCGACATCAATAACGACGGCTGGATGGACTTTTTTGTAACCAACGGCTTCGACAACAGCACCGACCCCAACGCGTTATTCCTCAACCTGCAGGGCAATACATTTGACAATGTGACCGACCTGATTGGCGGGGGCGACTTCGACGGGCGCGGGGTCGCGTTTGCCGATTACGACAATGACGGCGATCTGGATTTTTGCGTCACCGGCGACGTGCCCGATCAAACCCGTTTATGGCGGAACGATTCAGACACCGGTAACCATTCAATCACCCTCAAACTGGTGGGCCAGACCAGCAATCGCAGCGCCATTGGCGCGCGCGTGAAGGTTACCGCCGAGGGCATGACGACGGTGCAGGAGGTGAGTGGTGGCGCGGGCCGTGGCTCCTTTAACAGCCTGCCGCTAGAGTTTGGTCTGGGCGAAGCCATTACCGTGCAATCGGTGAGCATTCGCTGGCCGAGTGGCATCTACCAGGTGCTCGAAGGACTGGCGGTCGATACCTTGCATGAGATCAGCGAATCGAACGTGACCACCTGCAACAACGTGAATGACGGTGACAGCGATGGGATCGGCGACCTGTGCGACAACTGTACCGCGATCGCAAACGGCGACCAGTTAGACACCGATGGCGACGGCTTTGGCAATGTGTGCGATGCCGATCTGGATAACAATGGCAATGTCGACTTTATGGATCTGTTTGTGTTTAAAGAGCTGATCTTTGAAGGGCCCGGCATCGGCGACCTGAACGGCGATGGCAAGACGGATTTTGAAGATTTCGCGGCACTGAAAATCGCCTTCTTTAACCCACCGGGCCCCTCCGCTATCGTCCCATAGTTCTGCCTCCAGGGGCGGTGCGTACCCGCGTATCGCCCCAACCCCGATCGCGACGGCTCAGTCGCGCGCGTCGATGTACGGGCCCACATACTCGCCAAACCGGCCCTCGGCGATCAACCTGGCCACAGCCTCCAAATCCGGCTGGAAATACCGGTCCTGCTTCCACATCGCCGCCACTCGACGCACCTGCCGATGTGCGTTCTCGATGGTCTTGTTAGAGGTTAGCGGGCGACGTAAATCGATACTTTGCGCGGCCGCCAGCATTTCTACCGCCAGCACATAGCGTGTGTTGTCATTCATGTCTCCCAGACGACGGGCAGCAAAGGTGGCCATTGATACGTGGTCTTCCTGATTCGCGGAGGTCGGCAGGCTGTCGACGCTGGCCGGATGCGCCAGTGATTTGTTCTCGCTGGCCAGCGCCGCCGCCGTCACCTGGGCGAGCATAAAGCCAGAGTTAAGGCCAGCGTCTTCCACCAGAAACGGCGGCAACTGGCTAAGACTGCAATCGATCAGCAACGCCATACGTCGCTCAGACAACGCCCCTATCTCAGCGATGGCCAAGGCCAGATTGTCGGCGGCCATCGCCACTGGTTCGGCGTGGAAATTACCACCAGACAAAATGACGCCGCGCTCGGCCAGCACCAACGGATTATCGGACACCGCGTTCGCCTCAAACTCCAGACATTGGCCCACCTGACGCATCTGCTGCAAACAAGCGCCCATCACCTGCGGCTGGCAGCGCAGCGAGTATGGGTCCTGCACGCGGTTGCAGTGCAGGTGCGAGTCGCCAATCTCGCTGGGGCTCAACAACTGCCGATACAGGCGCGCGGCTTCAATCTGCCCGGGCTGCCCGCGCAACGCGCTTATTTGCTCGTCAAACGGCACGCGACTGCCAAGCGCGGCCTCCACGGTCATGCTGCCACCAACAAACGCCGCGTTGGCGTTGCGCTGGGCATCGAACAGTCCTTTGAGTGCAAGCGCGGTGGATACCTGCGTGCCGTTCAACAGTGCAAGGCCGTCTTTGGCCTTTAACCCGGCGGGGCTCAACCCTACACTGGCCAGCCCGTCAGCCGCATCGATCAGCTTTCCGCGGATGCGTACCTGGCCTTCGCCAATAATTGGCAGGCTCATGTGCGCGAGCGGGGCCAGATCGCCCGACGCGCCGACTGATCCTTTCGACGGAATGGCCGGGTAGACCTGCGCGTTCAGCATGTCGATTAAGAAGCGGATTACCTCCTCACGCACGCCGGAGTATCCACGCGCCAGCGCGTTGATCTTCATCGTTAGAATCAGACGCACCGTGTTGTCATCCAACAGCGCACCGACGCCGGCGGCGTGCGACAGGATGAGGTTGCGCTGCAACTGGCCCAACTGCACCTCATCGATACGTGCCTGCGCTAAGCGGCCGAACCCGGTGTTCACACCGTAGGCTACCTCATCGTTTCGGATCACCGCATTCACCGTCTCGCGGCTTTCGCGCACCGCCGGCCATGCACTGTCCTGCAGGCGCAGGTGTGTCTCTCGATAGAAGATGTTGCGTAAATCCGCTAACCGTAACGTCCCCGGGGTTAACGCATATTCCCATTTGTTCATGTAGTTCTTACTCCGACAACTCGTCGATTGCCCGCTTAAACTGTGTCGCGATAGCCTGTTCGTTCACGTGCTCGCCGCCTTCGACCCAGCATCGGCCCGCCACGTAAACATCACGCACCGGATTGCCGAGCCCCGAGAATATCCAGCTGTCCAGCAGCGCATCGCCGCGCCGTCCGTACAACTGCGGGTGCTCGATATCCAGCACCACAATGTCCGCCCGCTGCCCAGGGGCGAGCACACCAGCGTTTTGCGCACACGCCTGCGCACCACCGAGCACGGCCTGATCGAACAAGGCTCGGCCGGTGCTGCCCCCGCCAACAGGCGCCAGCAAATTGCGTTGCTGGCGGGTGAGGCGCTGCGCGTACTCCAGCCAGCGCAACTCCTCCACCGGGCTCACGCTAATGTGGCTATCTGAACCAATGCCGATGCGCCCGCCGTGCGCCAGGTACTCACGGGCGGCGAAGATGCCGTCACCCAGGTTTGCCTCCGTGGTGGGGCACAGGCCAATCACTGCGCCAGTGGCCGCTGCCGCTTTGGATTCTTCCGGGCTCATATGGGTGGCGTGAATCAGGCACCAGCGCGCGTCTACCGGTTGGCTGTTCAGCAACCACTGCACCGGACGCTGGCCGTGTGTCGCCACGCAGTCCTGCACCTCAATCTGTTGTTCTGCGATATGGATGTGCACGGGGCAGTCCGCCAGCCCTGGCTGGGTTTGCACCGCCGCCAGCACCGTGCTTAGCAAAGGGCCGTCCACCGCTCGCAACGAATGCGGCGCGATACCCAGCGTGGTATGCGCATCCTGCGCCACTTCGCCGGCCAGCATCTCCAGCAAGCGCAGATACGCCTCCGGCTCGTGGATAAACCGTCGCTGCCGCGCACCGGGCGCCGCAGCACCAAAGCCACCGTAGGCATACAGCACCGGCAGCAGCGTCATCGCGATGCCGCTTTCGCGCGCCGCCGCCATCGCTCGCAGTGACATCTGCGCCGGGTTTTCGTACGGCTGCCCATCTGGTGCGTGGTGCAGATACTGAAACTCACCGACGCAGGTGTATCCGGCCTTCAGCATTTCGACATAAAGCTGGGCGGCGACCGCCTGCATCTGATGCGGCTGCAGCTTGCCCACGTGCTGATACATACGTTCGCGCCAACTCCAAAAACTGTCGCGGCTGGTGCCGGCACGCTCGGCCAGCCCGGCCATCGCGCGCTGATGCGCGTGCGAATGCAGGTTGGGTATCCCAGGCACGGCGCAGCCGCTGACGCGGGTTGTTTTCAGCCCGGCAAGGCTGTGGGTAAGCGCGGTCCCATCGGTCGCGACTTCGGTTATGTGCCCATTGGCGCTGATGCCCAGCCGCACATCACTGGCCCACGTCGGGCCCAGCAGGGCCTGCTCAAAGTGCAACGCAAATTCGGTTTGTTCGCTCATCTAAGTGTTCCAGGGCCAACACATTATTGTTCGCTCGACAGGGCCTGCGCGAGGGGCGCACTCACTTGACGCCGCCGTCCTACCTGTTACAGTGCGCACTGTACTTGTCTATACATGTCTGCGCAAGCAAAATGAACACCACCGAGTGGACCACCCTGCTGATCAACGGCCGCCTGGCACGCATGGCCGATTCCACGGCTGACTACGACACCGTGGAGACGGGCGCTGTGGCTGTTGCGGGCGAGCATATCGCATGGGTGGGTACGATGGCGCAGCTCCCCACCAAAGCGCTGGAGAGCACACCTGAGGTGGTGGACTGCCAGGGGCAGCTGGTCAGCCCCGGACTGATCGACTGCCATACCCATATCGTGTACGGCGGCAACCGCGCGCGCGAGTTCGAGATGCGCCTGAACGGGGCCAGCTACGAGGAGATCGCGCGGGCCGGCGGCGGCATCAACAGCACGGTGCGCGATACCCGTAAGGCGAGCGAGGAGGTGCTTTATGCCCAGGCAGCATCACGGATTAAACGGCTGATGGGTGAAGGCGTCACCGGCATCGAGATTAAATCGGGTTACGGATTAAGTGCCGTCGATGAGGCCCGTATGCTGAAGGTCGCGCGGCAACTGGGCAGGGATCTGCCGATAGATGTCTACACCACTTTTCTGGGGGCGCACGCCTTGCCGCCGGAGTACGCCGGCGAGCCGGACAACTACATTGATTATCTTTGCGGGACGATGCTGCCACAAGTTGCCGAGCAGGCATTGGCAGACGCGGTAGACGCATTTTGCGAACACATCGGCTTCAGCCCGGCGCAGGTGCGACGCGTGTTTGAGGCCGCCGCCACGCATCAGCTGCCAGTCAAACTGCACGCTGAGCAACTAAGTAATTTACGCGGCGCCGTGCTGGCCGCGCGCCATAATGCTCTGTCCGTAGACCACCTGGAGTATCTGGACCCGGAAGATGTTCCGGTGCTCGCTCGCCACGGCACGGTGGCCGTGTTGCTGCCCGGCGCGTTTTACTGCCTGGGTGAAACCAAGCTTCCGCCAGTGGATGCGTTGCGCCAGCACGCCGTGCCCATCGCACTGGCCACCGACAGCAACCCCGGCAGCTCCCCGGTCACCTCGCTGCTGCTGATGCTCAGCATGGGTTGTACGCTGTTTGGTCTCACCCCCGCCGAGGCACTGGCCGGAGTCACCCGCAATGGTGCGCGTGCGTTGGGGGCGTTGGCCCACAGTGGCACACTTGAAGCCGGCAAGCGGGCCAACCTCGCACTGTGGGATGTACAAGAACCTGCTGAACTTGCCTATCGCGTGGGTGACAACCCGTGCACCGGCGTGATGTACCGGGGCCGCTGGCGATGAACCGTCCGCCACAACGGCCACCTGTCTCTCGGGCGGACGCGCCCACGATCGCACCGCTGATCCGCGACAGCGCGCTACCGGTTTATCAACAGATCAAAACAGCCATCGCGGAGAAAATTCGCGCGGGCACCTGGGCGCCAGGGCACAAGATGGATTCGGAAAACGAGTTGGTCGCCACACTACAGGTCAGTCGCATGACCGTGCACCGCGCCCTGCGCGAGTTGCAGCAGGAGGGGCTTTTACGCCGTGTGCACGGCGTGGGCACATTTGTGGCCGAACCGGTGCGCCATGCCAGCCTGGTCGAACTAAAAGACATCGCGCAAGAAATCCGCGCGCAGGGACGCACCCACCAAGCCGACGTGCAGGTGGAAAGCCAAGTGCCGGCCAGCCGTGAAATTGCCGAGCGCCTGGCGCTAACCCCGGGCAGCCCGGTGTTCCATGTGGTGCTGGTACATCATCAGGACCGCACTCCGATTCAGATCGAAGAGCGCTATGTAAATCCCGCTATGGCGCCCGATTTTTTGTCGGTCGATTTCACCCACACCACACCGACAGAATATCTGGTGCAATTGTTCCGCCCGGATGAAATGGAGCACATCGTGCAAGCGACGATGGCTGATGCGCAACAACAGGCGCAACTGGCTATTTCGCCAGATGAACCTTGCTTGCGTCTGCTACGGCGTACCTGGAAAGCGCAGAGGGTCGTGACCAGCGTCTCACTGCTTTACCCAAGCAGCCGCTACGACCTGGTGGCCCGTTACACCACCGATGAGTACCGCTCAACCCATCAGTAACACTGACAGACGGCCCTCACCGGTCGCTGACCCGACTTTGGAGACAGACGATGACCGCCGCCAAAAAACCGAAGACCAACACGCCCACGCGACGGGACACTACGCGCTCTATTTGCGCGCCGCGCGGCAGCAAGCTTAGCTGCCGCAGCTGGCTCACCGAGGCGCCGTATCGAATGCTGCAGAACAACCTCGATGCCGAAGTAGCCGAGCGGCCGGAAGATCTGGTGGTGTACGGCGGCATCGGTCGCGCGACACGCAACTGGGAGTGCTTTGATCAGATTTGCGAAGCGCTGAAAACACTGCGTGATGATCAGAGTCTGCTGGTGCAATCCGGCAAGCCGGTGGGCGTATTCGAAACGCATCCAGATGCGCCGCGCGTACTCATCGCTAATTCCAATCTGGTGCACAACTGGGCCACCTGGGAGCACTTTAACGAGTTGGACCGCAAAGGCCTGATGATGTACGGGCAGATGACCGCCGGCTCCTGGATCTACATCGGCAGCCAGGGCATCGTGCAGGGCACTTACGAGACGTTCGTCGAAATGGCACGCCAACATTTCGATGGCAGCGCACGTGGCAAATGGATCCTAACCGCGGGACTCGGCGGCATGGGCGGCGCGCAGCCACTGGCCGCGACCATGGCCGGCTTCAGCATGTTGGCGATCGAATGCGACGAGACCCGCATCGATTTTCGCTTACGCACCGGCTATGTGGATCACAAGGCGACCGACATCGAAAGCGCAATGAAGATGATTGATCAGGCGACCGAGGCGGGTCGAGCAATCTCCGTCGGACTACTGGGCAACGCCGCCGAGGTGCTGCCGGCGATGCTCGAGCGCGGCATTCGCCCCGATATCGTCACGGATCAAACCTCCGCGCACGATCCGATTAACGGTTACCTACCCTCCGGCTGGACTGTTGAACAGTGGCGGGAGCAGATCGATACCAACCCCAAAGCGGTGGCCGAGGCGGCATGCGCGTCAATGGCCGTACACGTGCGTGCGATGCTGAAGTTTCACGAGCAGGGCATTCCGACGGTGGACTATGGCAACAACATTCGCCAGCAGGCGCTGGACATGGGCGTCGACAATGCCTTCGACTTCCCGGGCTTCGTCCCGGCGTATATTCGTCCGCTGTTCTGCACCGGTAAGGGTCCGTTCCGCTGGGTGGCCCTGTCCGGCGACCCGGAAGATATCTATCGCACCGACGCCAAAGTAAAAGAACTGATTCCGCATGATGCGCATCTGCACAACTGGCTGGACATGGCGCGCGAGCGCATCGCCTTCCAGGGGCTGCCGGCACGCATCTGCTGGGTCGGGCTGGGTGACCGGCATCGCTTGGGACTGGCGTTCAACGAGATGGTGCGCACGGGCGAGTTGAAAGCGCCTGTCGTGATCGGTCGCGACCATCTGGACTCAGGCTCTGTCGCCAGCCCCAATCGTGAAACTGAAGCCATGCGCGACGGCTCCGACGCGGTAGCCGACTGGCCGCTGCTGAATGCACTGCTGAACACGGCGGGCGGCGCCACCTGGGTATCCATTCATCACGGGGGTGGCGTTGGCATGGGCTACTCACTGCACTCCGGCGTGGTGATAGTGTGTGATGGCACTGAGCAGGCTGATGCGCGGATCGGGCGTGTGTTATGGAACGATCCTGCTACTGGCGTGATGCGCCACGCGGACGCCGGCTACGAACTGGCGCAGCAGACTGCGAGGGACAAACACCTCGATCTCCCCGGCATACTGGGCTAGTCTTTGCCCCGTATGCGGCTGCTGATTGTTATCTACGGTGTAGTTTTTCTGTGCGCACTTCTGGCCCGCCCGTTCATGGGCGGCGGCTGGATGTGGGATCTGACTAACGCGCTGGGTTTTGCGGCGTTCGCCGGCATGCTGTATCTGAATGTGCCGATCAGCGGAAAACGCAATATTCGTCTGCATCAGTTGTGCGGGTACACCGTGGCGTTAATCGCTATCGCCCACGCGCTTTGGTTTTTGCTCTGGGACACCGCTTCGGTGCAGTACATTAAACCCGGCGCGCCTGCCTACATGTGGAGCGGTGTTGCCAGCGTGTTGAGCCTATTCCTCGCTATTGCGATCTCGGTCATGCCGACGCGTCGACAGGTGCACAAAAAATACACCTCCTTCAAGTATTGGCATCGGGTGCTGGCCGTGTTCGCGGTAGCGACGGGCACGCACCATATTCTCCTGAGCGGATATTATCTGACGCACTGGTATCAGATCGCGCTGGTGCTCGGGTTAGCCACAGCGATTTGCCTGGGGCGCAACGTCAAACTGGACATTCGCCAAACGGCCACGGCAACACCTACCGCCCTGGTGATCGCAAGCATCTTCGGCGCGGCGTTGTTTGCGTCAATACGCAATTTCGCGCTATGAAGATTGTGATGGCGCTCGCGTTATTGTGTGTCGCCTGGGTACTGGTCTACGGCACGCCGCTGCGCGCGGAAAAACCTGAGTTAGGGCATCATTTTGGCAGCGCAAAGCGGATTCTACCGATGACGTTTGCGCACTTCGATCACGGCCAGGTCGGCTGCCTCACCTGCCATCACAATTATGTGGACGACACCGGCAACACACAGTGCATGACCTGCCACCTGACCGACCCGAGCGTGCTACCGCTGTTCGAAGAACAATTCCACGACCTGTGCCGGGACTGCCACGCAGAGCTTGCGGCAAAGGGCGAGCCCAGCGGCCCGACGCGTCAATGCGTCGCCTGCCATCTGAGCGACGAGCGCCCGTAGATGCATAGTGAGAAGATTATCTCTTGTGGCAGGCGTTGGCACCTGGGAGATTACACCAATAGAGCGGTCCCAATAGATCCGATATCTGAGAGCAATAGGGCCAGAGCGACTCGATAACGAATATCATCTGCCTTCGCAATCGTTGGGCATTCCGCTCGGCCCAGGCGACTGAAACATACTTTGTTTCAAAATCGCAAGATCGCTGAAACCGACGCTGGCATCGCCGCTGAGATCTGCGTCCGCCTCACTAGTAAAAAACACCGATTTCATGACAGCCAGATCAAGGAAATCCACTGTGCAGTTGTTGTCCAGATCAGCGTCACAGGCGTTGCCAAAGCCGTCACTGTTAGTGTCGCGCTGGTCTGCGTTGGCGACTAACACACAGTTATCAGTTGCATCATGCAGCCCATCAGCGTCGGTATCAGCACGCCCGAACACTACATAGGTACGTTGACCGGCATTTGAAGTAAAGCCTTCACCTACCACGACATCCTCAATGCCGTCCCCATTCATGTCCCCTGCCGCGCTCACCGCAATACCGAGCATGGAGGACGCATCGCCACCGTTTAGCACAAAACCCGCGCTGCCGTCTCCAGCGGCCAAGCTCGACAATTCAAACTGCGCCGGGAAGCTAGTCCCGCGTCCTGTGTCAAGTCCATACACCACATAACTCTTGCCTGCCCGTATACGACCACCCGGGCGTCCGTTCATTGCACCAATGAGAAGATCGCCGACACCATCCCCATTCAGATCCCCGGCCGTGCTCACCGAGTTGCCCGACACTTCACTTGTGTCCACACCGTTCAATGTGAAACCTTCACTGGCATCGCCAGTTGCTAAGCTAGATAGGTCGAACTGCGGGGGGAAAGGCCCCGTCTGTACTGTGTTGCGGCCGAATACAACATAGCTCTCACCCGCACTCATCCGGCCGGCCGGATCAGCAGAGGGCGCGCCGATGAACATGTCGCCGATCCCGTCACCGTCTATGTCACCTGCGGCACTCACCGAGAAACCTGACTGATCCATCTCATCAATGCCAGCCAGCACAAAACCCTCGATGCCATCGCCCAAAGCGAGACTCGAAAGATCGATTTCAGCAGGGAAGTTGCCTGCCTGAGTAGTGTCCCGGCCAAACACAACATAGCTCTTGCCAGCACCAACGGTTGCCACGGGCGCGCCCACCATCAAGTCATCCGTGCCGTCGCCGTTCACATCTCCGGCAGGGCTGACCGAATAACCGGTTGCATCGAACTCAGCGATTCCTTTTAGAACAAAACCAGAACTACCATCACCTGCTGCCAGGCTCGACAGCTCGAATTGTGCGGGAAATCCCACCGTGTTCGCGGTATCCCGGCCAAACACTACGTAGCAATCGCCAGCGCCTTGTTCGCCCGCCCGCTACGCCCCGATGAGAAGATCCCCGACGCCATCGCCGTTGACGTCCCCCGCTGCTTTCACGGACCGCCCTGACTCCCCAGATGTCTCGACACCGTTTAGGACAAAGCCGTCGCTACCGTCCCCCGTCGCCAGATTCGACAGCTCGAGTTGCGCCGGAAAGTTCCCTACTCTTGCTGTGTCTCGCCCAAACACTACGTAGCTCGCGCCAACACGAGAGCCGCTGGAGCTCGCCCCCGCCGCGCCAACAATAATGTCTCCAACACCGTCACCGTTGACATCCCCGGCCGTGCTCACCGACCGCCCCGAACTGTCGTTCGTACCCGCGCCAACCAGCACGAAGCCCGCGCTGCCATCCCCTATCTCTAGGGTTTGCAGCTCGAAGGTAGGAGGGAAGTTGCCGACTTCCGACGTATTCCGCCCGAATACTACGTAACTCGCACCAACGAAAGGCTCTCCGATAATGAGGTCACCAACTCCGTCGGCGTTCACATCCCCAGCCGAACTCAATGAAACGGCTGAATGTCCAGCCAGTTCTACTCCGTTCAACACGAACCCCTCGCTTCCGTCACCGGTCGCCAGGCTCGACACCTCAAACTCCGCCGGAAAAACACTTGCGGCGGCTGGTCCTACCACCACGAGACCAACCGTCAATATTCCCGAGCCCACTGCTGGCCATCCACCTGCGAACGCCCTACTAACAGCGCTGGTCAGAAGTGAAGATGGCATGCGGGCGCGCCGAAATCTCGTTGGGTCAATTTTACTTCCAGTCATTTTCCCCTCACATTCATCCTGCTGCATTGTTGATTTCTCCGCCGTATCAAAGCCCATATCAACTCTGTTGACCGTTGCTGCTTCCAAAAGAACGCCGCTTCGAGAGGGCGCAATTGCGGCGACGCAGCATGACGATGCATCGACAGATAGAGAAGCTCGAGCAAGGTCCAGCTCTTCAGAGCAGTCCATCGAAGCAATCAACGGTTCCGTAATTACATAGTGCGGTGAATACGAAAAGACTCGCACCCCGTACCAAGAACAATGCTCAACAGAGTTCGATTGAAAATTGTGAGCGCATAAGGCGGTCATGCCATAGCCTCGGGCATGGGGACGAGTGAGTTACTACGACTGGCGTAGCCGCCCGGCAAGCATCTGCTCAACGCGCGCGGTTACATCGGCCACGCTGATCAGATCCATCGCATCCGGGTCTCGCACGCGCCGACCCCAGGCAACCTGTTGCACCGATTTACCGAACGCCTTTTGCACCGCGTCCGGATAGCGATCCGCCACCAGATGCTGATAGTGGTACGGCCCCGTACGCAAACGATTTGAGGTGGCATACAGGCCAACCACCGGCGTGCCCGCCGCATTGGCCATATGTGCGGGTCCCGAATCCGGGCACAGCACCACGGTTGCTTGCATCAATATCGCCATAAGCTGTTTAAGCGTCGTGGCACCGATCAGGTTTTTCACCGAGGCATCCAGCCGTGCGCAAATCTGCTCGCCGTACTCTCGCTCCAAATCGCTGGGGCCACCGGTGAGCACAATCCGCGCGCCATACTGGCTCTGCGCATAGGCTGCCACCTCTGCGTAACGCGCTGCCTGCCAGTTGCGAAAATTGCGTGCACGCTGGCCGCTGCACGGGCTGATCACCAGTGTTGGCGATTTCCGGGCGGTCACCTGTGCGGCAAACGCCAGATCCTGCTCGGACACAGGAATGTCCCAGCGCGGCGGCCCTGGACTGAGACCCAGTGCGGTAGCGAACCCCATCAAGCCGTCCATCACGTGTTGTTGCTTTGTCGCTTCGATGCGTTGGTTGGTAAACAACCACTGAAAATCACGCGCGCGCGCTTTGTCGAACCCCAGTCGAATGCGGGCCGGAATACGCCGGCTGACAAAGTTCGCGCGCATGGAGGCATGCATGTGCAGCAGCAGTGGGTAGTCGCGCCCCTGCATCGTGCGTGACAATTCGGCCAGCCCCGCGCGACCCGTGGATTTATCGAACACCACAAATTCCACGCCGTCGATGTCGCCTACCAGCTGATGTTCAACGCGACCGATCACCCAAGTGATCTGCGTTTGTGGCCAAGCATCTTGTAAGGCGCGCAGCACCGGAACGGTGTGGCACACATCACCGATTGCTGACAGGCGCAGCAGGCAAAGGTGCGATGGTGGGCGAGAAAACTCCAGCGCCACGGGCGTGCCTAATAGCCGCGGTGCATCGAAACCGCCTGCGGCAACTCGCCACTGCGGCGCCACGCGCGGATGTTCCTGGCCACGATGCTTGAGGCGCTTTGCACATCCGTCGGTGCGGTCACGTGCGGCAACACTGTCACCTTCGGATGTGCCCACATCGGGCTGTCCGCAGGCAGTGGCTCCTCATCAAACACATCCAGCACGGCATGACTCAAGTGGCCAGAATCCAAATGGGCCAAAAGCGCCTCCGTGTGCACCAGCGGCCCGCGTGCAAAGTTCACCAGCGCCGTCCCCGACCGGCATTGCGCCAGGGCCGAGGCGTCCAACAGATGGTGTGTGTCGGGGGTAAGCGGCAACAAGCAAAGCACAATATCGCTCCGCTTCAATACCTGAGTCAGACCGTCCGCGCCGCACGCGGTCTCAACGTTCGACAGTGTTTTTTGTGAGCGTGCCCAGCCCAACGTGCGAAAGCCTGCACTGGCCAACAACCGCGCGGCCGCGCGGCCAAGCGCGCCCAGCCCCAGCACCCCAACCGTGCGTTGAGACATGCGCATCACCGGTTGAGGCAGCCATTGGCGGTCACGTTGCTGCGCAGCGTAACGGGGCATATCACGATGCAGATACAGGCACCAGGCCAGCGCTGCCTCCGCCATGCTTTGCGACATGTGCGGATCGATCATGCGCACGATAGCCACGTTCGCCAGCGCCGGTTCGATCACCAGACGCTCGACGCCAGCCCATAAACTCTGCACCCACTTAAGATTGGGTAACTGCCCCAGCAGAGCGGGATCGGGATTGGCGACGATCGCCAGTTCCACCGACGATGGCGCCAGTCCGTTCGCTGCGAAATCAGCCAGCGGCAGTATTCGCTCGCCGGGATTGGCTGCCGCCAATGCCGCCAGCCATAGCGAGCGTTCTTGCGGATCGATATCCGCCATAAACGCGATCGGTGAGCTTGCGGTCACCCGCTATTGCGACCAGGCGGGCACCCGACCTGGCGTCCACGGCGCGCCCTTGCGCTCGATCCGCTGCTCGAAAGCGCTCAGACTCTCATCGATATCCGTCAGCTCACTCAGCGCTTGCGAAAACGCCTGCGCCGCAATCCGATACGATTCGCGATGGCCTCCGGTCACCGGCGCACGGTTTTCCACATTCTGCCAGTACAGCGTGCTAACACGGTCGCCGACAGACATCGGCACAGGCTCGTTACGAGAACCGATGGTCCGATCCCCGCTGAGCTTGATCTGCAAGTCTTGCAGTCGTGTGTTGATCGCGCGCAGATCGTTGTGGTCTTGCTCTGTGGCTTTGGGTGTTGCGTTCAGCGCGGCCTTCAGATGGTCAATGCGGCTGCTGATTTCGTCCGCTTTACCGGAGGCGCCGCCCACTGCACGATACAGTTCGGCCAATTCCCGGTGGAACGCCTGTTCTACCGCCGTATCGATCGCAATCTTTGGGCTGTGGAGCAGTGGCGTGAGGATAAAACGCTGCGGCTCAGCCAGCTTCTGCGCGTTGCCACCCTGGCGCTTCACCAGCGTCACTGAGTACTCACCCGGTGCAACCAGCGGTCCGGCTGGGTCGGTTACCCAGTAAGGGCGAAAGCCGGGAGGGCTCAGATCGACCGGGTCCGGTGCCGGCAGGCGCATATCCCAGGCGGTCCGATGCAGACCTTTGGCGGTCGCACCGTCCACTTGGCGCACCACCTCACCGTCTGCATCACGCACCACCAGCATCACGCTGGGTGCTTCTTCGCGGTCTTGCGCACGCAACTCATCCCAGCTTGGGTACGGCGTGTCTTTGCCTTCTTTCTCAAGTTCAATATCGGCCTTGCGACGCTGCTTGGCTTCGCTTTCAAGCGCCTCGTCGAGGTAGTAGGTAAACACGGCACCGTAGGCCGGATTGGGAGCGGTGAAAAACGCTGCGCCGCTGGAACCCTTCTCGCGGTCGTCCCACAGATCGCCCTCGTTGTACAGCCAGGCGGGCTTCACTGCGAACAGTGTCGCCGGCGACTGCGTCAGCGCGCTAGCCGGTGTGCGCAACGGCGAGTAGTCATCCAGGATGTACACACCACGCCCGAAAGTGCCAACCACCAGGTCGCTCTCGCGCCGCTGAATTTCCAGATCACGCACGGCAATTGTCGGGAAGTTACCCTTCATCGCCTCCCAGCTCTGGCCGCCGTCCTGAGTAAAGAACAGACCGAACTCGGTGCCGACGAACAGCAGATTAGGGTTCACGTGATCCTGCGCGATGGTGTGCGCGGAGCCGCGCTCGGGCAAATTGCCGCTGATGGGCTTCCAGCTGGCACCGCGATTGTCGCTGCGCAGCACATAAGGTTTGTAGTCGCCGCGCTTGTGATTGTCGATCACCGCGAAGGCCACGTCCGCGTCGTGCTCCGAGGCCACCACATCTTCGATCAACGACATATCTGGCACGCCCGGGAAGCGGGTGACGTTGCGCCAATTCTCTCCGCCGTCTTCTGTCACGCTGATCATGCCGTCATCGCTGCCTGCGTAGATCAGCCCCTCAGCCAATGGGCTCTCACTGATGCCGATGAGGCTGCCGTAAATAGAGGTCGAGTTGTTTTTGGCGATGGTATCCACACCCCACACCCGGCCCATCACTTCCAACTGGTTGCGATTAACCTTACGCGTCAGGTCCGGGCTGATTTTGCGCCAGGTGTCGCCGCGATCATCCGACTGGAACAGATACTCGGCGCCATAGTACAGGCGGCGCGAGTTATGCGGGCTGATCAGCAAGGGCGTGTTCCAGTTCCACTTGTACTGATTCTCCCCGGCCTCCGGGTGCGGCGCGATAAACACCCGCTCGTAAGTACGCCGGTCATAACGCGCCAGCCCACCGTATTGAAACTGGGTGTAGATAATGTTCGGGTCGGTCGGGTCTATCTGCGGCTTGTAACCATCACCACCCAAGATAATCCGCCAGTCCGTATTGGTGACACCGTGCACAACCGCGGTACGCGAGGGGCCGCACAGCGAGTTGTTGTCCTGGGTGCCGCCGCACACGTTGTAGAACGGTTCTGCATTGTCCGGCTGGATGCGGTAGAACTGCGCGATGGGCAGGTTGCGCACATGGCGCCAAGTTTGCCCCCGATCCCAGCTCTCGTAGATACCACCGTCACCACCAATATACAGATGGGCGGTGTTGTCTGGGTCGATCCACAGCGCGTGATCATCGACATGCCGCGCGTCCAGCGACAATGCAGTAAAGGTCTTACCAGCGTCCTCGGATACGCTGGTAAAGGTGTTCAGCGAATACAACCGATCCGGCTCATGCGGGTCCACCACTAGCTCGTTGTAGTACTGCGGGCTGGTGGACATGTAGTCCGAGCGTTTTTCCCAGTTATCGCCAAAGTCGCTGGAGCGGTACAGACCCTGCTCTTCCTCGTTGGCCTCAACAATGGCGTAAATGGTGTCGGGCGCGGAAGGCGCCCCGGCCAAACCGATGCGCCCCATGTGGTCGCTGGGCAGGCCGCCCGCCACGCGGGTCCAGTTGGCGCCGCCGTCCGTGGTTTTGTGAACACCACTGCCCGGCCCGCCGTTAATCAGCACCCACACGTGGCGCCGGCGCTGATAGGACGAGGCGACAATCACATCGGGGTTACGCGGGTCCACGACAAACTCGTTAACGCCGGTGTGCTCATCAATCTCCAAAATAAGGTCCCAACTCTCCCCGCCATCCAGGGTGCGGTACAGACCGCGATCGCCGCCATCGTTCCAAAGCGGGCCCTGGGCCGCGACCAGCACATTGTTGGAATCTTCCGGATGAATCCAGATCTGCGAGATGTGGCCGGAGTCCTTCAGACCCACGTTTTTCCAGCTCTTGCCGCCGTCGAGCGATTTGTACACGCCGTCGCCGTACGCGACGCTGCGCTGAGCATTGTTCTCGCCAGTTCCCACCCAGATCACTAGCGGGTTATTCGGATCGAGCTCAATAACGCCGACGGCAAAGGAGCCTTCGTTGTCGAAAATGGGCGTCCAGGTGGTGGTGTTGTTGGTTGTCTTCCAGATATTGCCCGACGCGGTGGCCGCGATAAACTCGTGCTTGTGTTCCGGGTGAAACGCGAAATCGGAAATTCGCCCCGAGATTATCGCTGGCCCGATGTTTCGCAGCGCGAGCGAGGCCAGCGGATTGGCGTCGTCCTCATCATCGTCGGCGGCGATCGCGTGGGGGGCCACAAGGCTCAGTGCGAGTATGGCGAGGCTTGCAGCAAGAGACGTCCTGGCTGGATTCATCAACATTTTCTCCGTTGTACGGCCAAAGCGGTTGCGAATGGCGTTTAAGCAGCATCCGCCCGTCCAGACCGATCATATTAGTGTGCGCGAGCAGGAGGGCATTATCGTTCAGGCGCCCGACAAACCCAAGCGCCCATGCGCACGGGCCTGCCGAACAGGCACCATCCGCCCGCCTGCCAGGCGCATCCCCGGACCGCGCAGGAGACGTTACGGGGCCGGTTATGGCAAACTCACGATCCCGCAGCTCACGCCACACCCGGCAGACCCGTATAGGTGTGAGCTCCAGCCGTAACACTCACCAGACGCCCACGATGCGTCTCGTGGATCAGGAGAACAATATGGCACTTTCCCGGTGGATTCTGACCTTGCCGCTGCTGGCGCTGGCCAGCGTGGGCGTCGCAAAAGACGAGGAGGATGATGGTCCGCGGCTCAGCGCCGACACGCTGTCGGGCCTGGAGCTACGCAACATCGGCCCCGCATTGATGTCTGGGCGTATCGCGGATATCGCGATACACCCACAGCGGCAAAGTACCTGGTACGTGGCCGCCGGCAGCGGCAACCTCTGGAAAACAACCAATGCAGGAACCACCTGGGAAAGCATCTTTGATGATCAGGGCTCCTACTCTATTGGCTGCATCACACTCGACCCTAACCGACCGGAAACGCTCTGGCTGGGCAGCGGCGAGAACGTCAGTGGCCGCCATGTGGGCTACGGCGACGGCGTGTACCGCAGCCTTGATGGCGGCAAGAACTGGGAGAATATGGGGTTGGCGGAGTCCGAGCACATCGGGCGCATTGTGGTTGACCCGCGCGACTCCAACATCGTGATGGTCGCCGCCCAGGGCCCGCTGTGGAGCAAGGGCGGGCAGCGCGGGCTGTTTCGCACGATAGACGGTGGCGCCACCTGGGACAAAGTGCTGGGCGAGGGTGAGTACACCGGCGTCAACGAGGTGCTGATGGACCCCGTCAACCCGGATGTGCTGTATGCCAGCACCCACCAGCGCCTACGCTCGGTCGCCGCATTGGTCAATGGTGGCCCCGGCACCGGCATCCACAAATCCACCGATGGCGGACTCACCTGGCGCCAGCTAACCACCGGGCTGCCGGAAGAGGACAAAGGCCGAATCGGGCTGGCCATCTCGCCGCAGCAGCCGCAGGTGGTGTACGCCACCATTGAGCTAGCCAATCGCGAAGGGGGTTTCTGGCGCTCCGAGGATGCCGGCGAGACCTGGGAGAAACGCAGCGAGTACGTCTCCGGCGGCACCGGCCCACACTACTATCAGGAAATTTTCGCCAGCCCGCATGCCTTTGATCGCGTCTACCAGATGGACGTTCGCCTGCATGTCACCCACGATGGCGGCAGTAACTTTGCCGAAGTCCCGCACGAATTTAAGCACAGCGACAACCATGCGCTGGCGTTTAATCCGAACGATCCGCAGTACCTGCTCTCCGGCGTGGATGGCGGAGTGTACGAGAGCTTTGACCTGGGCAAGACCTGGCGCTTTATCTCCAATCTGCCGATCACCCAATTCTATAAAGTGGCGGTCGACTACGACGAGCCGTTCTACAATCTCTACGGCGGCACCCAGGACAACAACACCCAGGGCGGGCCCTCACGCACGAATAACGTGCACGGCATTCGCAACAGCGACTGGTTCGTGACCCTGTTCGGCGACGGTCACCAGCCCGCCAGCGACCCGAGCAATGCCGATATCGTTTACTCCGAATGGCAGCAGGGCAACCTGGTGCGCTACGACCGGCGCAATGGCGAGATCGTCTACATCCAGCCACAACCCGGGCCCGGCGAACCGAACGAGCGATTTAACTGGGACGCGCCCATTCTGGTCAGCCCACACGACCCCAAAACGTTGTACTTCGCCAGTGCCCGGGTATGGCGCAGTGACGATCGAGGCGATAGCTGGCGCGCCATCAGCCCCGACCTCACCCGCCAGATTGACCGCTTTAAGACGCCCATCATGGGCCGGGTGCAAAGCATCGACACGCTCTGGGACGTCTATGCGATGTCTATGTACAGCACCATCACCTCGCTGGCGCAGTCGCCGCTTAACGCGCAGGTGCTGTATGCCGGCACCGATGACGGGCTAATTCAGATTTCCGGCGATGGCGGCGAGAACTGGACCCAGGTGGACTCCCTGCCCGGTGTGAAGGATGGCTTCTTCGTCAACGACATCAAAGCCGACCTGCATGATGAAAACACCGTTTACGTGGCCGTCGATCAGCATAAGAATGGCGACTTCGCACCCTATCTGTTCAAGAGCAACAACAAGGGCCGCTCGTGGCGCTCGATCACCGGCGACCTGCCCGAACGGCATCTGGTCTGGCGTGTGGTGCAGGATCACGTGAACCCGGCACTAATGTTTGCCGGCACCGAGTTTGGTGTATTTTTCACCATCGACGGCGGCGGCAAATGGATCGAACTTAAAGGTGGCGTGCCGCAAATCCCCTTCCGCGATCTGGCCATCCAGCGGCGCGAACAGGACCTGGTCGGCGCCACCTTTGGGCGCGGCTTTTTCATCCTGGATGATTACTCACCGCTGCGAGAGGTGTCGGAGGAAATGCTAAACGGCGAGGTGCATTTATTCAAACCGCGCGACGCCAAATGGTATATCGAGCGGCGTCCGCTTGGCGGCGACACCAAAGCCAGCCAGGGCGATGCCTTTTACACCGCACCCAATCCGCCTTTCGGCGCAGTCTTTACCTACTATCTGGGTGAAGAACTCAAATCAAAAAAGGCGCAGCGAAAAGAGGCGGAAAAGAAGCGTATAGAAAATAAACAGAACACACCCAGCCCGGGTTTTGATGCCCTGCGAGAGGAGGAGCTGGAAGATGCTCCGGCCATCATCCTCACCGTCACAGACAGCAACGGCGATGCTGTAAGTCGGATCTCCGGCCCGGTCGAGAAAGGCTTCCATCGGGTCGCCTGGGACTTGCGCTACCCCAACGTTGCGCCCTGGACCGGCGAGGAAGGCGGTGATGATTTCTTCGCCCCGGCGGGCGTGCTGGCAATGCCCGGCACCTACACGGTGTCGCTGAGTCGACGGGTAGATGGCAAAGAAACATCCGTGGGCGATGCGAAGCGTTTTGAAGTGGTGCCCGTGCGCGAAGCCACACTTACCGCCAACACCTCAGCGCAGGTACTGGCGTTCGCCGAGCGCACCGAGATGCTCACCGGGCAGGCGCAGGCAGCCGACGCCTCAATCAAAGAGGCGCTGGTCGAAACCGGTGCGATCCGCACTGCACTGCTACGTGCACGTAACCCCGCGCAGCCGCTGTACGAGAACACACTGGCGATCGAGCGTGAGTTGAAAACACTGCAACTGCAGTTAAACGGCGATCCGCGTCGAGAAGTCTTAAACACTCCGGGGGCAGCATCCGTGTCAGACCGGCTGTTCGCGGCCTCGATAGGCAAGCGCTTTTCGGCCTATGGGCCAACACCCACCCATCGCATGGTGGTGGACATCGCGCAGGATCAGTTGGGCCAGATTCGCAACCAGCTCACCGCGTTGCGGGAGCAGCGATTGCCGGCCCTGCGCAAAGCATTGGATGCCGCGGGTGTGCCGTGGACCCCAGGACGCTAACGCACAGCGCTCACATACGGGCGGGTTGCGCAGCAGCGGAGCCCGCCCGCTTACTGACAGGGTTAAACCGAATCCTCCACTCTTAATCCATTGTCGCCTCTGCCAGAGACCGCCGCCTTGCGTAACGCTGCCCGAGGGGTTGTCGCCACGGCGGGCGTATTGCTGGCCGTCAACTCATTAGACCGCACTGCGCCAGAGGCCGCCGCACAGATCGTCTCGAGCCCGACGCCATCATCCGACGAAACCGCAGGCGCTGCGCTTAGCAGGTCCTCCAGCAGGCACGGGCGCGCCACGCCGTACCCCTGCACAAAATCAACGCCGATATCGATCATGCGTTGGCGTACCCGATCGTTCTCAACAAACTCAGCGATCGTCAGTTTGCCCATCTTATGGCCCAAGTGGTTAATCGACTTAACCATCTCCGCATCAATCGCATCGTCAATCACATCTTTCACAAACACCCCATCGATTTTCAGGTAATCAACGTCCAGATGCTTTAGATAGCCGAAAGAGGAAAGGCCGCTGCCGAAATCATCCAGCGCAAACCGGCAGCCGCGCGAGCGCAGCTCATTCATCACACGCGTGACAATATCCATATTGGCAATAACGGCAGTCTCGGTGATTTCAAAACAGATTTTCTCGTAGCTCAAACGATAGCGCTTGAACAAGCCCAGTAGAAATTCCAATAAACCATCAGACACCAGCGTGACGCCAGACAGATTGATGGAGCAGTTTGACAAGCGCTGCAAGTGCAGCGGATGATCGGCCAACATACTGAAGGTTTTATCCAACACCCAACGATCCAGACGCGTGGCCAGATTAAACCGCTCTGCAGCGGCCAGAATCACACCCGGTGAGACAATCTCACCGTCCTCGCCGCGCATGCGCAGCAGCACCTCGTAGTGCTCGCCCGCGGGCACAAGGGGGTTAGCCGGCATGATACGCTGGCCCATCAGGAAAAACCGGTCTGCGTCCAGGCCCTCGGTAATGCGATTAACCCACTGCATCTGATCCAAGTGCGGACCACTTTTGCCCTGCTCGAACACCACCCGGTTGCCACCGGCCTGCTTGGCCGTGTGACACGCAATATCGGCGCCACTCAGCACTTGCGCGGCGGTTAGCTTGGCACTGTCGATCACCACCGCGCCAACGCTCACTGCCACCGCAAACGAGCGCTCCTGGTAAACAAACCGATACTCCTCCACGGCTGCCACAATCTCGCGTGTCACCCGCGCACCGCGACTGGCGGTGCAATCGTGTAGCAACAAGCCAAACTCATCGCTGCCAAGCCGGGCAATCACGTCTGAGTCGCGTACGCTCCTCTGCATAATGACGACCATTTCGCGCAGCAGTTCATCGCCGGCCTCGTGGCCGGAGGTATCGTTGATAACCGAGAATTGATCAACGTCCAGGCAACACAGCACATGAGTGCGTGAATCCGGCTCCGCTCGGTCAATCAAATCGTTTAGATTGCGTTCGAACTCGTGACGGTTCACCAGCCCGGTGAGCGCATCATGGCGCGCTTCAAAACTCAGCTTCTCGGCCAGCGCATGCTGCTCGGTCACATCGCGGCCAATTCCGCGAAAACCGGCGAACTGGCCGTCGCTGCTAATTGGACGCGCGGTGAACTGAATCACCCGCATATCGCCATCCGGGCGCACCCATCGCAGCGTCATGTCCATCGCACGACGGTCCTGAAGTGCCCGCAGAAAGCCCGACAGCCCGCCCGCGCGGCGCAGCCCTACATTGCTCTGGGTCTGCTCCCAGGACAAGCCGATCAGTGATTCAGGCGCAAACCCGGTAATCCCCTCCGAGCGTGAAGACAGATACGTAAAGCGTAAATCCGGCCCCAGCTCCCAAAGAAAATCAGCTAGGGTTTCGGCAAAATCACGGAACCGTGATTCGCTGCGTGCCAGCGCTTTTTCCGCCTCGCGGCTTTCACTCACGTCTTGCATGTACCCGCGAAAACCGCGCAACTCACCGAACTCATCGAATACCGGATCGCCCTCCTCCAGCAAATATCGTACCGAGTGGTCGCGGCGAACAATCCGGTACTCCACCCGATAGGGCAATTTGTTCAGCAACACTTCGCCGTACAGGCGATGGATGCGCTCGCGGTCATCCGGATGCATTAAACGCGATGAGGCGCCGCTGCCCACCAACTCTCTAGCGCTGACACCAAACATGCGTGGAATTTCCTGCGATAAAGAAATCCACTGCATGCTGCCAGTGCTCATATCGGTTTCCCACAAACCGAAACATGCCAGGCGCTGCGCGTGACGCGCCTGCTGTTCAGAGCGGGTTAGTGCGTCGGTAATCTTGCGCCGCTCGGCAATCTCTCGATTCAGCACGCGCGACTGGCGATGCAGGCGCCGCAGCAACGGGCGCACGCACAACCACGCGGCCAGTGCACCGACACCAAGCAGCACCGAGATAATCATTGCGATTAAGATCGAGCGCCAGCGGGCCTCCGCAAACAGCTGCGATTCCTCGACGGACACTTCAACCAGAACGCGTTGGGCATCGTTGCCAATCAACGCCCGCCAGTAAACACGCCCCGCCTCGCGCGTGTGGACCATCTCGCCGCGGTGAGCCGGGAAGTTCGCCGACATCGCAGAGTCCTTCACTCGCGGGCCCATCCGCAGGCCCATGGGTTTCAACGACCAGCGCAAGCTGTGGTGCGGTTCCGCAAGGCTGCCGAACAACCAGCTGGAACCGCGCGCCGTGGGGGACTGCGAACGGGTGCCCTCGTAGCCCCCGACCGAAAGGTGCTGAAGTGCATCGGCCGCATCCACAGCCAGACGCACACGCTGAGAAAAATGCGCTTGCTCTTGGCTGCGCAGATATTGGTTTAGAACCTGCGCGAACACCAACGCAACCAGCATCAGCAACAGCACCGCCCCTGCCAACACTTTTAGAGGCAATCCGCGCAGCAAACGAGACCGCCGCGCGGACTCGTTCGCAATGTAATCAGTCAGTGTTTCAGCCGTTTGCATGCGCCGGGCAGGTGCCCGCTCCATTAGCGTCGATTGTTTTCGACCAATCGTCGGCCTCGCAGGCTACCGACTTGAGTATTGGAGTCGCCGTAGAACCACTTTAAAGTGTATTCCTAAACAAAGGCTTATGAACATTAGGGGAATACCTGAACCGCGCATCAGGCAATGGAGCAGGCTGACCGGCGCTAACCCTTGCAATGACCTATTGGGCGTGTTTTTGTCACACCTGCGCTGGCGTGAGTGCGCGGGCCCGCCCCTCAGCCGCGACCTGGCACCACAAACATGCGCCCGCCACCAGCATTCTTGGCCACGTACATGGCCCTGTCGGCCGCCCTGATAACGTCGTCCGAAGAACGGTCATCGTCTCTCAAATACGTGATACCGACGCTAGCTGATAGCTTCACCGCAGCATAGCCGGCACCAGTGGCCGACCAGTCATGGCTTTGCAACTGCAGCCGTACAGGCAGCTCGATCAGATTGATCACCTCCTGCCCAAGACGCCGTAACACCTCTTCGCTGCCCGCCATTTCATCGGCGAAACGCACTGCAATCGCAAATTCATCACCCCCGATGCGGGCCACCATATCGTCCTCGCGCACCAGCCCTAGAAGCCGCAGCGACACGGCGCGCAGCACTTGATCGCCCGCGTGGTGGCCGTACTCGTCGTTGACCGGCTTGAATCCATCCAGATCCACGTACAGCAAAGCAAGGCGTCGACCGCCACAGGGCACCGGGCCGTGGGCCAGGCTCAGCAAGTCGGTCAAGGCGCGACGATTGGGCAACCCGGTTAACGAATCGCGCCGGGCCTCACGCGCCAGCAGTCGCTGGCGACGTTCCAGCTGGCGCAGCCGCTCGCCGCGCACGAGATTGTTGCGCACCATGACGGGCAACATGCCAGAACGCAGGTTGGTTTTCTGAAAATAGTCCGCCGCACCGCTGGCGAATGCCTGCTGCCAGACGCTTTCCTCATCGGAGCTGGTCATCATGATCACGGGCGCCCCCTTGCTGGCGACCTGGTCAATCAGTTCGACCCCGCAGTGGCTTGCATCCAAATGATAATCGAACAAATACAAATCGTACTCGCGCGCCTCAATTTTCGCAGTGGCTTCGGCGAACGAATCCGCCCGCTCCACGGTCGCCCCCACACCAGGGTCTTGCGACAATTCGTTAGCGACAATGGTTGAAAACTCCGGATCGTCATCGACGATCAGTATCCGACAATCTCTGTGCTGATCCACCATCCGATTGTTCTCATTGGTGCGTGCTATGAACATGAACTGAGCATGCCGCCATAGAAAACCCAAGACCAGATGGTCAGAGCGATCGTCACAGTTGTTAACAACATCCCTCTGGGATAACTGACGGGCAAGCGGCATGCGCCGGGGCAATACAGGACAGGCAAACCCCGTACGGCACAACCTTCGGGCGCGTAGACCCGCGTGCGAAAACGCTAAATTAAAGCTGGGATTCGGGCAGGATGACGAGCAGACCCTCCATCTCGTCAGTCACCTCAATCTGGCAGCTCAAGCGACTGGCGGCCGTGCGCTCGCAAGCCACGCAGTCGAGCATGGCATCTTCCATCGGCTCCGGAGCCGGCAACTTGTCCACCCACGGCGGCTGCACGTACACATGGCAGGTTGCGCAACTCAGGCAACCGCCACATTCCGCCTCGATACCCTCGATGTTGTGTGCCAGGGCACCCTCCATGACCGACTCACCGGCAGGCACTTGCACCGTTTGTTGCGCCCCATCGGCCGCTTTGTAGGTAATATTAGGCATCGCTGTTGACTCCGTGCCCGCGCCTAGGAGCCAAGACACTCGTGCAGAAAATACCGCGTGGCCTCCCACGAGCGGCGATCCGCGTCCGCGCTGTAAACCGTGCCGAAATCCGGATCAGCGGCGTGCGGGTTGGTAAAGGCGTGCACCGTATTGCCGTAAGCGTGCAATTGCCAGTCCGCACCTGCGGCGGACATTTCCGCACCCAGTTCCACCACATGTTCCGGCGGCGCCATCGGGTCATCCCATCCGTGCAACACCAGCACCTTGGCGCTGATCTGCGTGCTCTGTGTGTTACCCGGCGCTCCCAGCAGCCCGTGCAGAGCCGCCACACCCAATACATCAGCGCCACTGCGGGCCAGATCCAGCACGCTGAGCCCACCAAAGCAGTAACCGATCGCGGCTACTTTATCGCTTTGCACCTGCGGTTGCGCACGCAGGGTTGCGAGCGCCGCGGCTAATCGCGCCTGCAAGCGGGGCCGGTTTTGCATAAACGGCCCCATCAACGCACCGTTTTCCTCGGCGCTAGCGCCGAGTACACCTTTGCCGTAAACATCCAGCGCAAAGCCAACGTAGCCGGCTTGCGCGAGCTGCCGTGCACGCTCACATTCAAACTCATCACGCCCAGCCCAGGCATGGGCGACCAGCACACCAGGCGCAGGCGCGGATTGTGCATCATCCCAGGCCATATAACCCTCAAGCGTGGTGCCATCGTGCGAGTAGTCAATCGTTTTGCTCTGCAAGGCCATAGTCTTCTCTCTATTTAGGTTGCCATTCCGGGATGTTTAAGCACGCCCATGGTACGGCGGACTTAGTTTATGACAAGTGGGTGGTGATCGCCTCGACAGCCTGGCGCTTGCTCACCGGCACCATCTTCGGATAACCGTACCAAAACAGCCCCACCACCGGATGCTGCTGCAGATCCACACTCAAAATATCCCCCAGGCGCTGATCTCGGGTGACCGCACCGGTGGTCCATTTCACGCCGATACCGGACTGCCAAAGGCATAGCATCATATTCTGTGCCGCGCAGGCGCAGGCAGCGTAGTTTTCCCGATCCATCACCGGGTCGTCATGGCGAGTGCTGGTAAGCACCATCCAACCGGGCACAGCCTGCAGCCGCTGGCGTCGCTGTGCTTCAATCTCCGGCCCCTTGGCAGCAACAGCCATCTGCACGATCAACTCGATGACGGCCTCGCGGCTGACGCCGCCCAGCAAGTAAAAGTGCCAGGGTTCTGTGAGGCGATGGTTCGGCGCCCAACGCGCCGCGTCCAGCGCCTGCGCCAGCAACTCAGGGGCAACCGCCAACTCAGGTTGAAACAAATTGATGGTGCGCCGGCCAGTAAGCAGCCTATGCATATCCAGTGGATGATCCGTGGCCGAGGGGTCGGGCCACGTCGGGCTGGCGCCCGGAGGCGCTTGTTCAGAGTCTGACATGCGTGTAGGTCTCTTGTGCTGTGGTGGACCGAACGTCGCGCCGGCGCATTGCGGCGCCCGCCGTGCGGATACCGGCGCTAACCCTCATCCAGATCGATGACCGGCAGCTGCAGAATATTCGAAATAATAGACTCGGCGCCATCGGTACCCCGTCGCACCATCACCTGCACATACAGCACGGCCGCCTGGCCGCCTGGCGGGGCGGCGATACTCAACGCCGCATCACCTGCCCCGTCGGCGCTTGCGTTGCCTGCGTAGCGCGCCCCCAGCAGCCCCAGACAGCGTCCACCAAACACACTCAGGCAGACGCCCTCACCGGGTCCGTACGGACTAAAAAACACATGCGCCGTTTCCCCATCCTGCACGCCGGCGACACTCACCTCGCCGCTGCCGCCACGGATCACCGGACGCGTCATGCGCAACGGCGGCTGAGCCTGCACGGTGAGATGCTGATTGGCGGCGACCGGCTGCACAACAGTATCGAAGCCGTCCGCCCATCGGACCCGTAGGGTGTCCACGCTAGAGGCGCTGCCAAGCCCAAAATGCGCTACCAGCTGGCTGGTCGCCAGGTAGTGGCTGGCCCCGGTCAAATGGAAGTACTGCTGCACGCCGTTCACGCTGATCTGCACCTCGCTGCCAAAGCCGTCTGGTGCCAACACCGGGTGTTGGCTGGTGTCCAGCGTCACCTTCAGCCAGTTGGCGTCCGTCCCGCTGATATCGTTGCGGAACAATTGCAGCGGCTCTGACCAAGCGCTGACAATCAGATCCAAATCGCCATCCCGGTCATAGTCCAGATAGACAATCCCACGGCCCTGCCCGGTATGATTAAAACCGCTGCTTTGGCCTATCTCGGTAAAGCTCAGATTGCCGTCGTTGTGAAAGATGTAGCTGGGCTCGTTGGTAAAGCTGGCGCCTGTCAGGTCATCATCGTAGGGCCAACCGTTGGTCATCACCAGATCCTGCCAGCCGTCGTGGTCGACATCCACGCTGGCAGCGCCCCAGCCCCAGCCGCCATCTTCAACGCCAGCGCTCTCGGGCAACGCCAGGAAGCTGTCCGACCCCGAATTTACGTATAGGCGGTTGCCCTCCGGCCCCAAAAAACCGAACGCGGGCCAGGCTGCGGTGATAAACCAATCCAGACGACCGTCGCGATTAAAGTCGCCCAGCGCATGGCCCATTCCGTTCCAGGGCGCATGAGGCTGAAAGATGTCGACGTCGGTAAAGGTGCCATCGCGGTTGTTGCGCAGGTAGTGAGAGTTACCCCAATCGCCGGAGACCACCAGCTCCGGGTAGCGATCGCCGTTCATATCAGCGAACGCGCCACTGAACTGGCCCACAATGTCATCGTTGGGGGTGTCGGCGCCGGCCGAGACGGTCACATCCTCAAACGTACCGTCACCGCGATTGCGAAACAGGCGGCTGCGCGGCGGGTTCGGCAGCCCCGTGTGCCAACCGGCCACCCAAAGATCCAGGTAACCATCCAGATCGTAGTCGCCAAAATTAGCGCTGTAACCTTCCGGACGGTTGGAGGTTGAGTTTACCCCGGCCGCCACCGCAACATTGGTGAACGAACTATCCCCATTGTTGCGATACAGGCGGTGGTCGCCTGTTGCAGGCGGCTGCGCCATCGCACCGTGACTGCTCACGTAGACATCCACCCAGCCGTCTTTGTCAAAATCGCCCGCGGCGACGCCGTTACCGCGATACAGGTCGCTAAGACCCCAGCCCGGCGCCTCATCGGTAAAGGTGCCATCCTGATTGTTGATAAACAGCGCGTCAGGTTGCAGGCCGCCGCCGGCGACAAACAGGTCCGGCCATCCATCACGGTTGAAATCGCCCACCGCCATGCCGCCATGTTGTTCGCCCCATTCGATGTCGCCAGGCGCCTGATGGGTGAAGCTCAGCCCGGCACCCTGTGTCTGATCTGAAAACAGCGCGTTGGCGCCCAGCGTGGGCGGGCTGGCCAGCCCGCCTACAAAGTATAGCGCCATAATTGCTGTCGTTTTTGTCGTCACTGCATGGGGCCGCATCTTCGGCCCGCGCGCGTTCATTTGGCTGTGCATTACGCGACTCCCGCGTTGTTGTTGTTTTGATCGCTGTGGTTGCTGTGGCGTGTTGCTCTCATCGCACGTCGTCCAACACTTGAATCCGCCGGGCATCCGCGCCGCCTCCGGACCGACGAGTTTCGCTGAATGACCCTTTTTCCAGTCCGTTAGCGTAAGTCTAAGGGACAACATTCGCAAATTGATGGCACCTTTTTTGTCATCGTTACGCTTATGAATAGTAGCAACGCAATTATGTCCCCAGGACAGGTGGGATAAACGCGAAACACAGGACAGTTAAGTTGCGGGCGAGAACAGGAATCACGATCCAGCCGGTCAAAGGATCGTGATTCGCTGCGGTGGCAGTGCCACCCGCTATGGTCGCGCCCAGTTCAGGTCCGATTGGACCTATATTGACCGGTTCCCGACACCGAGCAGCGGTCGTCCAAAAAGGGTTCGGGATCCGGTCTTTTTTTTGTCCACCATCGGGTCGGTAAAAATAGAGCTTGCGATCCGTCTGTACTCAACATAACTTGGCTGTTGGTTCGTAAAGTTGAGTGTCCGGCGCCATATGGACGATGCCGAAGTCGCCCGTTTCCCCCTTGAGCTACTCGCCCTGTCCCGCCGGGGTGGGAACGACCGCACCGGCCCGACCGCGTGGACGCGAATAGGCGCTGGGCTGCTGCTCGTCCTTGTGTACCACTGCGCTGCGGCGGTTAACCCGCCGCGATCGCCACCCGTAGCCGAACAACCCACGCAGGCACTGTGGGTTGGCGCGCCTGTCACCCAGCAGATGCAGTGGCGGCAAACCCATCACTACACATTCACCGCGCCAGCGCCCGGGCCCTGGTTGTTGTCAGTCCAGCAACATGGCATCAACCTGGTGGTGACGGTGGCCCCACCGGGCGCAGACCCTGTCGCGCGCACCTCGCCGCTTGGCGATTTCGCCGTGCAGACGCAGATTCTTCATGGCGATACCAACGCGCCGGTGACCATCACCGTTCGCTCACGCGAACTTGGGCGCCCGCCGGCAGAGTACACCCTGCGCCTCGATGCGCTGGCGCCGCCGCCCGCGCGCCAGGCAATATTGCGAACACATGCGGCGCTCGCGCGGGGCGACGCTCACTTCCAACGAGCCTCCAGCGGCGCCTGGGACAAAGCAGCTTCGGCCTATGCCGATGGCATCGAGTTGGCGCAACTCACCGGCGATCCTGTATTAATCGCACGGGCCCAGGCCAGCCGCGCAGCAGCGGTCGCCGTCATCGGTAGCCTGGAGGAGGCTATTGCTCTTTACGAGGCGGCGCGGCAACTTTTTCTGGCAAACCGGCAGCCGTTGATGGCCGCGGTCCTGCAAGCGCATATGGGGCGTGCTTATTCAGAGATCGGTCAGTATCAAAGCGCTGCGCAGACCTTAACCGACGCCGACACCGCACTGGCCAAGCACTCCGGCACGGAGCGTGAACGTGCGTTCGCCCGTCACGTCTTTTGCACTAACCTGATTTATCAACGTAAATCAGCGCAATCGCTTGATTGCCTGCTAGCACTGCTGGAGCACCCGTTGCGCAAGCAGGATGTCACCTTGAACGCGCAGATACAGATGGACGTTGGCAATGCATACCGCACCGTCGGTGATGCCGAGCAGGGGCGCGCCTACCTGGAACGCAGCCTCGATCTGCTCAAAGACGCCGAGCGACCACGGATTTACTCCTCTGCGTTGAACAACATGGCGGTACTGGAGCGTCATGCCGGGCACTTGGAACTGGCCATCAGCCTGTATCTGCGCTCTATTGCGCTGGATCAGGCCGTGGGCGAAATCAATGCCCAGGCAGTTACCATGAGCAACGTCGGCACAGCCTCTATGTACATGGGCAAACCCGAGCAGGCGGTGAGCTTTTTCCACCAGGCGCTGCAGCTCAACGCGGGTGCCGGAGACACCGACGATGAGGCGCTGTACTGGTCCAGACTCAATTGGGCGTACCTTACGCTGGGCCAGTTTGAGCAGGCCGAACACGCGGCCCGCAACGAGCTGGCGCTACGCGGGCGCAGTGAAATTCACGGCGCACACGCACGGGCCCTTACCCGACTAGGTCAAAGCCAAACGGCCACCGGCGCCTTAGCCGAGGGCGAACGGAATCTTCGCCGGGCGTTGCAGGAACTTGCGCCTGATCCCAGCCCCACTCGTGCCGACGCCCTGAAACACCTGGGCAGTAACCTGCTTGCGCAGAGGCAATTTACAGCGTCCGAAAAGATGCTTGAGCAGGCGCTAAATGTATACGAAGTTCTGGATGACTCGCTGGAACAACTTGCACTGCTTAATCAGATCGCCCGCACCCGGTTACACCGCGGCCTGTACCTGCCTGCACGGACGAGCCTTGATCGCGCACAACGTATTTCTGACCGGGTAAGCGGCCAACTGAGCAACCCGGCGGCGAACTTGTCCTTACTTGGTGCGCTGGATGATATCCAGTCGCTGCGTGTACCCATCGAAATCTCGCTGGGCAACTCCGCTGAGGACGGTCTGCTAAGCAATGACCAGCGCCTGGCCAAATCGCTGGTGCGCTTGATGAGCCAGGCCGAACGCGATGCCGGGCGCCCCCTCACCGCGCACGCTAACGCGCAATTGCAGGCGCTGGAACGGGAGGTGGAAACGGTCCGGGTACAACTTGACCAATTAAGTCCGCAAGCGCCCGCACAGCAACGTCTGGACGTGCAATCGCAACTGGATCTGGCATTGACCCGGCTGCAATCAGCCGAAGCACAATATGCGCCGGCGGCCAGCCTGAGCGCCGACGCGCTGGAAGTACCGCTGGACAACGTCGCGACCATGCAGGCGATGCTAAACACCAATACTGTGCTGCTGCACTACCATGTCACCGGGCATGAGGCTTTTGTTTGGCTGGTGCAACCGGACAATGTGGTGCGTGCATCGCTGGGGCCGGGCGAACCGATCCGCCAGGCCAGTCGCAAGTTCCACGAATCACTGCGCGCGCCCATCGTCGGCCAGCGCTGCGCGCGTGACCGCTGGTCGATACAGCTCAGTGAGATGCTACTGGCGCCAGTTGTTGAGCATCTAGGCGATGCGCGCATCCTCGTGGTGGCCGACGGCGCACTGGCACTGGTGCCGTTCGCCGCGCTGCACGACCCCGCCGCTCGATCGGTCACGGAGGGGTGCGCGGTGCCGTTGATCGCCCAGCACGAGGTGGTATACGTGCCCTCGATGTCAACGTTGGCATTGCAACGCAGCCAACCCCACGCGGGTGATACCCATACCAGCCTCAGTATCTTCGCCGATCCGGTGGTGGATGCTGCCGACCCACGACTTGCCCAGGCGCCCGCCCCCAATAGCCAGGCACCCGCCTCAGTGGAGCTGCGCCTACCCGGCACCGGACGTGAAGCGGATGCCATCGCCCGCGTGGCCGAGGCCTTGAAGCCTACAGTGTTTCGCGGGCTCGACGCCGATAGGGGGCAGGTACTGAACGGCGTGATTGACCACGTGGACATCGTTCATTTCGCGACCCACGGGCTCGTGGATACCCGCAACCCCCAGTACTCCAGCCTGATGCTCTCCACCCACCAGGCAGACGGCTCGATCAGTCACGGAGAGCTGCGCTTCCGCGATATATTTCAGCTCGATCTGCATGCCTCGCTGGTGGTACTCAGCGGTTGCGAGACCGGCCTGGGGCGCGAGGTGGGCAGCGCGGGCTTAGCCAGTCTGACCCGCAGTTTTATGTATGCCGGTGCGCAACGGGTGATCTCGAGCTTATGGCGTATTGATGACAACGCCTCCGCCGCCCTCATGGCGGAGTTTTACGAGCAGCTGATCGGTCAACGCCAACGTCCCGCCTACGCACTGCGCCACGCTCAGCTGGCACTCATGGCACAGCCGCGTTGGCAAGACAGCTATTACTGGGCCGCCTTTACGCTACAAGGGGAATGGCGCTAGCAAACTATGTGAAATCAATGCGCATATTCACCAGGGAAAACCCTAAAGCTAGAAGTATTTCAACATCACAGCCCGGAAAGGCGATCATACTTAGCGCTCCGTTGACACACGACACCACTACAGAGGGCACCATGAGTATCTCGAGTTTCACCAAGGAATGGCGAATCCAAAACTCCGACACGATCCTACTGGAAACCGGCGACACGCTGCAGATCCAATCCGGTAGCCCAGGTCAGGTGAGCTTTGGCGTTAAGGACGACCCGGCACCCGGCCCGTGGGAGAATATATCGGACGGCCGCTGGCTACCCCATGGGGGTCACGACGGGCATCTGCATGGCACCATCGAGCTAAGCCCGGGGCTGAGCCTGCCCTTCTCAGTGACCTATTTTTCCGGCACGCAAAAAAACTGGATCAGTATCCGCCTAACCGAACTGCCTGACATGAACGGTACCATCCAAATCACAGCCCACGACGGCCCGCCGTAGTCTGCGTATGTCAGGCGTGCTTGGCAGGCCAATCTGCGCGGCGCCGCAGAGCCTGCCGCAAAGCGCTTGGTGTAACGCCATAACCCCATGTATATTAAGTCTTTCTAAAGCCTTACTGTAGCCTTACCCGGTTGCCGTTGGGTGAGGCCGGCATTAGCGTTATCATTGCGCCCGGTTGGAACCAATAATAATTCGGAGCTCTCAGGATTGGCGCTGATTCGGCGTCGGCCGGGCAAGCGTCGGAACTGCGGATTGGGGAAGTTAAAGTGTCGATCGGGGTATTGGAGTGGCGAAGACTCGCCTGGCAGCCTGCGGAGAGCTCGCCAGCGGCAGACAAATTGGCCGAGACAGCCGCCCGGTTGGCCGCCAGAATTGGCGAAGGTGATCGCAGCGCCGAAGCGCACCTGTTTGAGCTATACGCGCATGGCCTGCGGTTGATGCTTGAGCGGCGTACCGGCGACCACGAACTGGCCAACGATCTGGCTCAAGACACGTTTGTGGTGCTGATCGAGCGCCTGCGTTCCAAGCCGCTGGACGACCCACGTCGCCTGAGTGCGTTCCTGCACAGCACCGCGCGCAACATCCTGGTTGCCTGGCAACGCAAACAAATCAGGCGACGTACGGACACCAATTCTGATATCGTTGGGCGCCATGAGGACAGCTCACCTAACCAGTATGAGTTGGTGCGGGCAGAGCAGACCAAACAGCTGGTCACCCGTCTGATTGACGAACTGGCAAACGACCGCGACCGCGCTATCCTCTTTCGTTACTACATCTTAGATCAGGACAAACCCGTGATCCGAGCCGACCTAGCCCTCTCGGAGTTGCACTTTAATCGTGTGCTGTATCGGGCACGGGTACGGATGAGAACTTTGTTAGAGGCCACCACTGAGTGGCGCAGCTCGCTCGGACCGTGACAATTGTTCATCAAATATGTCGCCTGTTTAAGTGGGATCAAGCGCATATTGGTGACAGTTAGCCCTTAGTCGCTTCTTACTTATTTTAGCAATACCCAAATGGTGTCGTTGGAGGCAGCATTGGATCGGGAATTCATTGACGCCAACCAGATAGTGGAACGCTATCTTCTCGATCGCCTGTCTGGCGAGCAGATAGACGCGTTCGAGCGCGCGATGCTGGCCGATCCGGATTTGCGATTGGAGCTGGAGGCCGCTCGGGAACTGATGCTTGGACTGCGGGCGGCCAATATGGATGGCATGTTTGATGCGCTCGCGCTGGATACCGATCCGCAGGACGTCGGCGTGCCAGGCCCATCATCGCCGGCACGGCTGGCGGCTACCGACGTGCAGCCGCCTCGCCTGCGCCGCATCGCGACGCAGTGGCCGATCCTGGCCAGCGCAGCGGCAATGCTTGGCGCGATTGGGCTTGCGCTCAGTCAAAACTCGCAACTCACCGAGTTGCAGCGGCAACTGGACAGCCTTAGTGCGCGGGGGGCGACCAGCACACTGCTTGTGCCGCTGCCGCGCACGCGCAGTACCGAAGGGGTAACTACCCAGGTCTACGCCAGCTCCAAAGAGCAGCTGCTGACACTGCTGCCGGAGGTGCCGCAAATGGAATTTGAATTGATCCAGTACGAGTTACTCAGCGCGTCGCAGAATCTCCTGCTAAGCGCCCGCTTCGCGGCCAACAGTGCCCCCAACATCACCATTCCGGCAGCCCAACTGGCCTCCTCGCAGCACATCCAGTTGCGCCTGACGGGAATCAATGGCGCCCAGCACACCGACCTTGGCCGCTACCGATTCGTGGTCCACCTGCCCTAGCCGGCGCCCGCCAGTCCCAGGCAAAGGGCTAGCGCTAGGGGGCCAGATGCATCTCAAAGAAGCGCTCGATGCTTCGGTAGCCGTGAATACCGCTGCTGCGGTGGCGCAACATGCCGTGTTTGCTGCCGGGGTAGGTCATCAGATCAAATGTAAGCCCCTCCTCCTGCAGCGCTTTCATCAAAGCGGTGCTGTGTGAGAACAGCACGTTGTCGTCGGCCATGCCGTGAATCAGCAACAACGGTCCCTGCAACTGATCGTGGTAGCTGAGCACACTCGCCCTATCGTAAGCCTCGCCGTTGCTACGCGGGTCGCCCATGTAGCGCTCGGTATAGTGGGTGTCGTACAGGCGCCAGTCAGTCACGGGTGCGCCGGACACGCCAGCAGCAAAATGCTCGGGTGCCTGCATCATGCACATCAGCGCCATATACCCACCGTAGCTCCAGCCGAACACACCAATACGTTCACCGTCCACGTACGGCAAGGTACGCAGGAACTCCACGCCCTTCACCTGATCACGCACTTCCGACTGTCCCATGCGATGGTAGATGGGCGCATCGAACTGCCTGCCGCGGAAACTGGTGCCGCGGTTATCCAATGTAAATACCACATAGCCACGCTGGGCCAGATACTGGCGCCAGCCGCCATCGCTGGTACGCGGGTACCCGGACCAGATGTTCTTCACCTTCTGCCCGTGCGGGCCGCCGTAAACATCCACAATCACCGGATACTTCCGGCTAGGATCGAAGTTGTGCGGTCTCACCAGACGGTAGTACATAGGCTGACCATCCTCGGCACCTAACTGGCCGAACTGTTCATGCGAATGCGCCTGCCAGTAGGGCCAGTACGGATGCCCTTCCTGCAGAGCGTTCTCCTGCAGCCAGGTAATACGCTTGCCATTCATGCCATGCACGCTCACCTGCGGGGGCGTGCGGCTGTTGGAAAACAGATCCACATACACCTGTGCATTATCCGATAGCGTAATGTCGTGCCAGCCGGCCCGCTGAGTCAGTTTTTTCATGCCGTTGCCGCGGCGCGCGCCCAGAGCTACCGAATACAGGTGCCGCTCCATGGCGCTGTCGAGCGTGCCCTGGAAGTACACCAACCCTTTGGCCTCATCCGCACCGAGCAGGCCTTTGCCGCGCCCGGCACTGGCAACCACCCAGTTGCCCGCTGTGAGCTGCCCCTGCGGTTCGCCGTCGTTGCCGTACAAATACAGGTGTTTGTAGCCGTTGCGACTTGAGGCCCAGATGAAACTGTCGCGCTTGCGTAGGAACAACAGATCATCATGCAGATCAATCCAGGTGTCGGACTCTTCGGAAAACAACAGCCGACTCTCGCCCGTACGCACATCCGCCTTCAGCAGGTCCAGACGCTTTTGGTCGCGGCTTTGGCGTTGCACCAGTAGATGGTGACCATCCGGAAACCAATCCACCCGCGCGATGTAGACGTCCTTCTCGGCACCAAGGTCTATCCACCGGGGCGAGCCGCCAGAGACGTCCACCACACCCAACTGTATTGTGACGTTGTTGGTGCCGGCGGCCGGATAACGCTGCTCAAATACGGAGAACTCTGTCGCATAAATTTCGAACCGTCGCGCGAGTTGTACCTGACTGTCGTCGGTACGGGTGAAGGCGATGAGCTGCTCATCCGGCGACCACCAATAACCAGTGTCGCGGCCCATTTCCTCCTGCGCGATAAACTCAGCCATAGCGTTGCGCACCGGCCCCGCGCCATCCGTCGTTAGCGCGCGTATTTCGCCGCCTTTGCCCGGCACCACGTATAGATTCTGTCCGCGCACAAACGACACCCAGGTGCCGGCCGGCGAGAATCGCGCATCGGTTTCGCTCAGGTTATCGTCGGTGAGCCGACGCACCGCCGAACCGGCCTTGGCGTGCAAATCGTACACATACAAATCCCCACCCAGCGGGAACAGCAAGGACCTGCCATCCTGCGAGAAGTAGTACTCCACAATCCCGGTGTGCGAGGAGATGCGCTTGCGCTCGCGACGTGCCTTTTCCTCATCGGACAAGGCTACCGCCTTGGGTTGCAGCACCCGCGAGTCCACCAACACGCGTGATTGGTCACGCTCGATGTTGTACTCCCACAAATCATATCGGAAGCGATCCTGCTCGGAGGCGCGCAGGAAGGTAATACGCTGCCCGTCAGGGGCGACTTTAAGCAGCCGCATGCCGGGGCCGGCCAGATCCGGCTCGGCGAATAATCGCTCGATGGTGAGTTGAGCCGACGCTGCCTCCGTCGCTGCCTGCGCCAACCCCACAGTACCCGCCAACAGCAATGCCAGAACAACGCTCGGCAATATCCGGCAACCAAGTGTGCTCGAGGTTATCTGCAACATCTTTATCCCACCTGGCGCAGGTAAAGGCGCGCCCGACCGAGTGCCATCAACGGAAAGTAGTGACGGTAAAGGTTGTAATTGATCATAAATCCACGTCCCAATTCGACACTTTGCTGAAGGTTTTCTTCCAAGTTCTGATCACCCAAATCCACCCGTTCGCCGACACCGTAACCGGGGAATCCTGCACCGGTGTAATGCGGCTCCTCCCAGGTGCCATCGCGCTGGCCGCTGAGCAAAAAAGCGGTGCCTCGCTCGATCGCGGAACGATAGGCAGGATCATTGGTGGCAGTGAGTGCCATCAACGCCCAGGCGGTCTGCGAGGGAGTACTTTCGCCCTGCCCGCGCAGTTTGGGATCCATGTACGATGCACAACTCTCGCCCCAGCCGCCATTGGTTGCCTGTGTGCGCGCCAACCAGTCCGCCGCGCGCCGCACATAATCGCTGGACATGTCCTCGCCGATCAGATTCAGCGCCGGCAGCACGGCGGCCGTGCCGTAAATGTGGTTGACGCCCCACCGGCCAAACCAGCTGCCATCGGGTTCTTGCTCCTGGCGCACGAATTTCAGCGCCTTGGCCACCGCTTTGTGCTTGGGGCTGAACCCCAGCAAACCCAACGCTTCGAGTACGTGCGCTGTCACGTCCACCGACGGCGGGTCAAGCACCTCGCCAAAGTCACAAAACGGCAGCTTGGTGAGAATGGCCTTGTTGTTGTCTTTATCAAACGCGGCCCAGCCACCATTCCTGGACTGCATAGCCAGGGTCCAGCCAATCGCGGCATCAATGGCGGCCTCCAGTCGCTGGCTGTCCGGGTAGGTATTGCGCAAACGTGCCAGCACAATCAATGCGACGGCAGTATCGTCTATGTCCGGGTAGTAGGCATTGGCGCGCTCGAACGCCCAGCCGCCCGGTTGCACATTCGGCAGCTTCACCGACCAGTCGCCCGGCACCGTTACCTGACGATCCAAAATCCAGTCGACCGCGCGACGCATGCTGGGTGAGTTGTTGATATCCACGCCGCTATCCAACATACCCATCAGGCACAACAACGTGTCCCACACCGGTGATTCGCTGGCCTGCACATAGGTAGCGCCATCGCGTTGATAAGACCAGTGCGAATCCAGTGCCGCCAACCCGCGTGCCAGCACCGGATGAGAAAGCGCATGCCCCTCGCAGTACAGCGCCATGAGGCTATAAATCCACGGCGGCTGGATGCCGCCCCATGCGCCATCCTCATCCTGGTGTTTCACCACCCACTCCAGTACCAGCCGCACCGCGGCACGCCGCCCCGGCGTTATCCCAAGTCTCTGGTATTGATGCAGCGCTTTATCCGCTTTTAAGAACAGATTGCGCCAGGAGGCTGACTGGGCGCCCGACATACGATAGTCGAAGTTGTTCCGACCCTCGGGAAACAGCTCATCCAGGCGTGATTCACGGGGCAGCGGGCGCGAGGCGCGACGGGCGCACAGCACCGTCAGCGGCAACATCGTCGCGCGCGCCCAGGAGGCGAAGTTGTAAATGTTGAACGGGAACCAGCGCGGCAGAAAAATAATCTCCGGCGGCAGATTAGGCGTTTGCTCCCACGGCCATTCCTCCAGCAACGCCAGCCAGTAGCGGGTAAAGACCCGGATACGGCCAAGCCCACCGTTGGCAAAAATCCACTCTCGCGCACGCACCAGACGCGGCTCGTCCGGGGCCATACCGGTCGCTCTGAGCGCCGCATATGACTCAACAGTTACGTTGATATCCCCATGCGGTGCGTTGTAGTAGGTCTCCCACGAGCCGTCATCGCGCTGCTCTTTGAGCAGAGCGCGAATTAACCCCTCACGCTTTTGCGGATCGTCATACTGCATGAAGTGCATGGCCAGCAGCCACTCCGCCTCCATGCAGGAGTTCGACTCCAGTTTACCAACCCAGAAGCCCTCAGCCTCCTGCTCCTGATCAAGCCAGTTCAGCGCACCGGCGATGCAACGCTCCACCACCTCGTCCTGCGGCGGCGCAGACGGTTTGTGCTCGGGCGTCGCGCCCGCGCGGTTGATCGAATCCTCCAACACTCTTGCCTACCTTTTCTCGGGTGCCACGCAGCCAGCAGCCACCGCTGCCCCGTTTGTTCTCGCCGCGCCGAATCCCCAGATCGCGCGGACTTCCATCAGCATCCCAGCAGTGTTTTCAGCTGATATAAATCGCTCACTTGCGCCGTCGGCGCCTGGCCCTCGTTCGACCAGTTGTGTGCCTGGCGGTTAAACCAAATTGTACGCCATCCCGCCTGGCTGGCGCCGCGTACATCGGTCACCGGATCATCGCCAACATGCACAATTTGCTGCGCGCTGAGCCCCGTCAGTTCCAGTGCGCGATCGAACATGGCTCGATCCGGTTTTGGCACGCCCACACGGGCCGGGTTCAGTTCGTGCGCGAAGTACTGTGCCAGCCCGATTCGCCGAAGATCCGCGTTACCGTTAGTCAATGCCAGCAGTACGTAGCGCTCGCTCAGCGCCTCCAGTACGCCCCGCGCCCCATCAAACAAGGTCACCTGGTTGCGCGCCGCCATAAACACCTCAAACGCGTGCTGCGCCAAGGCCGCCGGGTAACCCGCATCAACGATGCTCGCATTGAGCACCTGCTGGCGCAGGAACGTCATGTCGTGGGCCTGGCGCGGATAGCGGGCGAGCACTTGAGCGCGCAAGCCGCGCATCGCTGCCAACGAGTAACGCGCCGTTACCCTGGGGCAATGCTCGCTCAGCCAGCGATACAACGTGTGCTCTGCCTGAATCAACACGGGACTCAGATCCCAGAGGGTGTCATCCAGGTCCAATGAGACCGCATGCAATCCTTTCATCCACATTATTGTAAAGCACTGCGGGGCAGACCGAAGCACAAATCTGAGAACCGGCTCGTCGGTCATGCGGTGCCATTGATGTTTCACTACTCCCCTCTAGGACAGCCGTTCGCTTTTGTGCTGCTGCAATAGGTTAATCGCGCGGCGGGTTTTGTTAACCCAGCACCCGTGGTTTGACGTAATTACCCATTTTTTACAAGCATTTACGATGCCGTCGCCCGGTTTGTGACGCACGCCATCGGCGTATCGGGACGTGCCCCATACACTGCGTCTTCTGTAGAGATCGGTCGCACGCATTTTTCATATCGCAGCCCCGGCCCCAGGTCCGGCGCGCTGCTAGCCGCAGGCAACGGCGCGAGCACCGGACTTAAGGAAAGCACCGACAGGGGCATTGCCATGGAACAACGCGATCTGAACCGAAGCACCGTTGCGCACGGCGCCCGTTACCACTCAGCCCACGCATCGGCC
>CBDUQI010000007.1:0-64866 GCA_965369325.1 uncultured Gammaproteobacteria bacterium
GGTGTCTATAAACGGTTCAAGCAGCGCGACGTAACCTTGGCTCAGCGGCTCGTTTGTGCGAACGGCGGAATGCGCAATCGCCGCCGACCCGATGCCGGCCTCATTGGAGAACACCGCCCGTTGGAACCCGATAATCATCACCCCTAGCGCCCCGCCACTCATCGCACTGGCATCGAAGGCGCCGGTGAAGATCGCGTGAACGGCGAACGGCAGCGCCTCGTAGTTCATGGCGATGATGGTGAGCGCACACACCATATAAAACACAGCCATAAAGGGCACCACTTTCGCCGCCACCCGGGCAATGCTCTTGATGCCGCCTACAATCACCAGTGCGACGATCGTGGCGATCACCAGTCCAAACAGCCATCCTTTACCCACAAACCAACTGCCCTGTGGCCCACCCGTGACGTTAACGAACTGCACGTAGGCCTGGTTGGATTGAAACATATTGCCGATGCCCATGCAGCCGAACACAATGCCAAGCGCATAGAACTTGGCCATGAAGCCGCCCAGCCGTGGCAACCCTCGCTCTGCCAGCCCGCGCTCCAGGTAGTACATCGGCCCGCCGGATATACTGCCATCGTCGTTGCGCTTTCGATACATCGTGCCGAGCGCGCATTCCACAAACTTGGTCGACATGCCGAGCAGTCCGGCCAGCACCATCCAGAATGTGGCGCCAGGACCGCCGAGGGAGATGGCGACGGCAACCCCGCCAATGTTGCCAATCCCAACGGTGCCCGAGACGGCCGTGCTCAGCGCTTGAAAATGCGAGACCTCCCCCGGATGATCGGGAGCAGTATAGTCGCCGCGCACCAAATGCAACGCATGCTTAAAGCCACGAAAATTGATGAACCCGAAGTAGACCGTGAAAAACACGGCGCCGAGCACCAACCACAGCACTACCAGCGGTAGATCGGCACCAAGCACTGGGACGGTAAAGAATACGACACTGGAGATTACGGCGGTTACAGGCTGGACGGTCGCGTTAATCAGCTCGTCAATACCTGAACCGTTTTGCGCGCACGCTGGCATTGCGGCGCCAATCAGACCAAGCAACATACCCGTCAGTTGATGAATTTTCATCATGTTCGCACCTGCGGCCGCCCGACAGACAATCGGGCGCAACTCGTTGCGCAGTCAGCAAGCAGCGTGCAATCTATTGATAAGGGCATTCACGATCTCCGAGACACATATATCGTACGGTTAAAGCTGCACTATAAGGTAATTCCACGGTTCCCGTGAAATACCAAAATTCATTCGCCTCACACTCCAGAGCACAATGGGAGACTTTGTGCGGCATGATGCCAACCGCACTGGCAAGCCCAGACCCTTACGTTATGCCGGCCGGCCGGTTCGCGCCCCTGGCGGCCACCGTTCGGGGACCCTCGGAATCGGCGCCGGCCAAGGGGCATGGCTATCACGTATGATCTACCTATCGGGCACCGCGAGATCATCCGACAAGGAACCCATCATATGAGCCTCTCTAGCAAACCATTGGACAAGAAGTTCGTTACCGTCAATGGCCGCCGCATGGCCTATGCCGAGGCCGGCACCGGCACTGCGATTGTGCTACTGCATGGCAACCCCACCTCCTCGTATTTGTGGCGCAACGTCATACCGCACCTAAGCTCACTCGGGCGCTGCATCGCGCCGGACCTGATCGGCATGGGCGATTCGGACAAATTGCCCGACAGCGGCCCCGATCGCTACACCTTTGTGGAGCATCGCGACTATCTCGACGGTTTGCTGGACGCTCTGGATGTCCGTGAGAATATTACTTTTGTTATCCACGACTGGGGCTCCGCTCTGGGCTTCCACTACACCCATCGTCGCCCCGCGGCTGTGCGCGGCATCGCCTATATGGAGAGCATCGTAGGCCCCCTCACCTGGGCGGCCTGGCCGCAAGCCGCGCGCCCCGTGTTTCAGGGCTTTCGATCACCTGCGGGCGAGGAGATGGTGCTCGAGAAGAATGTCTTCGTGGAGAAAGTGTTGCCGGGGTCGATCCTGCGCAAGCTCACGGCCGATGAGATGGCCGAGTACCGACGTCCGTTCACCGAGACGGGTGAAGCACGCCGGCCAACCCTCACCTGGCCACGGCAAATCCCGATAGAAGGCGCTCCTGAGGATGTTCATCAGATCGTCAGCGATTACAGCGAATGGCTGGCACAGTCGAGCCTGCCCAAGCTTTTCATCAACGCTGAACCAGGCGCCATTCTTACCGGCCCCCAACGAGAGTTCTGCCGCACCTGGCCCAACCAGCAGGAGGTCACGGTAGCCGGCAATCATTTTATCCAGGAAGACTCACCCGATGAGATCGGCAGAGCAATCGCCACCTGGATGGGTAGCGCGATGTAGCAATCAGCCTTGGCTTGTGCCAGTGGAAGTAATCATTCGGGAAATTGGCCGCCCCGCTCGAAGGCGGCCGTACTCATAGATTTACATCTCGTTGAGTTCCCGAAACAGGCTGCGCATGCCCCGCCTGAACTTCCCGGTATCGGTGGAGGAAATCACGTTCGCGTCCACTAGCTCCCTCAAAGCCATTCTGACACAGCGCATAAACGCCGCCTCTTGTAGGGTCAGCCGACGCAATACTTCCCCATCAGACTCCGCCGAGCCCGCCTGCAGCGCACGCACTGGATCGCAGGGTATTTCCGGGAAAATGACGGTCTCTCCAGCCCTGGCGTTTAGATATCGATTCTGCACTCCACCGGGCCATAACACATCCACCACGCCCTTCCGTCCGGTCCCCAGGCCAAAATGAGCGGTAAGGCTATTCTGGGACTGATAGCTGGAACCGCCGACTATCGGCTGCATCGCCGTACTGCCCTCTTTGGGTGTGAAACGTACAACGGCCCCGATGCCATCACGATTCACGCTGCCATCAGTGACGAGCCCGATCGTTCCGACCAAATTCACGGCAATCCAATTATTACCGTTGTTGGCATCACTGATTTCAACGGACAGTTTTCCATTAGGATAGTCAAGAAAAGCCGGTAGGAAAGTAAACTGCTCCGGCACACCCGTCTCAGCGAACACTGGGCTAATCAAAGCCTCAGGGCCAAATGCGCCGCCAAACAGCTCACCAAATGGATTCGGTAACACCTCCGGTTCATCCGGTACGGGATTGGGAATACTGAAAGCCGCGGCGGAGACCACGTCTACAAACCCGTCATTGTTCAAATCTCCTGCGGCCAAGCCTTCTTCAACCCCCAACAAGTGACGCCTGCCGTCGTCCTCGGCCAACGCCATCGTATCGCGTGAAAAATTCCCGTCGCCATCATTTGTAAGTACCGCTAATGGGTTGTCAGCGAATATAAACGGCCCTTGTATTCCGCCTACATACAGGATGTCAGTGTCCGCATCGTTGTCATAGTCAAACGCCACTGTGCCCCAGCCAAACGCGCTGGTGATCATGCCGGGAACCGAAGGGGCCGGATCACCGAGATCGACCGAATCAATGAAGGCCCCCTCGTCCGTTCCGAAAAACCAGCGGCTGGCGTTGGTACCCAATGCGTCCTCAGGAGGCAATCCGAGCACGGCGTCAATGATCACACTAGAATTCGCGTCTCCGAAATTGGACGCAAAATAGTCCATATGACCATCACGGTTGAAGTCCGCGAAACTCAATCCCATCCATCCCCCAGTGGTAGACTGAATCGCGTCCACGAACTCCCCGCTACCGTCATTCTTGAACAGGTGAATCAAGCCTCGGTCCAAATTGAGCTCACCAGGTGGAAAACTTAGCGGCGCTATCGCGCCCTGATCATCGGCTTCAAAAATGTCGATATTGCCATCCAGATCAAAGTCTACCATGGCAACCGCCCAGGTGATGCCAGCAGGAGCATCAGGAATGGGCACTACTTCGCCATCCACCGATATCCTCATTCCCTCCAACACATGAATACCAGATGTCTGACTTGCGTCAGCGAACTGATTCCCGCCGATGTTGATAAACAACTGATTGTGTTGATTCGAATCTATGGGTTCTAACGCGATGGGCAACCGATTGTTCATATCGAAGGCGTTACCCACGTAGATATCCAACAATCCATCGTTGTTGACGTCGCCCATGCTTGCCGATATCGACCAGTAAGCACCGCCGCCGCTGTTGCTGCTCGCAGTGATATCCGTAAACGTACCGTCTCCGAGATTCTCAAATAGGCGATTCTCCTCGCCCGCTCCCAGGACATACAAATCGTGATCACCGTCATTGTCGATGTCGCCGAAGACACAGCCTGAGCCATCATGATCCACCGCAGCGACATCTGCAGCCAACGCCTTGTCGAGAAACCCGATGACGCCGTCCTCGACTAATTGATTGTGATACAGGCTATTCGCCGTACCTGGGCCGTTGGTCACGTAGATATCCAGATCACCGTCGTTGTCATAGTCCAGCAAACAAATCCCAGGAGTACCACGTGCCTTCATGGGCATATTGAAAATATCAACCGGAGAAAAAGGCCCGTCAGGGTTACTGCTCAAGAATTCGAAATTGCTGTTCCTCGCCGAGGGAGTTCTTTCGTACGCATCTACCGCCGCATCCGAAAATGTACTAAACGTCATGCCACCGGAGACTGCATCGGTATCAGTAGAAGACGCGTAGACATTTTGCAGCGTGCAACTGCCGACAAGCATTGAGACCACGACATTCCTCACCATGGACACTCTCTTCATAACAATATTCTCCTTTATTGACCCGTTCGCTGCATACAGCGAACCCCTGTCTGAAGACCCTACGCGGTTTCTGCTGACTTGCTGCTACTGGTAGAGAACCTCTGATGAATGCACTGACTAAACAGCTCCACGTCTTGTTGAGACATAAAGTGATTGCCCTCGTGCAGTATCGTTTTGGTATCAAAAGACGTCGTCAGATCGTGCCAACTTGAGACCTGCAACGGATACGTCCACAAATCCCTTTTCCCAGCAACGGCCGTGATCGGACAATCCAGCTTAGGCGCGTCGTCACATGTGTAGTTGGCCATCAACATCAGGTCCGAACGAACCAGATTTCTTAGCGGCGCTGAACGCCTCTTTCCGTCAAACGAATCAAGCAGTGGACAATCGATGACGTTCAGCAATTCGGCCAGTTTTCCATCGTCCAGCAGATGTCCGTTCGGCGCCGTGTAAAGCGTCGGACTGACGACCCCCGATACCACCATAAACTCCGGCTCCGAGTATCCGTCGAGTTTAAGCCGCTTTGCCAATTCGTACTGGATAATCCCGCCAAAACAATGTCCAAAAAAGCCGAACGGCCGGCCAATATAATCCAGTACGGACGGCAGCAGCTCCTCTACGATGTCCTGTATGTTCTCGGTACACGCCTCATCCTTTCTCAGCCCGTGCCCTGGGTATTGAACGACAGCTACTTGCCAGTGTTCGCCCATCGACAGAGGAAGGTAGGCCGGGCTCGGAGATGTTTCCCAAGCACCTGGAAAACAAAGCAATGTGTTCTTTCGAGGACTGTAACGGCTCGGCCAATGCAAGAGATTTGGATTAGTGTGCCCTGCCAGATGCCGCCGACTGTCTCGCCCGTATACAACCTGCGACGTTGCGACAGAGATGGCGCCGACCTCCGCAACTTCGAAGCGGTGCCGATGACTGGAGCTGGACGTAGACAAACCCAACGTGTGATTGATCTCGTCCAAAATGATGTCCCGGTCTGATTCGATAAAGTAATGATCGCCATCCAACAAATTCAACCGAAACTCGCTACTCGTATAGCCACCCCATGCCCGCATTGCGCACGGCGCCGCGAACAGATCATGATTAGCCGCAAAGCCGGTGATGGGTGCTGAGAACACAACGTCGTCGGTTTTAGCTTCAGCATAGTGCGCTACAGCTTCGAAGTCCGCCCGTAACATTGGGGTCATCAGATCGAGCACTTCTTTATCTTTATGCAGTGCCCCGGCGCTAGTGAAACTGATCAGATCCAGCACTTCTAAGAACTTCTGCTCTCCCAGCGCGTACACCATCGGCGAATTGTACAAATGAGGCGCCATGCAACCGGATACAAAGACGTGATGAGGCTCAATTCCTGCTGTGAGCTTAAGTTGGGCGGCGACCTCGTACATCACGATTGCGCCCATGCAATGGCCAAAGAAAATGACAGGCTTGTCCAGCATCGGCCCCATTGCACCCGCCACCGCTTTTTTCATCTGCTCGATACGAGTCAATGGCGACTCACCCAATCGCGCCGCGCGGCCCGGGAGGTGAACCGCGCATACTTCTATCTCGGGCGAAAGCGCCTCATGCCAATCTTGAAATACCACCGGGCCTGCGCCGGCGTAGGGGAAGCAGAACATTCGATACTTAGCGTCCGGTCTCGGATGCGGCGTCACTATCCAGGCACCCTCACGTTGCGGCTCAGTCTGTCCCGCAACGCCTTTACCGGCGGCGCCTTGTATGTCGAACGTATCGAGCATGACGTCAACAATTTTTGCCACGCTCGTGTCACGCAACAGTGTGGCAACCGGCAGGCTTACACCAAAACGATCCAGTTTCGCTTTTAACTCCACAGCCATCAGCGAGTCCATTCCAAGGCTGGTAAGTGCTTGCTCAGGCAGCAAACGATTGGCGTCAAATCCGAATAACTTTGATAGTATTTCCTGCACTTCCGCGATAGCTACCTCTTTAACTTCATCTTCCGGCAACGAGTCGAATTTCTCGCGCAGCCCCTGCTCCTCGGCACTTTGGCTGGACGCCTGCCCCTGCGCCTGAGCATCAGCCAGGTCGCCAAAGCGTGTTGTGGCCCCCGCAGGGTTAAACCGCAGCCACTTCTCCCAATCAATTGGCGAGATAGTGATCTGCGTGTCGCCGTCACACAATGCCATACCCATCAACTCGAGACCGTCGCGGGAATGCAGTGCGCGCAAGCCGTTTTCCTCAAGACTACGTCGATAGAAGTCTTCATCGGCGGCCATGCCCACATCAGCAATGACGCCCCAATTTACCGACAACGCTGGCTGGCCGTTCGCCTTGCGAAAATGCGCCAAGCTATCCATGAACCCGTTAGCTGCGGCGTAGTTACCGGACCCTTGATTTCCTAACGTCGTTGCCACTGAGGAGAACAACACGAAACACTCAAGATCCCAACGTTGCGACAATTCGTGGAGATTCAACGATCCACGGATTTTTGTGGCCGCCACTCGTTCAAATTTCTGCATGTCTTGCTTCAACAGTAAGGCATCATCCAAAACGCCCGCCGCATGAAAAACGCCTCGGACCGGGACATCCGGATTTACCGAATTGATGATTGTTTCGACATCGGCGCGGTCCGAGATATCGGCCTTAATGACGGTGACTTGCGCTCCCATCGTCTCCAGATCCTTCACCAGCCGTTGCGCTGCAGGGCTGGTCGCGCCGCTACGCCCCAGCAAAGACAAATGTCGACAGCCTCGCTCAACCAACCAGCGCGCCAGCGAGGATCCAAACCCACCAAGGCCGCCGGTGATCAGATAGCTTGCGTCGCTTTGGAATACCGGAGCCGTTGGCGCATTCACTTCAAGCTGATCTGCCTCTGCGAAAGAAACAACAAGTTTTCCCATATGCCCGCCGGACAACATCGACTTAAACGCCGCCTGCGCCTGATTCGCCGGATAGCAAGTCGACTTAAGTGGCTGCAGGTCACCACTGCTGTACAAATCATGAATGCGCGCTAGCATCGCGCCGCAATACCCAGGCCGTTGTTGGAGCATGCGGTCAAGGTCCACCGCAAAAAACGAGAGATTGTAGTGGAACGGCTTCATCCCAATTGGTTTATTACGATTGATATCCATTTTGCCAATCTCAACAAAACGTCCATAGTCACGCAGTAAAGACAAACTCAGATCGATTAACGGGCCCGCCAATGAGTTCAAAACAACATCAACACCTTCCTCGTCAGTATCCGCCAGTATGTCCTGTGCGAAACTTGGCGAGCGCGAATCATAAATATGCTCTACCCCGAGACTTTGAAGAAACGATCGTTTCTCATCGTTGCTCGCGGTCGCGTAAACTTCGGCACCGACCCATTGTGCGAGTTGGATCGCTGCTTGGCCGACGCCCCCTGCCGCTGCGTGTATTAGCACGCGGTCACCCTTAGATAAACGAGCCAGGTCAACCAGACCGTAATAGGCGGTCATGAACACCATTGGCATAGCCGCGGCCTCCTCGTCTCCCAATGAGGAGATGGGCACCACCAGTGAATCAACGGTGACTGTGTGCGATCGTAGGCTGTGTGGCGCGAGCGCCATCACCCTATTGCCCACAGAAAGATCACGCACTTGGGATCCGTGGGCGAGCACAACGCCTGCGCATTCCATCCCCAAGGTATCTCCACTCCAAAGATTCTCCTCCATCAGATCGATGGGAAACAACCCGCTAGCCTTCAACACGTCCTTGAAGTTGAGGGAGGCGTGACTTACTTTGATCAACACCTCATTAGGCCCTGGCAATGGCAGCGGCATTGGCACGTAACACAGACTGTCGAGATGGCCGGATTCCCGAAATTCCATAGAGAAGGCTCGCCCGTCAGCCAATGTTGCAACTGCAGAGCTTTTCCCTTCCCGACGTATCAGACGCCGAACATAGCGTCGTCCATCGCGAAGAGTTACTTCCTCCTCATCTGCGCCGGGCGCTATCTCACGGTAGATATCATCCAAGTCGTCTGCGGAGATACGCTCCCCCAGATCGATGATCTTGCTCGCGAGCTCTGGATGCTCGTTACCCAGCACTCGAACAAGGCCGAACAGTGGGGATTGAGCAAGGTGAATATTCGAAGTGTTGTCACACTCAGATGCCTCACAGGTAAGAATACGCAACGCGGCCGGCATCTTAGAAAGGCTTGAAAGACTCTGCAATAGATACACAACACTGCCAAACCCGTCACTCTGACGGGACATAACCTGTTCGACATCAAGCGCGTCACCGCGTGGTGCGTCGAATGCAAAACCGTGCACAACATTGTGAATTTCCACCCCCGCTGCGGCGAGATCCTGCACCAATTGCTGGTAATGCTCCCGGCAAGACGGATCAACTTGGTAGAGGCTTTCACCCAGTTTTTTATACGTATTAGCCTTTTTTACCTCTACCAGTTTTTGCTCACGGTCCCGAAAAGCGGTGCTAATCCACTCGCTCTGTTCATTGGTGAGAACCAACCAGACCTGATCTTTGTCGACTTCGCGCGTGGGAATATCTTCCAACTGCCAATCAAAACTGTACAGCCACTGCGCAGCATGTTTCTGGAGGTTTTCACTTGAGTAGTCAATCGCCTCGCAACGCAACTGTCGAATATCTAGAATTGGAAGGCCGTCGTCGCCATACAACATGACGTTCGCGGTGAACGAATGCTCACCCTTTTTGGTGATACGGGCGTGACTCCAACAGTCCATGGACTGCGGTTTGTTCACCAGCCGGCAGCTTTTGATACTTACCGGCAGATATGCCTGGTCACGCATATCCGCATCTTCCGCGGTCAGCGAAAGAGCGCCGAAGATGCAATGCAAGCTGGCATCCAGCCAAGCCGGATGGAAGTTGTAGCCGTCGCCATCGCCGTCGGCGCCGTCAGTTTCGAACGGCGTGATGCGCGCCAGGCATTCGTCCACGCCTTGGTGCATTTTGATGATGCGTTGAAAGTCTTTCCCGTAGTGAAATCCGATATGCCCGAACAGTTCATACAGGTAGTCGACCGGCAGTTCCCTAGTACAGCGCGCAAGAATCGCCTCGATATCCGCGCAGGCGCACAGGCGTGTGGCTTGCTTTCGTACATGGCCTTGACAATGTCGGTCCCAACCGCTCTGGCTCTCTGATAACGAGCTAATCGCGAAGGAATTGTCGGCATCTATGGCGAACTGCAGACTCACTGCATCGGTGGGTGGCACGAACAACGCTTTGCTCAAACGTAGGTTTTCAACAACGCAATGCTCTTTGTCCCAATCGACATCGACCGCTGCGCAAGCCATTTCGATATAGCCGGCGCCGGGAAACACCACCTCGCCCTGAATTTTGTGATCCCTCAAGTATGGGTATCGGTCCAGATCAATGGTCTGATTCCATACGGTGTTAGCCAATTGCAGCCTTGCACCCAACAACGGATGTGTCTTCCCTTTGGCGGCCACCAGCGTTTGCATGGCATAACCCTTACGAACACTGGCCGCATCCTCAGACTCTGCCCAGCACGATATCGGTTGCCATGGGTAGTTGGGCAGATTGAGTAACTTGCCTTCGGGATAGATACTTTTCCAATCAACATCTGTCCCGTGCTGATAAAGATTGGACAGATTACGCAGCAGATTCTTTCTTTCCTGCTGCTCGCGCCGCAAACTATGCGCTTGCGGCGCCGTCTTGCCCACCGCCTCCAGGCACTCTCGAATAGCACCCGACAGAACAGGATGCGGACCCACCTCCAGGATGGGTGGCAACTCAGTGGCTTCCTCGCGCAGGCACCAATTCATCAACGCCTTGGCGAAATACACGGGCTGTCTGACATTTCTCCACCAATACTCGGCATGCAACTGTGGTCCATCAAGCTCACCGCCCGTCACTGTAGAGATGTACGGAATCTGTGAATTCTTAGGCGTCAAGGTGGCCAGGGACGCGAGTAAATCCTCTTGTAGAGGATCCATCTTCGAGCTGTGATAGGGCACCTCTACGATGAGAGGACGATTGAATATCTCTTTGTTCTCCAGCTTTCTGGCAATCACGCCTAGCACCTCAGCATCGCCGGAGAGTGTGACGCTTGTCGGGCTGTTTACGGCCGCGATCGATACTTGCTGCATCGCCTCCGGGAACATGGCCGTGACGTCCTTCTCGCTGGCGCCAACCGCAAGCATCGTGCCGGTTCCGCGCATACGATACTGCAGCTGGCTGCGGTAATACGACAGCCGCACCGCATCGTCCAATGACAGTATCCCGGCAACGTGTGCTGCCGATACCTCTCCCACCGAGTGGCCCATTACCGCCGAAGGTACTACTCCCCAACTCCTCCACAGATTCGCCAGCGCCACCTGGATACTAAAGATCGCCGGCTGCGCTACCGTGGTTTCCTGAACACGAGAATCGCCTTCTTCGCGCGCCAGCTCCTCAAGTAGTGACCAGCCCGTAAGGGGTAGAAACGCCTGATCACAGCTCCGCATCGTTTGTTCAAAAACTGGCTCCTGCTCCAGCAGCTCTCGACCCATTGCCCACCATTGCGGCCCCATACCCGTAAATACAAACAGCGGACCAGGCCTAGTATTGTCACTGTTGGCAAGTCGCAGATCATCGGTATTTTTTGAAAGTTGGACCAGTTGTCTTTGCAAATCGGCCTGATCGTCGACAAGCAACGTAGCGCGGTAACCAAAATCCCCGCGCCGTGATGCCAGGGTATACGCCAAATCGGCAAGAACCGGTTGATTGTCCTCGACGTACCGACTGATTTGCTCAGCCTGCGCACTCAATGCCTCCGGAGAATGAGCAGAGAGCTTTATTAAGTCCGTGTCCCGCCCAGTTGGCGGATATGAGCCGGCACCGTTGGTGAGTTGAGCCGTATCTTTTCGCTTCGGTGGCTCCTTGAGCAACACATGCACATTGGTACCGCCAAAACCAAATGAATTGACGCCGGCAATTTTCTCTGTTGGTTGCTGCCAGTCTTCCAATTCAATGGGCACCCGCAGCTTCAGCGCCGGCAAATCGATCTTCGGATTCACTTCCTCGAAATTGAGGTTGCGGGGAATTTTTCCGTTCTTTAGCGCCAACGCCGCTTTGATGAGGCCAGCCACGCCCGAGGCTGACTCCAAATGTCCCATGTTGGATTTGACCGACCCGATAACACATGTTTCACCATCAGCGCGTCCGTTCGACAGCACCCGCCCCAGAGCGTTCGCCTCGATGGGGTCACCGACCGGCGTACCGGTACCATGTGCTTCCACATACCCAATATCGCTGGGCTCAATCCCGGCGTTTTCAATCGCGGCGTGAAGCAATGTCTCTTGCGCCGAACCGTTTGGAACCGAGATACCCACCGTTCGCCCGTCCTGGTTACACGCCGAGCCGATGACGAGCGAGTAGATCGGGTTTTTGTCGTTCAGCGCCGCCGACAACGGCTTTAGCAACACCAGGCCGGCCCCCTCGCCGCGTACATAGCCGTTCGCTCGCGAATCAAATGAAAAACACCGTCCGTCAGGGCTGAGCATCGATGCCTTGCTCATCGCGATGGTCATCTCAGGGCGAATTATCAGATTAACCCCACCCGCCAAGGCTGTATCACACTCGCCGTTGTGAATACTCTGACACGCCAGATGAATCGCCAACAAAGACGAGGAGCAAGCTGTGTCTACGGCCATGCTCGGGCCGCTTAAGTTGAACGCGTAAGATACTCGGTTAGCGGCAATGCTCATCGCGGTACCCGTACCGGTATGAGCATTTAAATGATGCCGTTCGTTAAACTGAATATGCTGATAATCGTGAATGAATATCCCTACGAAAACACCGGTTCTAGCGCCACTTAACTTGCTCGGTAATTCTCCTGCATCCTCCATAGCTTCATACGCAGTTTCCAGTAATAGCCGTTGCTGCGGGTCAATATGCGCCGCCTCACGTGGAGAGATTTTGAAAAATTCGGGATCAAACCCATCAATGCTGGGCAGGAATCCGCCCCTTGTTGCGTATGTTTTGCCTGGTGTCGTCGGGTCCTTCGAGTAGAGCGCTTCGAAGTCCCATCTATCTGTCGGCACTTCACCAACCGCGTCGGCGCCACTCCTCAACAAACGCCAGTAAGAGTCTACGTCATTGACGCCGCCTGGAAAACGACAGCCAACCCCCACAATAGCAATGGGCTCTTTCGTTTCGAATTTCATCTTTCTTCCTTGGCGTAACCGCCGAGAATGGGGCTGATTCTTAAGGTCGCAACGGAAACCTGAAGAGACAATTTGTTCATCTAAATATTTAGATGCCTAATTTCCTTGGCGGGCCAATCCTTGTGATATTTTGTGTACACTTTTTCATCTTCCAGGCGCTCGTAGTCTTTTACCGGTGCACTCCAGTTGTTAATACTGTGGTGTCTGTTGTGGTAAATGATCCCGTTGAGCAATACCCTGCCCCACAAAAATCGCATCGCCGGCAGTACATGGCGCATATCTTCTGCGCGCTCATAAACACCAAAGTCCGAATCGGCACGAAAACTTGATCGATGGGTGTAATAATTGAAAAAGAAAATTGCGATTGCCCGGATGAACCTTTGTGAAAGCACGTGTATCCAGTAGATCGCTCCAAAGAACACCAGGTGTACGGACAACATCGTGACGTTGATGAGAATGCTGGTGATCAGTTGCCGATTCATGCCTTTTTCCCGGTAATACTGATAACCGTTGTATTCGCTCTCAAACACGTTCCACACCAAGGCACTAAGACAATGACCGTTGTAGTAGGGGAGCCACGGATCTGTGTACGTCCCGAAGTAGCGATGGTGTCTGTTGTGCGTATTGCGAAACGCGAGCAGCCCCCCCCAAATGGGATCCGCTACTAATGGATGCCGAGACGTAAACCAAATGTCCTTCAAGGGGGCGCCGTGACTCAGATCGTGGATGTGCAAGTAGATCGCCGGGTAGAATATGATGTTGCACAAGACCAGCACATACCACGGCAACCAGCCGCAGGCGAAAGCGATAAAGACAAAATATAAAAACGCGCTTCTCAGAAGTACGCCAAGATTCAGAAAAAATCCCTCTCTTGCCTTTATCACTCCGCCACCTCCGAGCAATTACTTAACAGCAATGGACGCTACGGAAGCTGCCTGGCGATCACCTGACTTCCGCCAGGGGTAAACCACTAGGCACTCTCGTAGGTACGGTTTTGCGCAAATCCTGTGCTGATGGATCAGTAAGGGCGTTAAGGAAATCGAGTAAATCCACAACCTGGTCGTCAGTCAGGTTCATTGATGGCAACTCGATTGCATCGGAGATTGCCTGAGTTATTTCATCATTGTTAAACGCGATCAAATCCATCGCGTCCAGGTCAGGGCGCGGCGGCATAACGATCTGTGACGGATCGGCGTTCGCCAAGGCTTGCTGAGGATTCAGGTGATGCCGAACCACCGCCTCCAAGGAATTGTAGAACCCATCGTGCCCCCATGGACCGGTCAAAGCGGTATTGCGCAACGACGGTGTGCGGAACTTGTATCTGTCGGCACTATCGCCGGTAAAATCTTCACGCCCGAAGTCTTCAACACCTTCTATGCCGTTGCCAAAACCGGGCCCCACCTGCGGAATGCCAATTGCGTAAAATTTGTGATCCGTCTGGAACAACCCACTATGGCAGGCGCTGCACTGTGCTTCGCCATAGAACAAGCGCATTCCCCGCTTGGCGCTGCGACTCATGGCGCTCCTGTCACCACGTAACAACCGATCGAACGGGCTGTTATCCGACCGAAAAGCCGTCCCCTGAAACGCTGCCAGCGCTTCGCCAAGCTGAACGATATCCATTTGATCGGGATCAAGGGCCACATCCGGAAAGGCTGCGGTGAACAACTCAACGTACTCAGGAATCGCCCGCATCCGCTCGACCAGCGATTCCCAAACAGGAACATGTGGACCGCCAGCGCCCGCATCGGCCATCTCATTGGTACCCGGCTGCCCCAACATCTCCTGCGTATCGGTCTGAGCGAAAATTGATAGCGCGGCGAGTGGACTGCTGAATCCTAGTGGTAAGTTTTCACCTGCGGGTGTATCGAAGCCCTGGGGAATCTGCTCGTTGACCTGAATCCGGCCGTCCCAGAACAGCGTCATAAACTCCCGATGGCCAAGGTTAAACAGCGGGGTCATGTTGCGAGCACCTCTGGCCTGTGGGTCCAGACTGCTCGGCGGAAAGTTGCCGGCGTTGCGCTGTACGCTAAGGCCCTCGGCCCCGGTACCGATATTCGTAGACAAACCATCGACGGTGCCGATTAACGGCGAATGACAGGTGGCACAGGAAATATCTCGGTTGCCACTCAGTTCCTTATCAAAGAACAACATTTGCCCCAAGGCCACCATTTCCTGCGATGGTTGAATGAAATCGTCGTCCATAGCGGCCAGCGGCAGCAATTGACCCAATCCAGCATCGTCATCCGCCACAACCGGTGCGGACACAACAAATGCACAACTGATGACGAGCGCCAACCAATATCGTTTACGCATAACCCGACTCCTCTGCGAGGTACTAAATATATTCAGTCAATACCGATACGTAGCACGGCGATTGGCCGGGCTCGTGGTGGGGGAAAAATCAGGGTACGTTGCGCCTTAGGCGCGCAGCGTAAACCCGAAATAGCCTGCGAATCGCGGATGCGGCACCGCAGGCGATGTACGTACTGCGCTAACTGGCAGTACGTACATCACGTGATGTTCCTATTCGGTGAAGCAGAGCTGGCCCTCTTCGACAGCAAAATCGGCAACCCGATTTTCCGGATCGTCACACCCGTTTACTGTGCCTTTCCAAACGATACTGCCAGACTCAATATTTCTGAATGCACCGGTTCCGATTGAAGTATCGAACAACATTTGCTCCGTCGCCTCCGCGAACTGCGGATTGCCGTTATCGTCGGGGCAACTGCCGACGTCGATAGTAAACAAGCCCTCGTTGGAGGTTATGCTGCCGATTCGATCTCGGGTACCCAGAATATGTCGAGTAACAAAGCCCCCAGCCGCCTCGTCAAATGGATGCCCCAGCAACGCACCGGCCAGAATTGTCCGCTCGCCATCTTTGGAAATCACCATCCTGTATCGACCTATCTCCCTATCGCTGTTCAGGCCGTCGATCTCAAAGACAGCGCGTGACACCTCATAACGCCCTCTCAACACGTCGTAACAACCACTAAATACACTTTCCCCATGATCTAATGAGCTCGTCGAGTCTTTGAGGCTTGCCTGGTCCGGCACATTTGCGGCTTGGTCCGCCGACGCCGCCCCTGCCAGAACAACGGACAAACACATGACGACAGACAACACCTTTTTATTCAAAACGTTAGACACATCGATTCCCTCCGCTAACACGTAATTTGGGGTACAACCACCATCATGATGGTGTACCTTTAGGTATGGTATGGAACGTAACTCAGTGCTACTCTACAACTTAAAGCATACATTATGTCAAGTAATATTATGACCGACTTTACGATTGGCGAAGTCTCCAAGCGCTCGGGCCTAAGCGCCTCCGCAATCAGGTATTACGAAGCCGAAAGCATCGTGCCTAAGCCTGCCCGCAGAAACGGACGGCGGATTTACGATGAAGATTGGATGAACCGGTTGGGCATCGTATTAATCGCGCAAGAGGCAGGGTTCTCACTAAAGGAAATACGGAATTTGACACGGCAACTTGGCAACTCAGGATCGTCTAGTTCCGAGCAGTTGCAGCACGCTGCCCGGTGTCAATTGCAAACATTGAACGATCGCAAAGTACGAATACAACAAATGGAGCAATTGTTAGAAGGTTTGCTACATTGCCATTGTCACAGCCTCGACAAATGCGGTCAGATTGCATTAAGACTGGTGTCGCCTACAGGCGGAAAAACTACCGCCTCCTAGCTCACAGCCTACTGTCGTAACGTTAACCAGGTGGGCCCTTCCGGCTTTCGCCCCATCAAGCTACTGCCCTCAGAAATATCGGGTTACCCGTATCTGCAGATAATCATCGCTTTCAAAAGAATACTGTGCCGAACTCTCCTCAGCCCCGCTAAACATACGCAGCCTCAACCCTGCGGTTATGCTCTCGCCAATACGACGCTCTGCTTCCAGATTGTAGAACCGCTCCGAATTGCGGCGGTCAAAAATCAGCCCCGCAAGAATATTGGTGTCTTGAGTATCGTTTAAGGTCAATCTGCTGCCAACAAACACGTCATCATCGAAAGTCGTCGGTGGATCGTGCAAATTGCGGTCATCGTACAAGTACTCCATCAGAAAACCGAAATCGGCATTCGAGTTCATCAGTTGATATCGCGTGTATTCAAATCCCGCGACCGCAGCAAAGAACGAGCTATTACCACCGGTTGCGACCAGGCTCTCCAACTTCCACAGCCATGCCGCCCCGGTGTACTGCAAATCCAGTCCCCATTGCCGCATCTGAGTATAGATAGGTATCAACTTGTCCCGGCCCCGGTTTAGCGTAAACCCCGGCTCCCTGCTGGTGCCGTCAAAGTAATACAGACCCACGTCAGCGCTGCCAAAATAATGGCTGTAACGTACGGCGAAATCCGTATGTTTTTGTTTGGCTGCCGATTCAAACCTGGCGCGGTCATCGTCCACTACCAACGAAGCTCTAAATCGCCCGTCTTGGCCACCAAACGTACGTTCGCGAAAATAGGGCAACACATAGAAGTCCAGCTTGCCCCAATCACGTTGCAAGCTGAGGTTAACCATTGGCTGACCCAACTTGTCCTCCTGATCCGGGTCCTCAACCAAATCGGTCTGATTGATGACGTCGATCAAATGACGGGATTCCGCCACGCCCCAGAACACCTTGTTGACACCCACAAGCAATTCCCAGCCGCCGCCCTCGTAGGCCCAGTAAGCTTCACGAAGATCAGGGTGTGTGCGCTGGGAATCTACCTCGTCAATCCGCAGAAATGGTTGGATACTGATCCGATGTTTTTCATCCTCGCTGCGCCAGCGCCATTCAAAATTAAGCAATGCGGAGAACTGTGCATCATCCACTTGTTTCCTAAAATTGGGGGACTCTAGAAAAAAGCGCGACTCTAATCCAGTGTCCAAAGACAATTTCCACTCGCCGGCCCACCCTGACTGAGGTAGGACTAGCAACCCGAGTGTGAACAAGTGGAAAAACGACAATCGCATCAGCGCAGGCTACGCAACCTTCCTTTTACGAAATCCTGATCCTTCAAACCAACGGAAAACTGGTAGTCACCGTAAAACAGGTCTGTGCTTTTATCAGTCTGATGATTCACCATTCTCAGCGTTTGCGCCCGCCAGATCCCATCGTAGTTTTGATATTCCTCTAACGTGAGGGTTTTCAATAAATCACCGCGTCGATCGTAGAATTCAATTTTCCGAATTTGGAAAACCTGCTGATCAATCCAGACCAACTGTCGGGCGTAGCCGGAGCTCTCATACCTGGGTAGCCGCTCAAGCACATCGTAGATCACGCCATCGTCGCCGTTCTCTGCACGCAGGTATTTGTAGGTGTACTTATTCAACTCCTGGGATGTAAAATCTTCAAACGCAAACTCCGACCCCACAAATGGACCGGATTTGTTGGCCGACGCGATACGTTTAACTCTTTTCAGGGCCGGCAGAAATAGCCACTGATCATCCGGCTCCAGGATTTTCGCATGGGACAGCAATGCGGTGCCTTCGATATCCCTCGGACTCTTAAACACCACCAGACTTTTGTCACCAAAAGCCTCATCTGCGACTTCCAATGTCGTAACACGCAGCTGGCGGGTGCTCTCCTGTCCGGCCGCGTTGCGCAGAATCATCTTCAGGGTGACTTTGCTATCGCCAAAGCCGCGATCAGATCGGTCCGCTCGGGCCGCAACGTCCAAGCCCTTCTGATCGGCATCTTGCGCTTGTGCGCTCACCGTCAAACCTAGCGCGCACAACAATACCGCACTACATACAACGTTGTTGGTAAGTGAATTAATAGACAAAGAATTCTCCGAAGTATTTCACGCCGAATTTTGAGCAACCTCAGCTAAGCCAATTTGTATAATCAGGATGCCTCCGGTTGAGGAATTTTCCTGGCTGAACCAACGACCAGCTTCTCTCCGCCCAAGAGCAGTAGCGCCGGCAGGAATAAAAAATCGAGTATAAGAGCGAAGATAATGGCCAGGGCCGTCAACAAACCGAGATCGGCATTCACTTTGAAACTGGACGTCACCAAGACAAGGAATCCAGAGGCCAATATGAGCGTGCTGACCATGATCGCTGTCCCTACACTGGTAAACGCGTAGCGGATAGAATCGGCCGAATCCAATCCTTTTTCGCGTCGCGCCCTCACGTATTTGGACAAAAAGTGCACCGTATCGTCTACCACGATACCTAACGAGATAGAACCGACGATTGCGACAGAAAACCCCACCTCTCCCACCAGCAAGGCCCACGCCCCGAATGTAGCCAGAATCGGCAGCCCGTTTGGCACAAGACTTAGCAAGCCCAAAGGCCAACTGCGTAGCGCAATCACCATGATCAGTGCGATGGCTAGTATTGCAACAATTGTACCGCGAATCATGTTGCTTACGTTTCGCTCGGTAATGTATGTGAACATCACTTGTGCACTGGTCGGTTTCGCATGCATATACTCAGGCAGGTTTTGTTTGCCCCAAGCAGCCGTGTCCTGAAGAAACTTCTTGGCTTGCATTGTCGTTGAATTGTGCAGCGTTGCTGTAACTCGACTTGCCGATTTGTCAATGTTGATTCGATCATTCATATCCAGCCCGTACGGCAAAGACATCTCGTACAACAAAAGGTATTGAGCTGACAATTCACGGTTGTCAGGAATCCGATAATACGCTGGATCATCGCCATGAAGATTCTTATTTAGTCGCTTCATCACATCGGAAATACTATATACATGCATTACCTCGGGATGGTTGCGTAGAAATTCGGCAAACTGCTCCAGTTTTTCCAAATAGAACGGTTCACTGACTGCTCCAGGGCCGGACGCGCCCACAGAAAACTCGATGGGATACATGCCGAAGTGCTTCAGTGCCCTGTCGCTGTCGGTTCGAAATTCAATACTCTCGTCAAAATAATCTACCCACTGAGTGTTATATTGAATTGAGGGAATGAATGCGATCAGCACTATCGAGGCTGCGCCAAGGCCGATCAACAACTTGTTTCTTTGGCTAATTGCGAAATCAGCAATTCGAACCATTAGGCGATGTGACCAGGATCGTCGGTGACTCACTTTTACCTTGAAGGGCAACAGGCTAACCATCGCCGGCAATACGGTAATGCTGTACAACCAAGCGGCCGCGATGCCTGCGGCTGTGATATTGCCCAAATGCCAAAACGGCGGAGAGTCTGAGAAGTTGAGCGCAAGAAACCCAACAATAGTCGTAATTGAAGTAATCGTGACGGGAAGAAAATTCAACCGCATCGCCTCGACGATCGCTGCGCCCTTCGCCAATCCTTCGCGCAGCGCAGCTCTGAAAGACACCAGGATATGAATCGAATCCGCAATAGCAAGTGTGAGGATTACGATAGGTGCCGAACCCGAGACGGGAGTGAGTTCGACCCCGGTAAACCCCGCCACCCCCATTCCAACGGTAGTCGATAAGACAATGATCACCAAGGTCACGAATGTGCCACTGATGGACCTAAGAATAAGAACCGTCATGATCAAAATGATGCCGAACATGACCGGTATTACGCTGCTAATATCGCGAATGGCGGCCTCTGAGAATGCATTGTTGAGCATCGACACACCGGTGAGCGAAATCTCCAAGTGTGGGTACTCAGCCTCAATACTATCTCTTACTTCACGGGCGGCCGCAGCGGCCTCAAACACCTCGGCCAGTCTCTCACCGGGGTACTGCAATATCACATTGACAGCGGTTGCGTTCGCTTTAGGGGTGATAAGCTGGTTCAGTAGCAACGGCTCATCAAGCGCGATTTGTAGCTTACTCTCTAGTTCGGAACTGGATGCCGATTCAGCATTATTCACTAAATCTTCGACTATCAAGTCGTCATCTACACCTGTGGTACTTTGAAAATTGGTGAGCGAATCCACCCGAATCGCAAAGGGTATTTTCCAGGCTGAATCGGTAAGCGCCGTGATGGCAGTGAGCGTCTTGTTGCTGAACACAGTGCCGTCGTCCGGCTCCAAAACGAACAAGAAATTGTCGTTCTTAGTGTAGGTCTCCTGTACGTGCTCGAATGCCCTCAGCTCGGGATTGTCTGGTGAGAAGAAGACGCGGTAGTTGTTGGCGAATTCAAGCTTTAGTATTCCTGCACCGACACCCGCAGCCAGGATGACGGCGCAAGCGATAACTCCCCAGCGAAATCGGATGACCCAACGAGCAAAGCCAGTTGCGAACTCGTCGACGTTCTTAAAATACCCTGACACAACGAGCACCCCCGGAATGGTAAATCCTTGCTCAAACGCTCCATCAACGGCAGGCCCGCCTGTCGCGGCAATCCCCGCGCAGACTTTATCGCGATCGGCCCCCGTGCCATCGATCTAACACCTGTGCCGTAATGCCGCCCCAAACTCCCGATCCGATTTATTCAATCGAACGACGCCAGCGTAACGCAGCCACCAATGCCCAAATACTCTCAGCAATCATAAATGGGTAAGAGCCCAACAAGAAAGCGTAGATCGCAGCCAGCAGGCAACCCAGCGCGAATATACCCACGTAAATCGAGCCGCGAGACTCCAGAGCATAGCTGGCCACCATGATTGTGACTGCCAACAGACCGAATAGCTCAGTGGGATTACTGATCATCGCGCACCGCCGACCCGACCAGGATGCTCAATGAACACTATGTAATCGGTTTTTGCCTGCGCCACATCTTGAGCAAACGATAGCCCAGTAGCCCCAACAGCATCAATATTCCAACTAACCCGATAGCGACCCCGATCATCTCAACAATTGGCGGTGGGCTCAGCCACCTTGATGCCGCACTAAAACCGCCCAAACCGACCAATGCGAGAATGATTGGAAGTTCGCAGGCCACAATCGAAAGTACACCTATGAGCACGCCGGTAACACCGGCGCGCCGGATTTTCTTTGATGATGAACTGGGCGATGAGTTCGCATCGTGGGCGGAGCTGTTCACGGATTCACTCATTGTACTCTACTCGTTATTGCGCTTCGGAAGATTTCGATCATATTCGCAGCCTCTGGAGGGCCTTGTATCAACAAGGACAATCCATCTGCAGGCTCGCTGATCGTGAAGGTCAGGAATCCGCAACACCCTTTTTCGGCGGATACGAACTCCTCTACCTGTGCTCTGAGTAATTCGGAATCCTCAAACTCAACCTGAAACCCATCCGGTACGGATTGCGAGCTGAGGACCTTTGATATTACCAGTTCGCGGAGGGTCGATCGACGTTGCTTCCTCTCTTGCGACGACAACGTGCAGAAAAGTTCAGAATCATTTTGCATGCAGACACTCCTCACATAGATGGCTTACGGCCACTCTACAACTTAAAGCCGACTTTAAGTCAAGCGCACCCACGGAGTGCGGCATCCTTCTATCCTTGCGTATAGGTAGTTTCCGAAGGTCCGTACGGCCATTGCGGATGTGGCTTGCCTTGGTTAGTCAGCACAATAGCGGCCATTGATACCTGAGTTTGCCCGCTGGAGTCGCTCATGGACCTCGCCAATACCTACAACGATAAGGTTGTGCGCCAGTTTTCGATCATGACGATTGTCTGGGGCATCGTCGGCATGCTCGTCGGCGTCATTATTGCTGCACAACTGTACTGGCCACAGCTCGGGTTCGACCTGCCGTGGCTCAGCTTCGGTCGGCTGCGACCGCTGCACACCAACGCGGTAGTATTCGCCTTTGGCGGCTGTGCGCTCATCGGCACCGCGTTCCACGTGGTCCAGCGCACCTGTCATGTCCGACTGTTCGCCGACAAACTGGCGGCCTTCGTGTTCTGGGGATGGCAAGTGGTCATCGTACTAGCCGCGGTCACCCTACCCCTGGGACTGACGCAAAGTAAGGAGTACGCCGAACTCATTTGGCCCATCGACGTATTAATCGCCGTCGTGTGGGTTGCGTTTGCTGTCGTTTTTTTCGGCACCATCGCCAAACGTCGAGTTAAGCACATCTATGTGGCCAACTGGTTCTACGGGGCGTTCGTGCTGGCCATCGCAGTGCTGCACATTGTCAACTCGCTGGCCATTCCAACCTCACTCACCCACTCCTACCCCGTGTACTCGGGTGTCATCGATGCCATGGTGCAGTGGTGGTACGGGCACAATGCGGTGGGCTTTTTCTTAACCGCCGGCTTCCTTGGGATGATGTACTACTACGTGCCGAAGCAAGCCGAGCGCCCTGTTTATTCGTACCGCTTGTCGGTGGTGCATTTCTGGGCACTTATTTCGATCTACATGTGGGCCGGCCCACACCATCTGCACTACACCTCCGTGCCCGATTGGGCGCAGTCGCTTGGCATGGTGTTCTCGTTAATTCTGCTGGCTCCAAGTTGGGGCGGGATGATCAACGGCATGATGACCCTGAGCGGTGCCTGGGACAAACTTCGCGACGATCCGATTCTAAAGTTCATGATTGTCTCGCTCAGCTTCTACGGCATGTCGACCTTCGAGGGCCCCATGATGTCGATCAAGTCGGTCAACGCACTCTCCCATTACACCGACTGGACAATCGGTCATGTGCATTCCGGCGCACTGGGATGGGTGGCCATGATGACCATCGGTGCCATGTACAGCTTAATCCCGAAACTGTTCGGGCGTGAGCGCATGTACTCAATCGGGCTGATCAACACGCATTTTTGGATCATGACCATTGGCATCGTGCTCTACACGGTATCCATGTGGATCGCCGGGATTACTCAGGGGCTGATGTGGCGCGCGACCAACCCTGACGGGACCTTAACCTACACGTTTATCGAGTCGTTGGTGGCCACATACCCGTACTATCTGATGCGTTTCATTGGGGGTCTGACGGTGCTCATAGGCATGTTCATCATGGCGTACAACGTGTACAAAACGATACGCAGCGGCAGCCCCGAGAGCGCCCCTGTCCTTGCCCCGGCAGGAGCTACCGCATGAAACACGAGAAGATCGAACGCAATGTCGGCTTGATGGGCGTACTGATTCTGCTCGTCATCAGCATTGCCGGACTGGTGGAGATTGTGCCCCTGGCTGGCCAGGCGCAGATCATCCAGCCCTCCGAGGGGATAGAGCCCTACGGCGCGCTGGCGCTGGCCGGTCGTGACATCTATGTGCGCGAGGGTTGTTACCTGTGCCACTCGCAGCAGATTCGCCCGTTCCGCGCCGAAACGCGTCGGTACGGTCACTACTCGCTTGCGGGGGAGTCGGTTTACGATCGCCCGTTCCAATGGGGCTCTAAAAGGACCGGCCCGGACCTGGCTAGGGTCGGGGGACGCTACAGCGACGAGTGGCACCGTGTGCACATGCTAAACCCCCGAGATGTCGTCCCTGAGTCGAACATGCCCAGTTTTCCCTGGCTGGCCAAGGCTTCACCTGATCCAACGGTGATTGCAGGGCGCATGCGGGCCTTGCGCACGCTGGGCGACCCTTACACCGACGAGCAAATCGCTGGCGCCGCTGAGGCGATCGGCAGTGCGACCGAACTCGACGCGTTAGTGGCCTACCTGCAGGGGCTGGGTACAAACATCAGCCGCACTGCCCCTGCGCAGCTAACCGACACCGGGACGGCGACCGCTGCCAATGGAGGCCAGTAATGGACACGTTGATTGATTTTGGTTTGCTTCGCGGTCTGATCACCGTGGTCGTGTTCGCCGCGTTCGTCGGCGTGGTGGTGTGGGCTTACTCCAGCCGTCGAGCAACTGAGTTCGAAGCCGCATCGCGTCTGCCGCTGGACGAGGAGGATGCCCCGCCAGCCATCGCTGTCGGGGAAGGCGCTCTGTCAACGCCAGCGGTGGAGTCATGAGCAGCGGTTGGCACTGGTTCGTGACCGTTCTAACGCTGATCAATATTATTGCCTGCCTGTGGCTGATTGTCTGGACGACCCGTCAGGGCGACAGCGAAAAAGAGGCGATGGAGACACTGGACCACTCGTGGGACGGTGACCTGCGTGAGCGCAACAACCCGCTGCCGCGCTGGTGGCTGTATTTGTTCGTCGCCACCATCATCTGGGGCATCGGCTACCTCTTGTGGTACCCAGGATTGGGCGCGTATACGGGCATCTCAAAGTGGACGCAAATCGATCAGTATCTGGCCGAACGCGAGCGTATCGATGCCGTGTATCACCAAAAATTCAGCGAGCTTGCCAAGTTGGACTACGCACAGCTCAGCCGTCACCCCGAAGGCATGGAGATTGCCAGCCGACTGTTCGGTGCCAACTGCGCGACCTGTCATGGCGCCGATGCTCGCGGCGCCAAAGGCTTCCCCAATTTGACTGACAGTGAATGGCTCTGGGGCAACGATGCGATCGCGATAACCCATACGATTACGAACGGACGGGTTGCCGCCATGCCGCCATGGGGCCCGGCGCTCGGCGAAGACGGGGTCAAAGCGGTGGTCGCCTATGTGCAGTCAATATCGGGACAAAACGTGGATTCCACGCTCGCCGACGCCGGCAAGACGCATTTCAGCGTCATGTGCATCGCCTGCCACGGTCCAACTGGGCAAGGCATGCAATTGCTCGGTGCACCCAACCTCACCGACAACATCTGGCTGTACGGCAGCGATGCGCAGTCTCTGACACACTCGATCGCCAAAGGTCGCACCGGGAACATGCCCGCCCACGGCACCTTGCTGAGTGAGGAAGAGATAAAATTGCTCACCGCCTATGTACTGAGCCTGGGGCCCTCTCCTAACGCGCCGGCCGGCGGCGGGGGCTAGCAATGGAACACTGGAACCAGCGCAAACGCAGTATCGCGGTTGTCATCTGGCCCTCGTTCTTGACGGCGTGCCTCAGCACGTTATTGTTCTTTGCCTATATCGATGCCACCCGCTTGCAGCACGCCTTTGTGTTCGCGATCGACAACCTGAGCGATCAAGCGATCTACTCCATCGGGTTTCTATTTTTTTGGCTGATCGCCCTGGTCGCCACCGGCATCTCCACCTGGTTGCTCCGCACAGAACGGCGCGCTCGCGATTTCCCAGTACTCGAGGAAGAGGCTCGCGAGAGCCTGGCCGGTCGCACAGGCGATCTGCCCGAGGACTCGACCGATACGGGGGCGCCGCATGGCAAACATTGATTCACCGGCGGGCGGGTCTCCGAGTGGATCTCTGTACGAAAAGCAGGCCAAAGTTTATCCGCACGACGTGCAGGGCAAGTTCTCCAACCTTCGCCGCATTGCCATGTACGTGCTGTTGGGGCTTTTCTACGGGGTTGTCTGGCTCAAGTGGGACGGTCGCCAGGCAGTGCTGTTCGATCTCCCCGCGCGTCAGTTTCATATTTTTGAGCTTACGCTGTGGCCTCAGGACTTTATCTATCTCGCTCTTCTCCTGTTGATCCTAGCGCTAACGCTATTCTTTACCACCGCCTTGGCCGGGCGTCTGTGGTGTGGCTACGCCTGCCCGCAGACCGTGTGGACCGAAGCGTTTCTAGTGATGGAACGCTGGACAGAGGGGCCGCGCAACAAACGCATAAAGCTTGATCGCAGCCCTATGACTCGCGACAAACTTATACGCAAAGCGTCAAAGCAGTTTCTGTGGATCACATTCTCCCTGTGGACAGGATTCACATTCGTTGGTTACTTCACGCCCGTGCGTGAGCTTAGCGCCGACATTCTGACCTGGACGGTGCATCCCTGGGGTGTGTTCTGGCTGTTGTTCTACGGCTTCGCCACCTACGGCAATGCCGGTTTTCTGCGCGAACAGGTGTGCAAGTACATGTGCCCTTACGCGCGCTTCCAAAGTGCCATGTTCGATAAGAACACGTTGATCATCGCGTATGATGAGAACCGTGGCGAACCGCGCGGTGGCCGCTCACGCAAGGCGCAACGCGCTGATAACACGAAGGGCGATTGTATTGACTGCACCTTATGCGTGCAGGTGTGTCCAACCGGGATCGACATCCGCGACGGGCTGCAGTATGAATGCATTGCCTGCGCTGCGTGCATCGATGTCTGCAACGACGTCATGGCCAAGATGCGATACCCGAAGAATCTCATCCGATACACCACTGAGAATGCCGACAATGGCAACGCGATCCGCATTCTTCGTCCACGCGTTATTCTGTACGCCACCTTGCTGGCCCTGATCACCGCCGGGATGCTGGTGTCGCTGGGAACCCGCACGCCGCTGCGCATGGAAGTGGTGCGCGACCGCAACGCCCTGTACCGACTCGTCGATAATCACCAGGTAGAAAACGTCTACACTCTGAGAGTGGTCAACATGACCGACACCCCCCAGCAGTATTCGCTTCAGATCAGCGGCATGGAGGGCGTCCAAATGGACGTTCCACCACTCCACGTACCCGCGGCGCAGGCGCAGGCATTTGCTATTAGGCTGCGTGCGAACCAGAGTGACGGGTTCGGCGCCGTGCCCGTTACTCTCACGCTGCGTGCCGACACTAACCATCAGATCAACATCGAGCGCACCACCAAGTTCTTTTATCCTACCGAGGCTGCGCGATGAACGCACGACGCGAAGTTCACTGGTATAGCGAACCGACTATGATACTTGTCGCGGGAATTTTGTGTTTTGCTTTACTGTCTGGCCTTTCGATGTTGTGGATGGCCACGAATCAGAGCGACACTCTGCTACTAAGCGACGAGGAATACGCCCAATGGCGCGACGACATGCGCGCCACGACACCGCCCTCGCCCCATGACTAGCTCTTGCTTTCATTGCCACGAGCCGGTGCCGGCCGGGGTTGACCTGACGATACGAGTCAACGAGCGCGAGCGGGCGGTGTGTTGCACCGGATGCCTTGCGGTAGCCCGGTTGATTCTTGATGGCGGTCACGCGGACTACTATCGGTTCCGAGAACGACCCGGCCAATCTATCAGCGTTGACGAGCTAAACTCGATATCCCGGTGGCGCGCGTTTGATGCTGAATGTCCAACTGATGCAGAGGGTTTCGCCTCGGTGCATATGCTCATCGAAGGGCTGCACTGCGCGGCGTGTTCCTGGCTCATCGAATCCGCCCTCGGCAAGTTGGATGGCGTTCAAAGCATCCAGGTAGATGTATCCAGCGGCACTGGGACTCTACGCTGGGCCCCATCAGTACGCCCGCTGAGTGAAGCACTGGCTGTTCTCGTGCGGCTGGGATATCGGCCCCACCCGCTGGAGAGCAACAGCGCAAGCCGCGCGCATCAGCACGAACGCAGCGACCTACTAAAGCGATTGGCCGTAAGTGGACTCGGCATGATGCAGGTCATGATGTTTTCGGTGGCCACCTACGCGGGCGCCATGCAAGGCATCGACCCGGCGATCGAGCGCCTTCTTCTAGGGGTATCAATGATCGTGGCTGCCGCTGTCGTGTTCTACGCCGGAGCACCGTTCCTCAGCGGTGCCCTGCGCGCCCTGCTCACACGCCGTCTCAACATGGATGTGCCTGTGGCCATCGCGTTGTTGTTAGCGTTTGGCGCCAGCTGCCTGCACTTCTACAAAGGCGAAGGCGCGACCTACTTTGAATCCGTTAGCATGTTTGTATTTTTCCTGCTGTGTGCCAGGTTTGTCGCAATGCTGGTGCGGCACAAAGCGCTGGATGCGAAACTCGCACTCGCGCCGATGCTACCTGACGTGGCACTGAAACTGATCCACCATGATGGGCACAAGGAAGAGCCGATCACCGCGCCGGTGCCACGCACCACGTTGCGCCCTGGTGATCTCATTCGAGTGCCCGCCGGTGAGGCGGTTGCCGCCGATGGCGTCGTGGAGCATGGCAGTGCGCACCTTGATGAGTCGCTTTTGTCGGGCGAATCGGAGCCCGTCGCGAAACAGCCCGGCGACACTGTGCTCGCGGCCAGCATCAATCTTGATGGTGCACTGCTCGTTCGGGTATGCGCTGCGGACGCCGATAGCCGAGTCGCCCACATCGCTACCACGCTTAGCGCCGTGCGCCACCAGCGACCAGTCTATGCGGGTCTTGGGGAGCGGCTGGCGCGACATTTCGTACTGGCCTTGCTCGTGGTGGCGAGCGCCGTCGGTGCTGTCTGGTGGCTGATCGCGCCGGAGCGGGCGCTGGGAATCGTACTCGCCGTTCTGGTGGTGACCTGCCCGTGCGCACTGTCGCTGGCGATCCCGACCGCCCTTTCCGCAGCCGCCTCGCAGCTCGCCCGAGGTGGCTTGTTGGTGAACCGCTTAGAGGCACTAGAAAGCCTGAGCCGTATCACGCACGCAGTGTTCGACAAGACCGGTACCTTGAGTCAGGGCAAACCGGTCATCGATGACGTCGTGGTCAACCCCGCCCATTCTCAAGCAGTCTCTGCGGAAAAATTGTTGTGCCTGGTGTCCAGCCTTGAACAACACGCCAGCCATCCGCTCGCCGAAGCATTCCGACATATCCCGCCGGCAGGCCCGGCGCGAAACGTTCAAACGATCTTTGGATGTGGTTTGTGCGGTAGCGTTGGTACTCGAGCACTCAGGGTTGGGCATGGCGAATTTGTTGGCGTCGATCTCCGTCACCCTTGGGCGCGACAAGCGAATGTATTGGTGGCCGATCAGGATGGGCTGCTTGGCGCAGTGATGCTCAGCGATGCGTGGCGAGCGGACGCCAGGACCACCATCGATGCTCTGCGAGCGCGTGGAATTCGGAGCGAAATTTTAAGCGGCGACCGACCAGAACGCGTTAACGAGGCAGTGCGTGCGCTGGGCCTCGACAGCGGCACCGCTTCATGCCTTCCCGAGGAGAAGGTGTCGCATTTGCATATGCTACAGGACCGCGGTGAAGTAGTATTGGCGGTAGGCGATGGCGTGAATGACGCGCCGTTATTGGCGGGCGCGGACGTCTCGGTAGCGCTCACCAGTGGCGCTCAACTGGCACAGAGCGGGGCAGACATCGTGCTGACCGGATCTGCGCTGCATCCGCTAACGTTGCTTCCAGACCTCGCCCAAAGACTACAACGCACCATCCGCCAGAACCTGCTCTGGGCCATTGGCTACAATGTGCTCGCCGTACCGTTAGCCGCTCTGGGCTTGATCGGCCCCGGGTTTGCCGCGTTAGGCATGTCGTTAAGCTCCCTATTCGTGGTACTCAACTCCTCGCGCTTCGCCTGGCAAGGCGAACGCGGCTTTGCCGCCGCCCGCGCTGCTGGTCAGGCAGCAAAGGGATCGAACAGCACTCGCCTGCCCGTCAGCCCACAAGCAGCTATGGGCAAACCGGTGAGGCCCGCGGGATGAAGATTCTGTTTGTACTAATTCCATTGAGCCTGTCGTTATTTGCAATTGCCGTTGGAGCTTTCTTCTGGATGGTGCGCCATCGACAGTTCGACGATCTGAACTCCGCAGGATGGCGTGTGCTGTTAGATGATGCACAGGATCACCCAGACCCATGATTCCGGAGTCGATGACCGCAGGCGCCGCCCTGCTGACCGGCTTGATGGCAAGCGGCCACTGTCTTGGCATGTGCGGGCCAATGGCGGCGCTCGGCGCGTCGAGTGACGGCAGCCAACGGGGCCGGCGCTCGTTGCTCTACAACACCGGGCGAATGATGAGCTACACGGCCATGGGGGCAACGTTCGGGTATCTTGGTTTCGCGCTGGGTGACGTTGCCGGAATTGCGCATTGGTCGGGGATGCTACGTCTTGCTCTGGGTGGCATATTGCTGCTAATCGGACTTCAACTTCTGCGCCGGCGCCCTGGTGTATCGGTGTTCGAGCGTGTGGGTGCTCGTTTGTGGGCCCAGCTAACGCCGCTCACCCATCGCCTGAGGCCAGCAGAAAATCACCGCGACCTGTTTGTACTTGGGTTGCTGTGGGGTTGGCTGCCGTGCGGCATGGTCTACAGTATGCTGGCGGTCAGCGCCGTCTCGGGTGGGGCCCTGCAAGGGGCCAGCATCATGTTAGCTTTTGGGACGGGTACTTTACCAGCAATGCTGGGCGTGTCTCTGGCTGGCTCACGTCTGCGCGGCCTCGGCACCATGGCGTCACGCCGGGCGTTAGGCGCCGCGCTGATTGTTGGCGGCATATGGCTGGCCATGATGCCGCTCTACCATGCATTGCCTTCAAACCAACCCGGCGCACCCGCACACCACCACGCCCTGCACCACTAACGCCAGCGGCCTCTAGCTTTCGAAGTATCCCGCTCGGAACAGTTCGCGGATGAGTTGTGCGAGGGAGGTGACGCCCATTTTTTCCATCACATGCGCACGATGTATCTCCACTGTCCGCTGCGAGATACTCAAGTCAACCGCGACCACCTTATTGGCTTTGCCATCGGCTACCATCGCCAGCACGTCGCGCTCACGCGGCGTAAGTGAGGCCAAACGCGCCCGTGTATCATTCATCGAAGCCGTCATGTCGATCTCGACCTGATTGGAGTCCAACACCTCGTGGATACGATCAAGTAATTCTTGATCGCGGAAAGGCTTAGGCAAAAAATCAACGGCGCCCCGCTTAAGCGCTTCGACGACCATTTCAATGTCGCCGTGGCCGGAGATAAAGATTATCTTCAGCGCAGTACAACCCCTGTCCTTCAGCATCTGTTGTAACTCAAGCCCGCTCATTGAGGGCATTCGCACATCCAGCAACAATACGCCGGGCTCGCCATCATAATGCTCGAGAAAGTCGTTCGCCGATGCGAATGCAGCGGCCTGAAGGCCTACCGAATCCAAAAGAAAACTCAAACTGTCGCGCACCGCCGCATCATCGTCCACCACATAGATGCGCTGACGGGTCGGCAATTCAGAGACTGACTTAAACAATATCGCGGCCCTCCGTTGCGGGTAGAGTAAACACAAAACGCATGCCGCCAGCCGGATTGGGTGCGCAACTCAAGCGCCCACCGTGGCGTTGCACAATCGTACTGCAAATTGACAACCCGATCCCCATACCGTCCGGTTTGGAGGTTTCGAACGGATTGAAAATTGCGTCCAACTTCTCATGCGGCACGCCCTCGCCGTGATCGACGACCGCTACTGCAACCCCGTCCCCATCCCGGTCCACGCTGGTCTCAATACAAATACCCAACTCTGCCTGGGAGCGCTTGATCATGGCTTCAAGCCCGTTGCGTACCAAATTAATCACCACTTGCTGAATCTGCACCGCATCAATCTCCACTAGCGGCAGCTCATCACCCAGCGCGAGACGAATGGGCGCGTCACTGTCGCGCGCCTCGGTTTCAATCAACACGAGAAGATCGCGAATAACGTCGTTAATGTTCAGACGCTCGCGCGGTGTTTCATGTTCCTGCGCCAGTTCGCGCATACGCACAACCACATCGCCAGCGCGGCGTGCTTGCTGCGCAACACAGCTCATGGCGTAAGCCAGCTTCTCCAAATCCGGCGTGTCCTGCATAAGCAATCGCTGGCCAGCGTCAGCATACGTGGTAATCGCCGACAATGGTTGATTGATCTCGTGGGCAATTCCGGCGGCCATTTCGCCCAACGTACTGACCCGATGCACATGCGCCAGCGAACGCTCCAACTGCCGGCCGTGCGCGCGCTCCATACGCAATTCGTTTTGCAGGCTGGTGCGCCGTCGCAGATCACGCATGATGCCTACGAACAGCGAGCGCTCCCCCATTGGGGCCTCGCCGACCGAGAGATCTATCGGAAACACCTCCCCGTCGCTGTGACGGGCCTTAACCTCGCGCCCGATCCCAATAATGCGGGGGTCACGGGTACGCAGATACCGGCTCATGTACCCATCATGCTCGGAACGGTAGGGCTCAGGCATCAAAACCGTCACGTTCCGACCGATCACCTCGTGCGCCGTATACCCAAACATCCTCTGCGCACCGCTGCTGAAGGACAAAATACTGGCGCGCTCATCAATCACGACAATCCCGTCCACCGCCGCGCCGAGCAACGCCTCCAGTAATCCATCACTGGCACTCTCGATAGCATCCCTGGACGTCTTACTCATCTGTTGCTGCGCCTGCGCATACGTAATTTCCGAAGCTGGCCATCGGATAGCCCGCGATGTGTCCTCAATTGTGGGAGTGTACCTTCTGTCGTAATTATCACAATTCCCCAGTCCCGGAGTGAATAGTTGAGAACATTTGTCATCGACTATCAAAAATCACCCCCCGATTCCAGCAAGGATACGCCGCCGAGCATTACCGCTGCGCACTCGTTGCTGGAGGAAGGCGATAGCGTTCGACTGTTTCACAGTGTTTTCCATCCTCAGCTGGCCGATGCCGACTCCAAGCCTGACAAGCACATACTGCGCGAAGCGATAGACCTGCTGTTGCACGGCCGACGCGATTCGCTGGGTCGCATCGGCGAGACGTTCGCGCGCTATGACCTCGACTCGCAAGTGGCGTGGACGGACTGCGGCTGGCAGGCGCTGCTGCGGTACGCCCGCGCGCAACATGCAGATATGGTAATCGCCCAGAGCGATCGCCCCACCCGTTGGCAACGTATTTCGCACCTGAACCGGGATTGGCAATTGATCCGCCACTGTTCTGCGCCACTAATGCTAACGCGCCCGGGCGCTACGCATCAGTACCAACGCATCCTCGCGGCCGTCGACCCGGTGCACGTCGACGACAAACCGGCGGAGTTGGATCATCGCATCTTGCGCCATGCCGCCGCGATCGCGCGACGTCACAAATCATCTTTCCACGTCCTGAACGTTATCCCACCAATCGGCCCGGTCGCCGCAGGCGTCGGCGGGGTTCCTGCCACCTTCACCGAGCCGGTGTTCGACGGCGTACTTGAAGGGCGCCGCCAACTCCTGCAACAGCTTGTCAGCACCTTGGATTGCCCCGTGGATGATGTACGGGTTGTTGTCGGCGTGCCCTCGCACGAGATCGTAGCGCACGCAGCGAAACAGAATGCCGACCTTGTCGTGATGGGCGCGGTGTCGCGAACGGCGCTACGCAATCTTCTTATTGGCAGCACTGCCGAAAAAGTGTTGGATCAATTACGTGCCGACACCCTGATCATTAAGCCAGGAGCACACACACGCCGGGGTCAAACCGGCGCGACTTGCTAAGTCGCGGGCAAACTCATCAACAACCCCAAGCGCCGGTATGTTCGCGACAGCTCACCTCAGTTTCATCCAGGCGGTCTTGATGTTGACGTAGTTCTCGAGCGCGTGGAGCGACTTATCGTGACTATTCCCCGACTCCTTGACCCCACCCAGCGGCACCGTCAAATCCGATCCACCGTAGCAATTGACATGCACCGTTCCCGCCTGGATGCGGCGTATCATCCGATGCGCAGTATTCAGGTTCGCCGTCCATACACCGGCGGAAAGACCGAAACTCGTCGCATTCGCAATGCGAATCGCCTCCTCCTCATTCTGGAATCGAAGAACACTGAGGACGGGGCCAAATACTTCTTCGCGAGCGATAGCCATCTCTGGCACAACGCCGGAAAAGACGGTGGGAGCCATGTAAGCGCCGCCGGTGCCGGCATGCAGCACGTGCCCGCCTGTTCGCAGTTCAGCCCCCTCGCTTTGTGCTTGTTCGACCAAGCCGCAAATGCGCGACAACTGCTCGTGGCTTGCCACAGCACCCACGTCGCTCATCATTGAGAGGGGGTCGCCGACCACGAGCGCTTCGGCAGCCGATGTGATCTTATCGATCACTTCATCGGCAATACACTCCTGCACCAACAGCCGGGTCGCGGCGATGCAGACCTGACCGGAATTACGGAACATCCCGTTGGCGCTCGCCTTCACCGCCGTATCGATGTTCTCTACGTCCTCGAAGATGATATTAGGCGATTTACCGCCGAGTTCCAGATACACACGCTTGAGATTCGATCTCGCCGAATACTCGAGCAGGCGCCGGCCAACGCCGCCGGAGCCTGTGAAAGCGATGACATCAACATCCTGATGGAGCCCCAGTGCTTCGCCGGCAACATCACCCAGCCCGGTCACCACGTTCAGCACCCCAGCTGGCACGCCAGCTTCCAGCGCCAGCTGCGATATCCGGATGAGCGACAGCGACGCGATCTCAGGTGGCTTCATTACCACAGAATTGCCCGCCGCCATCGCCGCAGAAAATTTCCAAGCGCCTATCATCAGCGGGAAGTTCCAGGGAACGATCACCCCCACCACGCCCACGGGCTCGCGCTGGATCAGCCCAACAATGTCATCGGCACTTGGCGCGATCTGGCCGTAGACCTTGTCGATGGCCTCTCCGTAGTACTCAATGGTGTTAGCCGCCCCCAGCGGTTCCGCTTTTATCGCCATCTGGATCTCGGTGCCGTTGTCACGCGTCCCGAGCACGGCCAGTTCCATCGCATGATCGCGCACGAGTGCGGCCCAGCGATGCATCACCTTCTTGCGCTGCGCGGGCGCCATTCGCGACCAGTCGCCACGGTCGAATACGCGGCGGGCGGCAATTACGGCCGCATCCACGTCGCCCGATGCGGCGGCGGCCAACGTCGTCAGCGGCGCGCCGTCGATCGGGCTGCTGACACTGAGCGTTTCGCCGGATTGCGCCGGAACCGTCTTGCCTTCGATCAACAGCCCCTGTGGCAGGATGGGGGCGTTACGGAGTGCATCAATATCAACCTGATTGAGCATTTCTTTCATTAGCCTCGAACACATATCGGTTCACTATTTGAACCCTAGTTACAAATAATGCTTGCAAATTTGCCGTTTTCAGTCAAGAATTGCCTGCCTTTTCGCCCGCTTGGAGCTATTGCGCGGCAATGCAAACCGTTCAAAAAGCGCTATCACTGCTCAACTACTTTACCGAGCAGACGCCGGACTTCGGGCTAACGGAAATGGCCCGCACATCTGGTTTTGACAAGGCATCGACCCGGCGCCTACTGGTTGCGCTGCAGTCCAAAGGCTTTGTGGAGCAGGACGTCAATACTCGCAGGTACACACTGGGGTCGGCCATCCTCCGGCTCGCGAAGATTCGCGAATCCATTCGCCCCACTCACCTAGTTGTGGCCCCGATCCTGTCCGCACTGATGGAAGCCGCCGGCGAAACCGCGCATTTCTCTCTCTACGCTGGCGGACAACTCGGCACTGTCGCCGCCATAGAGCCTTCCAAAGCAAACCGTGTGATTCTGCAAGAAGGTGAGGTATTGCCCGTGCATGCCTCGGCCTCGGGTCTCGCCTACCTGGCGTTCGCCCCTCCGAGTATTGTGAAAACCGTGCTCGCGAAAAAGATGACTGCCTTTACGTCGGATACGGTCACTGACGTGTCCCTCATACGTCAGATGCTTACTACTGTCAGGGAACAAGGATACGCCGTTTCCCGAAACGGCTTCGAGGACGGTGTCTGCGGTATCGCGGCACCGGTCTTTACGGCTGGCGAATTCGCTGAAGGCGCCGTCGCAGTGGCAGCCCCCGGCTCGCGGGTAGATACCACCGATCTCGAGGTGTTGCGCAAGCGGGTGATCGCCACCGCACGCAGAATTTCTGCGGAGCTCGGCGCGGCATACCCGATTGACGAATGCGGCGCCCGGAGCGTCGTGGCATGAGCTTGGATCGTGCACTCGTGCTCGATTTCGGCGGCGTCATTTCGAAAACACTGTTCGAAGATCATGCCAGGAACGAGGCCGCGCTGGGGCTGGAAGCTGGCACATTAACGTGGATGGGACCGTTCGATCCTTCGTCCGATCCGCTTTGGGTGAAAATGCAGAACGATGAAATCTCCGAGCGGGACTATTGGCGCTTGCGTACGCGGGAAGTGAGCGAACTCGCTGGTCGGCACTGGAGCGAAATGTCGGATTTCGTGCGTGCCGTTCGAGGTGACGAGTGCAACGCGATAATTCGCCCCGAAGCCACGCAGCTTGTGCATGAAGTGAAACAGGCCGGTACGAAACTGGCCATCCTGTCGAATGAACTCGATCTGTTTTATGGCGAAGGTTTCACCGCACGCTGGGATTTTTTCGATGCGTTTGACGCGGTGGTTGATGGCACATACACGGGCGTGCTTAAACCCGACATCCGCGCATATACAAACTGCGCCGAAACGTTGGGCGTTGCACCCGCCGACTGCGTTTTCATTGACGACCAATTGAGGAACGTCCGGGGTGGGATGCAGGCTGGGATGATGGCCGTACACCTAAACGTCACCCAGCCAGGCGATGCGTTTACGCGCGCAAAACAACTTTTATTCGAGGACTGATTGTGCCAAGCACCGAGTTTCTGGAGCGACACAACGCTCAACATCACTGGCATCCGATGGCTCACCCGGCAGAGATGCTGGCGAAACCGCCCATTGTCATTTCGAGCGCGAAAGGCGTCTGCGTGACCGACATGCATGGCAACACCGTGCTCGACGCAGTCGGTGGCTTGTGGAACGTCAACCTCGGCTATTCCTGCCAGCCGATCAAGGACGCGATTTCGCGGCAGCTTCAAGAGCTGCCGTATTACTCATCGTTCCGGGGAACAACCACGGCGCCCACCGTTGAGCTTTCTGTAGCGTTGCGGGACTGGTTCGCGGACGACGGGCTCGTGCGGGCATTTTTCACTTCCGGCGGCTCGGATTCGGTTGAAACGGCCCTGCGTCTGGCGCGGCAATATCATCGCATCACGGGGCAGCCGGACAGAACGAAGTTCCTAAGCCTGCGCAACGGCTACCACGGTACCCACTTCGGCGCCGCGTCCGTAAATGGCAACGCCAAGTTCAGACGCAATTACGAGCCCCTCCTGCCCGGATGCTTTCATATTCCAGCCCCTTGGACCTACCGGAACCCTTTCGAGGAATCCGATCCGGAGAAACTGGCTAACCTGTGCGCAAAGGCGCTGGAGGCCGAGATCGATTTTCAGGGCGACGATACGATCGCCGCCTTTATCATGGAGCCGGTGCTCGGGGCAGGCGGCGTGATCGTGCCACACCCATCCTTTATGCCGCAGGTGCGGAAAATTTGCGACCGACATGGCATTCTGCTTATCGCGGACGAGGTGATTACCGCTTTCGGGCGCACCGGCGCGTGGACAGGCTCGCGACTATGGGGCGTCAATCCCGATATCGCATGTATCGCAAAAGGCGTCTCGAACGGCTACTTTCCCGTGGGCGCGACGATGATCTCTCAGCCGGTTGCCGAGGCGTTTGAGAGCAATAAAACCAGCACTGGGTCGATCGGGCATGGTTACACCTACTCGGCGCATCCCGTGGGGGCTGCGGCGGCGCTCGCGACCATCAAACAACTGACCGAATCCGATGTCGCGGCCAACGCGAAGGCGCGCGGCGCTGAGTTAATCCAGGCCTGCCAGCAATTGCAATCAACGCATCAGTGCATAGGCGACGTTCGCGGCCAGGGCTTGATGATCGGCCTTGAACTTGTCGCCGATCGTAAGAACAAGACGCCAGCGGACAAGGCGGTGATGGACACGGTGTTTAAAGTGGCATACGAATCGGGGACGATGATTCGAATCTCCGGCAACACCATCATCCTGTCTCCACCTCTAATCATCACCGCGCAGGATGTGCAACGCATTGCAGCATCGCTTGCCGCGGGTTTCCAGGCAGCCGAGGCATTAGGCGCGTAACTGCACCAGCGCGGGCACATACAATTCGAAGAAACCAGGTCGGGGGATTTGGTGCGAGGGGAACAGCATATGACAACGACTGAAGAGCAGGACCACCTGTCTACCGTGCTCGCCGCGATCCTGGCCGTGGCCGTCTCGGGGACCGCGATTACGGTTCAGCCCGGCATGGTGCAGGGCATGGTCTCATTACTTGATTTCAGCCCCGCCGATGCGGGGGCGGTGTCATCGTTCGAACTACTCGGCTTCGTCGGCGGCGCCATCGCGTTCGCCATCATTGGGAACCGAATTGACTGGTTCCGCGCAACGTTAGCAGGCGGCATCCTGATGGTCCTGATGAACATGCTTAGCATGTATCTGGATACCTACGCGCCGTTTGCGGCGGCGCGACTGGGCGCCGGCGTGGGTGCAGGTCTGGTGACCGGAATTGCGTGGGCCATACTGGCACAGTCCACCAATCCCGCCCGCAACTTTGCTTGGGCAACGATGGGCATCATTGCCTTCAGCGCGCTCATGTTCTGGCAGCTACCGAATATTTTCGCCGGCGGTACCTACGATCACTTTCTCATGGTATTTTCCATCTGCGTGCTGGTCTCGCTCGGTGTGGCCTTCATCGCTGTCGAGTACAAGCGCGGCATCAGTGGCGCAACGGAACAGATTGGCCACGCGAGTGTTCCGGTCATGAGCGTTGTCGGGCTGATCAGCGTCACCTCGATCCTGATCTTCCATCTGGGCTATATGGCCGCGTATACCTACATGTCGTTGATCGGTGAGGCGAATGGCTTATCTGCCGAGAAGCAGATTGCCAGCGCGTTGGGCCTGTCGCAGTTGGCAGGCGTGGCGGGCGCATTCGCTGTCGCCTGGTTGGGCGAGAAAATCGGTTACCTGCGCTCGACTGCAATCGTCGTCATCCTTGGCGCCGTGGGCATCCTGGCGCTCACGGGCAGTCTGGACTATCCAAAATTCCTAACGCTTAACCTGGTGTTCCAGTTTTGCTGGAACAGTGGGATGCCCCTCATCCTGGGCATCGTGGCACTGGGCGATCGAACTGGGGGATTGATCAAAGTGGCAGTGCCCCTGCAGTTTGTGGGTATGTCGGCCGGCGCTGCGCTTGCCAGTCGCATCGTCGACAGCGGTGCGTCGTTCAATACAGTCCTTATGGTGGCAGCGGTGATCTCTGTGTTGTCTTTGCTCGCCATCGGGCCACTCGGTATGCGCATTCACAAGGATGCAGCGGCAGCCTAACGTTGAGCGTAAACACAGCACTACCCGCGAAGGCTCGCGTCGTAATCATCGGCGGCGGCATTATCGGGCTGTCAACGCTGTACCACTTGGCCAAGAAAGGCGTGAGCGATGTCGTGTTGCTGGAACGCAAGGCCATCGCCTCGGGTACCACCTGGCATGCCGCTGGCATTGTCGGCCAACTGCGCGATTCGAAGGCACAAACGGAGCAATGCAAGTACACGACGCGATTGTTTCGCGAGCTGGAGCAGGAGACCGGACAGGCGACCGGGTACAAGCAAAATGGCACTTTGCACTATGCGCTTTCCGACGTGCGCATGGAGCAGCTAAAACGCAATCACACCCATGCGCAAAGAATGGGCATCAAGAGTCAGCTACTGTCGGTCGAGGCGCTTAGCGAGCGCTGGCCACTGCTCGACACCGCAGGTGTACTGGGCGGATTCGTGGTCCCCTCAAACGGGCAAGTCAACGCGTTGGATGTCGCCCAGGCGCTAAGAATCGGCGCCCGCCAGATGGGTGCACAGGTATTCGAGCAGACCCTGGTCTGCGGGCTCGCGACAAAGGACGGCAGGGTCACTGCGGTCGAAACCGATAACGGCGCCATCGCCACCGACAAGGTGTTGCTGGCCAGCGGAATGTGGACGCAGGAATTCGCCAAACGCCACGGCGTAACGGTACCGTTGCATGCGGCGGAACACACTTATGTGGTCACCGAGCCGATTGCCGGGCTGCCTAGGGACTTGCCGGTCCTGGTAGGTTCTGAAGATCGAATCTACTTTAAGGAAGATGCAGGAAAGCTGCTTATCGGCGCATTCGAAGCACGCGGCAAGGCCTGGGGGCAAGCGGGCATTCCGGACGGATTTGAGTTTGACGAGCTGCCCTACGACATCGAGCACAACGAAAATATTCTCAATACTATGCTCGCGCGCCTCCCGGTGCTGAACGAATTCGGTGTGCGTACATTCTTCTGTGGCCCGGAGAGCTTCACAGCGGACGGTCGCCCCATCATGGGCCCCGCGCCCGAACTCGACGGCCTCTGGATCGCCGCCGGCATGAACTCAAATGGCATCCTGCTATCCGGCGGCGTCGGCTTGACGATGGCGCACTGGATCGTTGACGGCGAGCCCGGCAGCAGCATGGCACCCGTGCTGACATCGCGCTCGCACTTCTTCCAATCCAACCGGCGCTACCTGGCTGAGAGAGTGACCGAGTCGATTGGTTTTCATTACGGGCTGGCCTGGCCGGGGCGTCAGATACAGACCGCACGCGGAGTACGGCGGGTGCCGCTGCATGCGCAGCTTCAGAGGGCCGGCGCCAAGTTTGCGGAGAGAAGCGGTTGGGAAATTCCGATGTACTTCGATAAGGCCAGTGACGCATGGCCCACGAAGCCATCAATAGGTCGCCAGGCATGGGCGCGCGAAGTTGAGGCTGAGTGCTTGGCTGCGCGGGATGGCGCCGTCATTGCAGATCAGTCGATGTACGCGAAGATCGTGGTGCAAGGGCCGGATGCGGTCCGGGCGCTCGATCGGGTCTGCGGTGCGAACCTGTCCGTGCCCGTCGGGCGATCCGTCTATACGCAGTTCCTCAACCGGCGCGGTGGAATCGAGGCCGATGTTACTATCACCCGGCTCGCGCCGACGAAGTACATCGTCCTCACGGGGCATCCGAGCCAAACGCGGGATCAGGCCTGGATCAGGCAACACGCCGATAGCGCCTGGCGGTTCGAGATATTCGATGCGACCTCCGCATTCGCGCTACTCACCCTGCACGGACCCGCCTCGCGCGCTATCCTTCAAACGCTTTCTGACGATGATTTGTCCGCCGATGCATTTGCCTTCGGCGCGGCGCGTGAGATTGACGTGGGCTACGCACGCAGTTGGGCTATCCGCCGCTCATTTATCGGCGAGTTGGGCTATGAGTTGCTCATGCCAACGGAGTTCTGCGCGCAGGTCTACGAGCAGATACAGGAGGTGGGCGCGGATCGGGGACTCAGGCACTGCGGACTCTTCGCCATTAACCACTGTCGAATGGAAAAGGCCTTCCGCCATTTCGGCCACGATATCGGCGAAGACGACACGCCGTTCGAGACCGGACTGGGCTTCGCCGTAGATCTGGACAAGCCGGAACAGTTCCTAGGCAAGGCGGCGCTGAAGGCACAGACGGCAAGCGGACGGGCGACAAAGCACCGCACGCTAAGCATCGCGTTAACGGATGCCGATCCCGTCCGTGGACCGTTCCTGATTCACAACGAAGTGATCAAGAAAGACGGCGCCATCGTCGGACATGTCACCTCCGGTGCTTGGGGGTATCGGACAGGAAAATCACTCGGCCTCGCGTCCGTGCACAACGAATCAGGCGTCAGCAAGGCATGGATCGACGAAGGCGGTTTTGCCGTCGTGGTGGCAGGCCAATCGTACGCCATCGACGTACAACTGGGCCCGTTCTACGATCCCACAGGCGAACGAATGCGCGGCTAGACACGCTGGCAGGCTGATTAAACAGCCACGCGATTGCCGCGGCACACGGCCTTTGGTGGATCTAGCGCCGGGTTTCTCGCGTATCTTCTGCGTTTGGTACTGCCACGCCGCGGATCACCAGCTTGGCGAAGGCCTCCGGCCCATTGAGTATGTTCGCCACGCCGCCTATGATCAACGGGCGCATTGATCCGCTGGCCTCAGTTGCTAGCACGTCTAGCCCGAAGAACCCGGGCGGACCGGTAAATGCGAGATGGAACGGTTCCACGGCGGTGGCTGATGGGCCTAAAATGAACTCCCCTTCCGGCGTTACCACGATACCGCTACCGTCTCCAATGTCTACCACCGCCAAACCCTCGAACGGGAACCAGTCATATCCACCCGCTAAGTTGTTGGCGAACGCTGCCAAGCCACCGCCGCTGTTCACGAAGTCTATGATGTCAGCGCCCCGAAGGTTGATCTCTGCGAGATCAGCGGGGCTGAGTCCGCCGCCGACATCCGCTGTAGCGGTCGGCATGTAGATGGCATCGTAAGGCGTTGTACCCGGAGTCAAATCGACATTAGCAATGCTGGCCCCCGAGAACTGGGTTAGGGTGAACCCCAGCGGCGACATGATGCTGGCGGCTTCATTGCCCAGGCTAGAACTCCCTCCCAGCATGACAATCTGGGAAGGCGTCGCGTGCAAGACGGAGTTCAAGACCACGAAATTCAAGATGTCCCGGATCATCTCGTCTCCGGCGGTCCCGTGATCTTCAGGATCCATTCCAGAGAGGATGATCGGACCAAGTGCCCCGCCCCCTTCGCTCAATCGAATAATGCCGACGTCTGTAATACCGCTAGGTATCGGCGGCACCTCAACACTGCTTCCGACTAACTGTTGTTGGTCTACGACGATGCTCGCGCGCACGATCAACGAGTCGGTAATGGTGCTAGCGACGTCCGGCAGGGTGAACGATCCGTCGACATTGCTTGTGGTTTCGTTGGGCAGGCCAAACACAGAAATCGCTGCGCCTTCGGCCGGTGTGCCATCCTCAAATTCCACGAAACCCTCGATCTGCGTCAGCGGATCGTCCGGCACGACCGTCAACTGTGCGACTGACGTCGCTCCCTCGTTAACAGCTGTCACGAAGGCAGTACCCCGGCCCTGGGCTGTCGCCAGGCCGTTCGCGCTTACATCGATCACCTGCGGATTGCTGGTGCGATATACGGACCATGCGCTCGCCGCAGTCACATCTTGATTGCTGCCGTCGGCGAGAATTGCCTCTACCGTCAGCTGCGTCGTCTCGCCAACAGCTGTCAGCACCGAGAGCTCGCCGGGCGCGACATCGATATCGATCGAGACGGGAAACGGTGGGGGTGTCTGAGTCAGGGTGAGGCGGTCGATGATGAACGTCTCACCTTGTGTGATCTGAAAAGGGTCGCTGAAGGCCCATTCAGTGATGCCATCGACCGTGCGTGTGGCGACTACGCGAATAAAATCGTCACCCAAAAAGTCGGGCGGAGTGCCCGGGCCACCTGCTCCGAAGTCGTCTGGTGACGCGACGTTCGCGAGCGTAAACCCACCTCCTGGTTCGACTTGGACGGTCTGACCGTTCACGGTAACCATCCAGGTTTCGTCCAATTGTTGCGCATGCGCAGAACACCCGGCAAGGCAAGCCAGCACGGCGATCGAGTTGAAGAACCTCCTGGCCCTACTGCGGGGGTTACGCCACATCGGTATTGCCTCCTGCGCTGCTTGCGCGGCCTGCTGATTAGTGCTGTTTCGGTCCTGCATACCGGTCACCCAACGCGATGGCTATTTTCAGAACATTGGATTTGAGTAAATCCACCGAGTACTTTCCGTCCAAGTAGGAGACCATCGGCAATGTCACCTGGATCTCGTAGTTGCCATCAGGTAGCGGCTCGGCTGAGGTATCGAATGGCGGACACCCCATCGTTAGTTGCCAGTTGTTTTCGCCTCTCGCCAGCACATCGAACGTACGATTGGAGGTGGACGGCAATCCGTCAGCCCGGTTGATTTTCGCTCTCGCCATCGGGGTGCTGAAGACAACCTCTCCGGTCGCGTTCCAAACCTGCAGCAGCAGCGGCGGGTCGGCATCATAGGTGGTGACCTCTACGTCCGTTGCGCTAGGGTTGATCAACGAAGCCCGCAGCCGCAGCGTTCGACCTTCTGCTTCCGAGGTTTCCTCGGCGTCCAGGTTCAGTTTCAATTCGCTCGCTCCTGCGGCACCGGGTCGCGTCAAGGGATCTGCCGCCACCGTGTGTGCGCCTAGAATGATGCCAATGCATAGCACCGACTCTGCTAACAACTTGATTGCGGCGCGCCCGCTTGGTGCTTTGATTCGCATCGGGATCATTCTCAGTACCTTACCAATATTTGCTACGGTGGACATGCAGCCCACCCCTGGGTAGCGGCCAGCATCTGAATCTGCACGACAATCGGATCGACAACAGCTCGCTCCGCTGCATCCGTGTTCGCGTTAGGATCCGGAATCGCGAAAAATACCGTCCGAGCGTCCGTGTTCGCGGTGGTAATCGCAGTGCCATATTGTGAGAGGCCTATGATCTCCGTGCGTGCCTGGGTAGCGGTTTTCCCCGCCGTGTGCTCGACTGTCAGCGCTTCAATAGTACTCTTCATCGTGGCAAATTCCGGGTTCAATGAGTCCTCCCATTCTTGCACATGTACTTGCTCGTGCGCCTCGACCGCCGCGAGTACATACCACGAAGAGCCGCCCAATGCATTCAGGTCTGCGATCATTTGGCAGTGATTGGCTTCCGTTGCCACGCCTACTGACGCTTCCCTTACGCCGGGCAACAGTTGAGCTCCAATATCGTAAGTGCTGTCCGCAAGTACGACTTTGGGTTTCCATTTCTTAGTGGCACAATCGAAGTAGGCCTCGATGTCGACATCGGTGAACGGATCGGGCCTCATGATGCCCCAGTTACTGCCGGGGGAGATTCGCATGTCTTCTGCGTAAGTCACTGCGGTGACTTCGCCTGATGGCGGCTGCGATCCCACGCAGACGGTTTGCTCCCCGACCACTAGTGGCGACGGCGGGCAGTCACGTTCGACCTCGGCGGTGAAGCGACATACATAGTCGCCAAATTCATTCGCGTCAACCGTCAGGGAGTCGCCGTCACCGCTCCGAGAGCTAAACGGCTCCATCAAATCGTACGCATATGTCACCGTGGCTGGGGCGACCGGCTCGGTGGACCCACCCTGCTGTCCGCCCGGACACTCCACTTCTTTCGTCCCGCCACTGTCCGTGACACCCGATACCGAGCAAGTGAAGGTATCGCCCAGCATCGGCATCGGATCGTCGACGCTGACGGACCCGCCGGACAAGCTCCCGTTATCGGTGCAGGTGATATTTTCGACACAGCAGTCGGCGGAGACTGAGTAGGGCGGGCAGTTGCATCCCCAGCCGGATACGGACAATCCAGTGCCTGGATCGGAACTGATGCTGGACCCATCGGTGCTGACGCTGCCTGAAGCAACAATCTCGAACCGGTTGGTTTGGTGATCAAACGACAAGAAGTAGGCGACCGACCCTGGCGCCAAACCGCTCATGTTTGGGTAGGTCACTTCTATCGGCGGGTCAAAGCGTGCACCGGCGGGCTGCAGCGTCCAGGCAAACGGTGGCGCCGCGCCGTCGGGCATAGGCATCGGGACATTATCGAAATGCACCTGATTGAGCGATAAGATCGCAGGGGCGGCCGGGCTCGGGGAACTGCCGTCGGCGAGCGTCATTGAACCAGCGCGCACCAGCATCTGCAGCCCGTCGATTCCATCGACACCAAGTATCGTATCGGTAGTATTGTCAAAATTGGTTGCATTTGTCGGATCCAAGCGAGGCAACAATACCGGAGCAGGGAGCGTGTTGTCCGCATTGGGCACCACCACCGTGTCGAGACCGAGCGCTGGAAAACTCCCGGGGAGGACGGGCTCGCCGTCAACGGCGGTGGCCACCAGGCCGTCCACGTGTACTTTTGCCGCGCCATCGGGGATGTCCAGAAATTCAAATTGTCCCTGCCGATCGGTTTGCGTGGCGGCCAACGCTTGCCCAGCAACAGTAGCCGTCACCGACGCCCCTTCGATTGGCCGGTTGCCGTTGTCGAGAACCAAGCCCGCGAGCCGAGTCTCCATATCTTCCTGGCGTTCCAAGCCGAATGCAGTGAATGTCGCGGGAACGCCGGTAAATCCAGGGAACGTCGCGCGTACACGATGATTGCCTTGATTAGGACCCAAGGTGAACGCAACTTCGGCGTGCCCCGTGGCGGATGTCGGCACAGTGACCTCGTCCAAAGCATCAACGTTGCCGCCGCCGGTAACGACGCCAAAAGTGACCGCAACACCCGACACTCCGTTGCGGCCGTCGCTAACCCATACGCGCAACGGTGAAGACAGCGGTGAGGAAACCTCACCACGTTGGTTTTCACCTGCCCCGATGTTGATCTGAGTCGGCGGGCCGGAAAACGCTGATGAGAAAAATGTCGCGCTGCCAGCAACATCCCGCGAAGTGGCGATCACCCGGTTGTTGCCCGAGCCGGCGTCACTGCCGACACGCAGGTACGCTCGGGCCTCGCCAGAGGCGTCCGTGCGCTGTTGAAATAGCATCTGCCCCGCCCAAAGCCATCCGCACCCAATCGGCCGTCGCTACGCCTCACTTCGAACGTCACCACTTTGTTGGCAAACGGCGTACCGTCTGCGCGCGTCAAACGCACGGCCAGCGGGTCGGGTAGCATCGTATTTACTTGTGTTTCTTGATGGTTTCCCAATGCCACCTCCAGCCAGGGGCTGTCCACAGGTACTGGCACTTGGAGGACAGTAACGTTCGCGATTGCGCGATTGCCAACCGCGTCTACCGCTTCAACGAGTAAGATTGTGTCGGCACCGGGGGTCAACGGGACATTTCGAGCCAAAAAGGTGCCGTTGGTGCCGATTCCGGCGTCCACTTCGGCACTTATCCCGTTCACCGACACCGCGAGGCCCATAAAACCGCTGAGCAGATCGCTGACTCTGCCGACGACATCTGTCGTGAGATTAATGATTTCCCCGCCATCTAGCGGTGTATCCACATGTACCATCGGCGGCGAACTGTCCTGGACCACCGTGGCCATGGTCGTGGCGCTACGTTCACCGTCTGCGGCAATCGCCGTTACCGAAAGCTGGTTTCTCATGTTTGTGGTAAGCGCCACTTCAGCTTCGAAACGTCCGTCCGATACATCGGATGTGCTACTGGCCGTCGGCGTTACAATTTGAACCGTTTCTGAGCGCGGCGCTGTCCCGCGAAGAGTTATCGTAGTATCCGCGGTGATCTGGGGGGGCGCGTCGAGCGCGACGGGCGAAGGGACGAAGCTTACTGACCACAGCAGGTCCGCCTCGTCGAAACTGCCACTGCGGTCGTGTATCACACGAAAGACCTGTTGCGATTGTCTAATACTGCCCGCCGGCGAATCGCCAAACGTCAACCGACTCGGGCCGGCCTGCGATAAGAACGGAGATGCGAGAGTCAGATCCGCGACCACGTTACGTGCATCTTCGCCGGTGTTGGTCAGCTGCGCACTGTACGTGAGCTCCACCGAATAGCGGTCGAGTCGTTCTTGTTCAAGCAATACGTAATTGCCCACCGTGAGATCGGAAAGCTCATTGCGGACAGATTTTCCGTCCCGGATCGAGGCCTCACTTCCCGCGCCCGGAATTGGATCGCAGTACACACCTGTGCTGGCCAAGACCGCAGCGATCGCGAGCGTTGCTTTCACCAACAGGTTCATGCCGGATCAACGTCTGCGGCACCCGAATCAACGCCCAGTCGGAAAGGCGAAACGTCACGGACAGCTGACCGACAGCCGGTCCAAACGAGAAGCCCAATCGCGACTAGGGAAATCACCGTCGGCTCGTCTATGGGCGTCATACTCGCCAGCGTTGTTAATCCGGAGTCCAAGAGCGCAAAAGTGTTCGGATCGAATATTTCAAATACCTGCACGCCGGGCAAACTCGAGGAGTCCAGCCACAGGAACTCCACCGCGAAACCACTAAGGGTTTCATCAACCAGAACTCCACCGCTATTCGCGAGCGCATCGTAGGCAGCGGGGAGGCCGATACCGGAGCTGAGAATGATCTCATCCCAAGCGGCATCTATTACCGTGGAGGACGATATTGACAGTGATGCTTCATCATACAGCGCCGGGTCGAACCAGATGCTGAAAGATTCAATTGCGGTGCCAAGACCAAGTGACCCGTCGTTTGTTAACGAGTACTCGTATCGGTACGAATCGCCGCCCAGTGAAATCAAATCCGCATCGATCACGATTGCATGAGCAGTGCCCGCTATACCTAAGGCGCAAGCAGTGAACGTCCGGGCCAAATTTGTGTTTATCATTGAGCGCTCCAAGCACTACCACTGTGTTCGCTGGGGATCAAGATAGCAGTCGCCTTCCAAGGTGACTCGGCAAAATTTGTGATTCGTTCGTTGTCGCAGGCGATTTACTTTGGCTTCGTTGATCACCTATCTGCTGACGGAACACCCGCGGGCACAGACCTGTGAAACGACGAAACGCCCGTTCGAAGGTCCGAAGATCGCCAAAGCCGACGTCATGTGCAATCGTGGTGATCGTCAGATCTGTGCTCATTAGCTCGATGGCACGCTGTATCCGCAGATCGCTTAGCCACCGTTTGAATGTCATCCCGGTATGTTGCTTGAAGTAACGCGAGAAGTAGGTTTTCTCGAGCCCCGCCACTCTGGCGGCTACCGCAAGATTGAGATGGTCGGCATAATGATCGTGGACAAATCGAATAACGCGATTTAGGCGAGGGCATCCGGAACCTCCCAGGGCAAGTTCAAGTAGATTTTTTGTCGCCACACCGCCCCCTTTACACGCCACCCTCAACGCCCGAACACAGGCGAGCAGCTCATTGCGCGCTCGGCCGCTGGTCATTCTGGCGTCGCGGCTACTGAGCCACCACGCTGGGATATAGTGCAGTTTCGGGTAGCGATCTCGCACCCAGTTACACAGATCGGCTTTTGGGAGGCGGCATGCATTTACCTCGCTGAATGTCTCTGACTGGGGGTAATCTCTCCGCACATCTGTCGCTCATCGAACATTCGATGCGTTATTATCTAAGATCGGGATTTTTCAACGCGCTGCTAGACCAGCGGCGATCGAATCTAGCAGCAACAGACGCTTAATCGCCCAAAGCAGGAAATACTTCATGAACAAGACGGTAAAGGTGCTGGTCATCGGCACCTACGACACCAAGTCTGATGAACTCGAATACCTCGCACAAAAGATTAAATCGCAGGGCGGTGTCGTTGTCTGCATGGACGTTGGCGTACTGGGAGATCCGAAAGGTGCAGTCGACCACAGCAAACACGCGGTTGCCGAGTCGGCGGGCAGTACGATCGAGAAAATTGTCGCGCTGGGTGATGAGAACTCTGCAATGCAGGTGATGGCCGAAGGCGCGTCTGCATTGACACGAAAGCTGCACGCGTCCGGCGAGATAAATGCCATGATCGCGCTGGGCGGCACCATGGGGACCGATCTGGCGCTCGATTGCGCCCAGGCGTTGCCGATGGGCGTGCCCAAGTACGTAGTATCGACGGTGTCGTATTCGCCGATTATCAATGCCGGGCGGCTGGCGGCCGATGTGCAGATGATTCTGTGGGCCGGCGGCCTCTACGGACTGAACAGCCTGTGCAAGTCCTCGCTAAGTCAGGCGGCTGGCGCGGTCGTGGGCGCGGCCCGGGCGGCAGAGCCGCCTCAGTTCGACCGACCCGTGGTAGGCATGACTAGTCTCGGCAAGTCGTGCCTGAGTTACATGGTGACGCTCAAGCCAGAACTCGAGCGGCGCGGTTTTGAGGTCGCGGTTTTTCACGCGACAGGGATGGGTGGGCGTGCCTTTGAGAGCCTCGCCGCACAGGGCTCGTTTGCGGTCGTCATGGATTTCGCCCTGCCGGAACTTGGCAATCTCATCAACGGCTCCATCATCAACGGCGGCCGGAGTCGAATGATGAACGCCGGTCGCCAGGGCATTCCCCAGCTAGTCGCGCCGGGGTGCGTGGACCTCATCGATCTGCCCACATGGCAGGAGGTGCCGGAGAAATTCAGCGACCGACCCTACCATGCGCACAACCGACTGATTGCCTCCGTCGCGCTAAACCTGCAGGAACGTCGAGCGACGGCGAGGGCCATCGGTGAGCGACTGCACAAGGCGACGGCACCGGTGCACCTGGTGCTTCCGAACCTCGGCATCGAAGAGTGGGATCGTGAAGGCGGCGACGCGCACGATCCTCAGGGCCTCGCCGCGTTCCTCGACGAGATGCGCAGCGCGATTCGCCCGCCCATCGCGATGACCGAGATCGACGCGCATATCAACGACCCGGCGTTCTGTGCAACCGTGCTTGAGATCTTCGACGGCTGGGTTGCCGACGGAACCGTCACCAAGCGATAACATGAATACTCGACAACGCAAAGCGGGATCAACGTGAGCACCACCAATCGTTATGACATCCTTTTCGAGCCGGTAAGGATCGGCCCAGTGTTCGCGCCCAACCGGTTTTATTCCGTGCCGCACGCAACCGGTCACTCGGCGCTGATGCCCAATGGATCCATTGGTATTCGCGAGATGAAAGCGCGGGGCGGATGGGGCGTGGTGAGCATGCAGTTGGCCGAAATCGATCCGACTTCGGACATCTCCAACTTGCCCCTGGAAAAATTCTGGAACCAGAGCGATGTTCGCGCCCACGCGCACATGATTGAGAAAGTGAAAGCGCACGGGGCGATCACTGCGGTGGAACTCGGCCACACAGGGCTGCGCTCACGTAATCTCGCGACTGGCTATCCACCGATGGCTCCCTCCTCGCTACCAATCCTCAAACCCGTCGTCCCGGTGCATGCCAAGGCGATGACGAAGGCCGACATCCGTGAGTTCCGCCTTAGCCATCGCAAAGCCGTTCGGCGAGCCGTCCAGGCCGGTTACGACATTGTTTACGTCTACGCGGCCCACGAGGCCTCGCTGCTCTCGCACTTCCTGAATCCGGCGCTTAACCACCGCTGCGATGAATACGGTGGCTCCCTAAAAAACCGTGTACGTCTGATTCGGGAAGTGCTCGAAGACGCACACGATGAAGTCGCCGGCGAAGTGGCGATCGCCATTCGGTTTGCCGTACACAACCCCGACTCCGGCAGCGCGCTAAAGAGCGATGGGGAGGGTTACGAGGCGGTGGAGATGCTCGCCGATCTGCCGGATCTGTGGGACGTCAACATCACCGGCTGGTCCAACGATAGCGGCACGTCGAAGTTCGATGATGAAGGTTTCCAGGACGAGTTCACGGCATTCCTCAGGACGTTAACTGCAAAACCAGTCGTGGGCGTAGGCCGGTACACCACGCCCGACCGCATGGTCAGCATGGTGAAAAAGGGACACCTGGACTTCATCGGCGCAGCACGACCCTCAATCGCCGACCCCTATCTGCCGAACAAAATCCGCGAAGGACGCATTGAGGACATTCGTGAGTGTATCGGCTGCAATATTTGCGCGGCCCACGACGCCTACTCCGTCCCGATTCGTTGCACGCAGAACCCGACGATCAGCGAGGAGTGGCGGCGCAACTGGCACCCAGAAGAGGTCCCCGCCACCAGCGCACCTGAGTCGATACTGGTTATCGGCAGCGGCCCCGCCGCAATGGAATGTGCGTTAACGCTTGGCCGGGCTGGGCATGAAGTCACTATCGCCGAAAAACAAAACGAGCTGGGCGGCCGCGTCAGACGGGAGAGCGAACTGCCTGGCCTCGCCGCCTGGCGTCGGGTGATCGATTATCGGCTTTACCAACTGCGCCAGATGGACAAGGTCAACATCTACCCCGGCAGCGAGGTGGATGTGGGAATGGCAACCGAGTTCGGCGCCGACCACATCGTGGTGGCGACGGGTGCATCATGGCGACGCGACGGCGTGGGCAGTACTAACTACGCGGGGTTCGACTGGCTCGATCAGCTCAACGTCTACACGCCGGATGACATCCTCGCCGGCCAGTTGCCCTCCGGCCCGGTCTTGGTCTACGACGACGACCACTACTACATGGGCGCTGTGATCGCCGAGAAGCTGGCGCTGGCGGGACGCGCAGTCAGCATCGTCTGCCCGCTGCCGACACTGGCTTCCTGGACCAACTACACGATGGAGCAATCACGCTACGTCACTAGGTTGCACAGCCTTAACGTCAACATGCACTCCGGCTGTTACCTCACAAGAAGCGACGACGGCGGGTTAGAAGTCCGGCGCGGCGATATCAGCGAGGTGGTACACCGGCTGGCGATCAAAAGCCTGGTCCTGGTCACAGCGCAACAGGGCTCGACCGCGCTTGCCGATGCGTTGACGGACAACCTTGGCGAGACGAAGGTGACGGCCATTGGTGACTGCATTGCGCCAGGCACCATCCAGGCCGCCGTATTCGCCGGTCATCTCGCCGCGCGTGAACTGCTTGGCCACGAACCTGACGACCGAGTTTACCGACGCGAAGAAGCGATACTGCGTATCTAGACTAGGGTTGTCTTCGCAGGATCGAGTGGCACCCCGAACTTGTTAGGCTCGTCAAAACACCATGCCGACCTATCAGCAACTCACGCGTAGCCGTAGAAGGCACTGACATCCAGCATGTCCTGTACTACCGGCTCTCCTTGAGTTAGGGGCGAGTAGAGTGGATCCAGCGAGCGATGACGATACAGTGTATCCGTCGGCGCCGACTGGCCCTGCGGCTGGTAGTCGCTGGTCGGATTGTTGATCTGCCAGATCGCCCATATGCGGTCCACATTGCAGTGATTCAGGAAGAACACCGGATCGTTGGGTGATGTTCCCGGCAGCATGTCGCCGCCGACCCAGACATGCACAAGATTGTGCGTCATCGGCGCCTGGGCAGCTGGCACCCACCCTTCCATACGATTCCGGAAGGCGTCGGACGAGGCGTCCCAGTTCGGGCGATCGTAAACTGGATCAGCGAGGGCGCTGTCTACGTGCGCCGTTCGCGGCAGGCGCGGCGCAGATCTCCCGAATTGTCTGCGCAAGCCTCGGTCGGTGGCGCGCAATTGGCCGTTTGGATCCTGCTCGACGTTGACGACGAAGTCCGCTTTGGTGAATGGACCATCGGCAACCTCATCGCCCACCAACTGACCGTCACCGCCGACGACACGCCAGATGGGTGCGGTACGGCGCTGTTGAGTAAGTGTAAGGTCGCCCCCATCCGCCGTCCAGTCCCAGTAAGGCATCCCGAAGTCGTCGGGACCCAATCCCAACACCCGCTGCATCTGCCGCTCGAGTGAAAGCAGGTACCAGCGATGCCACGGGAGGAAGACGGGTCCCATGTGAGCCGCGTTGCGGCTGCTGCCGTTCGACATCACACTCATGGCCCAGGAATGCCAAATGACGAAAAGGTCCCAGGTGGACAACGCGCGTGTACCAGCCAAAGGTCCTGCGTTAATGCCGATGTCCGACGTCGACATCCCGGACTGCTCCAGCTTCAGTCGCCTACATGATTCGATAAATCGGTCGCGGTCCTGATCGTTCTGCAATATGTTACGTCGTGTTGCTACCATCAACCCATCTCCTGTTTGCTGGTGAGCGCCGGGAAATCGTCGGGAAAGGCGTCGATCACCTGCTTCATCAGCTCGAGCGCCGAGGCAGTCGTGTAGTTCGGCAAGCCGTGATAGTGCACGTTGCCATCATCGCTCACTCCCATGTGCGCTCCCAATGGCTCGCCATCGATCTGAACTTCGTACGACGTCTTGAGTCGGATAACGTGCCCTTTGTATTGCGCTGTACGAATTGAGGCATGAGCCTGTGAATCGTGTCTTTCACCGTGAGCTGCCGCCCGCTCAGTTTCGTACGTTCGCAGTACCGCCTCTTTGCGCAGCGGCCCCTCCGCCGACTGCCCAAGCGCGGCTGCCACGCTGATAACCGGGGCAAAGGCGTGTGCCGTGTGCCCCGCCGTAGGAGTCTTCACGGGCGGCGCCATAAGTGCAGTCGGGTCGGGGCGATAAACGCTGGTAACCGTGTGGCGAAGCTCTTGCTTGCCGGCATCCCACCCGGTCGCCGTTTGAGCTTCGACCTGAGTCAGGTTGCAGGTGCAAGGAGGAGCGCAGCAACAAGGTTTGCAGCCGCAATACGGATTGAGACTATTAGATGTCATGAGTGTACCCTCGGATGTAGGCGATCGACGCACTTAACTTGTTAGTGTCCCGAATGATCCACTGTTCGCACATCACGGTCGTACCTCCCCCCCACACCACCGGAGGGCGAGGGCGTATCTCAAGATGTGGTGGATTGCGGCGGCATCGACTAGACTCGGGGAATGGACGCAAGGTCTTTGTGGAACGCATTCGTCGATCTTTTCGGCGTTGTAGATTGGGGGGTATTTCTCCCAGCTACTTCAATAGTTTTGTCACTAGTGGCGCTAAGGATGTCGGCGAAAAACACCATGGAGGAGAAAGAACTTAGAGAACGTCAAACGAATGTCGAAATCGAGACAAAACTGTCGCGAGCATGGGATCTTCTAGGTGGCAACGTAGAATTCGAAAGCATCAGGGAATTCGCCAGCCGCCGTGACCTAAATGAGGCAAAACGGCTCATAAACGAGTGCACCGTTCTAAATGATAGCTATGCTCCTTGTTTCCGGCATTGGGGCTTGTACCATCTAGGCTTACATCAATTCGAAAAAGCAGAAACCGCGTTTCGAAAAGCCATTGAAATGGACCCGGACCATGCGATGGCGTACGGCGACCTTGGCGTTACTCTCAATAAATTACACCGTTTCAAAGAAGCTGAAACAGCCTGCCGAAAGTACATTGAACTAGCCCCTGACCGCCCATTGGCGTATGTCCAACTTGGGGGAATTCTCGGTAATTTATCTCGTCCGAATGAAGCGAAAATGGCTTTCGAAAAAGCCACTGAACTCGACCCCGACTACGCGCTTGCCCATGCCAACCTTGGAGCTGCTCTCATTTCTTTACTCCGCTACGACGACGCTGAAATAGCTTACCGAAAATCTATTGAATTGGACCCGGACGTTTCGGCTGCGTACGCAAACCTTAGGGCCACTCTCCGCAAATTGGGCCGTCACGATGAGGCCGTATTAGTCGATCCAAAGCCATTCGATTCTGATTTGTCGCCTGTAGTTCGTTCGAGCGGCGGGCACTACCACTCGGAAGGGGCTAGCCGTCTGCCGACGGAACGCTAGCTTCACTGCGACCGGTCGCACAAGAAGATTCGAATGACTGAACGTGGCCGTTGACTTGGTACCACAAACGCGCGAAATCGGTCTATTAGTTGAAAAACTCCGTCAAGATTCAGCCATGAAAAGAGCGACGACAGCGGGTTAGAAATCGGCGCGGCGATATCGGCGAGGTGGTACACAGGCCGGCGATCAAAAGCCTGGTCCGGGTCATGGCGTAACAGGGATCGATCGAATTTGCCGGCGCGAAGAAGTAGTCCTGCGCACCTAGCGCGAGGTTATTGCACAATTAGGGCGAACGCTCACGCGCGAGGAATCCGTCACCCGAGGGGCCCGGTGGATTGGCAGTTCATCGCTTTTCGAGCTGTCGCACCAAGACCCGGCGGGCGCGGCGCCGGTCCGCGCGCAGTACCACAATCTCGTGCCCGGCCCACGCGACCGAGTCGCCAACCGCCGGAATACGTTCGAGCCTCTCTGTCAGCAGACCGCCGATCGTGGTCACCTCCTCCTCGGGCTCCCACGTAACGCCGAGCTTCGCCGCGAGGCGGCGCAGGTCGACGTTTGCGCGCACGACCAACGACCCGTCCGCATTCAGGTCGAAGTCTTCGTTCGGCCGGTCGCTCTCATCGCGGATGTCGCCAACGATCTCCTCCAGCACATCCTCGAGCGTTGCAATGCCCAGCACGCTGCCGTACTCGTCCACGATAATTCCCAGGTGCCGGTGGCTGTCTTGGTAAAGCTTCATCAGTTGTGGCAGCGCCACGGTCTCCGGGATGATCAGCGCCTCGTGCCGGTTGGCATCCCAGTCGATCTCGCTGTCCTCGTGGGTTAGGAGCCAGTGCAGCACCTGCTTGGCGAGGACCACGCCCGTCACGTCGTCGATCTCGCCGGTCAGCGTGAACGGGAAGCGGCTATGCCCGGTGCGCAGAATAAGTTCAAGCACCTTTTCGCGACTCATGTGTGCGGATAGGAAATGCACCTCCTCGCGCGGCAGCATCACATCGTGCGCCTGCAGTTGCCTTAGCTGCGTGGCACCCACGATCATACCCGCGGTGCGGGCGCCGACCGCGCCCTCACTCCGGCCGAGTACCGCGAGCAGCCGGATCTCCTCTGCGGAGGTGATGGGCGCCTCGACGTCCCGCCGGATTGAGCGAGAGATCTTCTCGCTGAGCAGTACCATGGGTTTCAGCAGCCGCGTGAGCCAGTGGATACCATGCGCAACAGGGCCCGCGAGAGCCTGTGCATGGGAGACGCCGACAGTCTTCGGAATGATCTCGGTAAGCAGCAACACCGCAAGCGTGAACAGGATAGAGAATATCCACAACGTGCCGGGGTCGAACACATCCGAGTAACTCGCTCCCGCCACCGCCGCGCCGATGGTGTGGGCGGCCGTATTAAGGATCAGGATCGCCGCAATGGGGATATCCATGTTGTCCTTGAAGCTTGCGAGCAAGCGGCCGGCCCGGCGGCCGTCGCGGCTCAGCAAGACGATCTGCGGCCTGGTCAGGGACAGCAGCACCGACTCGAAGATCGAGCAAATAAACGAGATGATCAGGACGACGGCGACAGCTGTAACGAAAAGGAGCATTGCACAGTTCCAGGTGGACGTGCTGGTACTTAAGGATTCACCAGCACGTTGGTGAGGGCCGCCGTATCCGGGAACGTCACGTGGCCGTCAAATTCTCTGATGGTTGACAGGGTGCCGCTAACATCATTGTCCGTAAAAGACTCCAACACCGGCATTGAGACTTCGGATAGGGTGGCTGTGATATCAATATAGCGCTCTTCGGGACTGTTGGAATCGCGCACGGTAACGGTGAGCAGAGAATCGAAGCTTATCTCGGCATCCAGGGTTGCCAACACACGGAACTCAAGCGGGTTGGTACTGCCATCAGTTCCCAGGCTAAAACTGGTGAGCGCCGGGAATGCGACGAGGCTGCCCTCATCCTGCGCGCGCCACTCGCTGTCGTCGATGTCGGTTTCGTAGGTGGTCACCGCCGGCAATGTCACCTGAGCGCCTTCAAAGGCCGCGACGGTTGAGCCGTCGAACATCGTTAGGTTCGGGAGCTCGAGCGGTCGTCCTGTCACCTCAAAGTCACAAGCGATGCAGCTAACAATTTGGGTGAGCTCGATGTTGCCGTCGGCGGGCAGCGTGAAATCAACATCCACCATTTCAACAAGCGCCGGCACCAGGATAGTGCCCCCTGCGGGCGTCACCAACGATTGCCCCTGGTAGAAAATACCCGTGCGTTGCAGTGTTGGGCTGTTGTCGATAATGCTCTCAAGCAGTGGTGCCTCTATCGTGCTGTCGGGACCGGTGGCTCTAAGCTCAATGCTCCGAAGGTCATCCGACTGCGTAGCGATCGCATGAGTCAGCAAGGGCATAGAAATCACACCGCCAGCCGTTGCCGTTATGGTCATATCGGCGGCGGTCGACTCGCCAACTACCCCCATGGTGATATCGGTGAGATTTGGTAACGCCAATCGCGACGATTGGGCCTCCCAACCGGCACCGTGTTCGCTCATAAAACTGCTCACGCCAGGCAGCGTCACGTCTGCGTTAAACAAGAAAATCCCAGTCCCCCCAATATCGGTAAGAACGGGCGCGGTAAAACTAGTGTCGCTCAAGCGTAACGAGCTGTTTGTCCAGGCAGTCATTTGTGACATGTTAAACGTGCCGCCATTTTGCACGTCGACTCTCGCCCCGTTCATAGCGGTGAACGATGAGGCATCTATTTCGCCGCCATGTCTGGCGTTCCACCAATTGCCAGCATTGGCCATGTCGATGGCGCTCAGCTGTGGCAGGAGGATGCGGCTTGCGCTGCCCTGCGCGGTGAAGACGGTGAAATTTGACGAGTTGCCGGAGGTCGTCTCGGTGGTAAAAATGGCGTGCAAGCTCGGCAGATCTATCGTCCCTCCCTGCTCGGCGGACAAACTCCACTCGCCTCGAACGTCAAGTTCTGATCCTAGTTGCACGGTCGCCAGGTTGGGTACACTCAGACGGCTGCCGGAATCTGTGGCGCTCCAATCGGTCGGGTGCAAGGTCGTCACAAAGTCAACGATCAGTGCCAGCGTAACATCCGCCCCGTCGAGGACGGCCAATTCGCTGTCGGTGATATCCGAAAGCTGGTCAAGTGCTACGGTACGGTCGGCAAACGCCAGCCGGCTGCCTGTCCAGGATGTAATGTGCTGAATGCCGATATTTGACTCACCGCCTAACATCAGATCCACGAACGCAATTGTGTCCGGCAACAAAATATCAATAGTGGCGCCATCGGTAGCCGACAGCGACGACCGGTCGGTTGCATCACGCCCCACGATGCCTTGCAGTTGGGGCACGTAAATCGCACTGCCGTTGCGATCAGTGCCAAGATGCAATACATGGTGCTCGGCGCCAGCGAGCAGGGGCAAATCAATCTGACTGCCCGAATCGGCCTGCAGGTACAACTCACCGTTGTTTTCGCTATTCGGTGTGGTGATGTGAACCAGGTTGGGCAGCCCAAGGAAGCTACTGCCCAACAACTCCCATTCGGCCCGCTCGCTGATATGGTTCACGATACCTGGCAGTTGCAGCGAGGCACTATTGAGTAAAAAGACCGACGAGTTCGTAAAATCGGTGATGTTAGGCAGGCTCTCCACGCGGCTCAGCATATCGATACTGCTGTATGCCAGCGTCGTCAATCCGCCCAGATTGACGTTGGAATCGCGTTCAATGTCTAGCGAAACGTAGCGAAGTTCTTGTAACAAAGGCGTGTGCAAGTCGGCATCACCGTCTACCTGCACAACGGAGCGATGCCCATCGCCAACAAAACGCCGCAACACGGGCATATCGATACTGCTACCGGCATCCAGCACGCGAATGTCCAGGCCTGCACGAGCCCCGAGCAGAATATCGGTCACTTGCGGTAGGGTTATACCGCCCGCGTTGGCGGCCGTCATGCCTAAATCCACAGTGACATCCGTGGCCAGTCCTGCCTGTATGCCGATCAGATTGGGCATGGACAGAACGCTGCCCTCCCCGTCCGCGGTACACTCGAGCGCGAGCTCAGTAGCTAACTCAACCGGGCCGGACAGTGATAACAGCGCACCGGCTGAGGCTGTGAAACTCCCCTGTAAAACAGGAAGGCTACTAATGTCTACGTTTGCCATCGGCCCAACGGCTTCGAAACGTGCCCCTCGTTCGAGCAAGAAGTCCCCGTCCAACTGCGCATCACCAGCGACGGTTAGAGACTGAAACTCACTGACGACTAACGTCTCGCGGGTACTCAGGGCATATACTTGCGCGTCGCTATCGGCGACCGTAATCACCGGGTTTGCTGCCGGTAGATTGATCACCACCCGATTGTTCGGACCGGGTATCCCTGGCGGGTCCCAATTTGTTGCGCTCTCCCAGACGCCGTCGCTTTCGTTGATCCAGTAAATCGCTGCCGTTGGCCCAGGCGCGGAGAACATGAACGCCCTCATGATCGCAAGATCCAGAATGTCCACCTGACCGCTGCCGTCGAAGTCAGCATCAGCGTTCTCGGTGAAGACGACGTCTCTATACAATGCAAAGTCGGCGAAATCGACGGTGTTGTTGTTGTCCAGATCTGGGTCGCAGCGGTTGCCGAATCCGTCCTGATTGGTGTCGCGCTGGTCGGGGTTGTAGGTCAGGAGGCAGTTATCCGCCGAGTCGTCAATGCCGTCGCCGTCGTCGTCCGTGCTGGCACTGGCGGCTTGGCCCAGCAGACAGGCCACTATGACAAGACCTAACGATCGGGCTGCGAATTGCATTGTCGTCTTTCGTTCCATCTCACTACTGGGCACCCGTGCCACGGTTCGCGCGAGGACATCGTTAGGGCATCGCGATGCCACTTGGACCCGGCGAACCGAAAAACAGTGTTTTCATGACGCCGAAGTCAGCAAAGTTCACCTGCAAATCACCGTTGAGGTCTGCATCGAGATTGTCACTCCCGAAAAACGCCGATTTCAGTAGCGTCAGATCGTTAAAATCCACCAAGCCATCGTTGTCCAAATCTGGATCGCACGCGTTGCCGTAGCCGTCACCGTTGGTATCACGCTGATCTTCGTTGGCGACCGCTGTGCAATTGTCCAACGCGTCAGCGATACCGTCGACATCCTCATCGGCCACAGTTGCTTGGATGTGCATGCCAAAAAACTGCAGACCCTCACATTCCTGCCCGCTCAGGCAGTAAATGGGACCGCCTATGCCGCCACCATCTGTTTCAATGGATGTTGAGGTGATGGGTGCAATCACTTCAAATGATGCATCAGCGATGTGGACCACTTCGTCGCGTATACCGATACCAAAGTACAAACTAAGGGCCAGCTCGATAATGCCATTTAGCTCATCGACGATCACCGGCTCTAACAAATAGCAGACGCCTAAACATACATCGCCACCGCTATCTTCCATCACATACCTAAAGCTGTCGTAGACGAAGGCGAGATGCGTCGGATCGTAGTCGATCTTGAAACCACCGCCGGTGATTGGGTTTGAGATGCCGTTGATGTGCATTTCGATGGTGAAGCGCTCACCGACTGCGGGTGCTGCCATTACCTCAGGTACCAGCGATACTCCAAAGCTATCGACTCCACCGTTGATCGCAAGCGCAAGGGGGGTTTCCATAGACGACGCCGCCGGAACGGCCAGCAGAAGACTAAGGACAATACAATTGCACCAGCACAAAGGTTTCATGAGTTGCACTCCAACATCTTGCGGTAGCCCAATACATTATTCACCCGACACCCTGACTAAGCAAGTTCCCGAGGCCGTACATACGCGGTGAGTATCGAGTATGTCGGCATCAACCGTAGCGTCGTTAGCGTTCGCATACGCTAAGCTGCGATGCCCTAACGTACGTCGCGGCGTATTGGCCTAAATTGACACCAAACACCGTGGATAGCGTATCCTCCACCGTCACCAATTCTGCGCCCAGTGACTCGGTTAGCCGTGCTTGACCCAGCCATGCTCCAAGTACTGTAGCCAACACCATTGGGACAGTATCAGAGTCTCCAGCACTATAGGCCAGAATCTGCACGGCAGCGATCGAATCGTCGCGCTTGTAGGCGATTGCACTCGTTATTTGGTACAGAAATAGCAACGGATCGAATCGCCACAACGAGTGGCGATTTACCGGAAAATCGGCGTAAAAATACGCATCCCGGGCCTGCTCCAGAAAATCCTTATCCGACTCAAATGACGTGCTCCGCCCGAACATCCAGGCCGCTTCTAACGATGTTTTCACAAGATCGACGTTAGGATGCCCCGCCCTAGCTGAATCCGACAACAACGCTAATGTGGTTCGCAAATACCAGTCGGCGAAACGCTCGGGGCCAGGTGGATGGTTGACCGCTTGCTGTACCAGGGCCGCGAACAAACCGGTAATTGTGCGTCCGTAGGCCTGGTCGAAGGTCGTAAAGCGCGAGAAAGAAACCCTAACACAGCAAGTGGGCCAATTATGAAGGGGCTAGCCACGACCTTAGCGGACATTAGCTAAGCGTCTTACTTTAGGCGATTTTAAGGCACTGATGGAAGTTCGATTTCCCCACGAAAACAGACTGACGGTAGGCCTCCAACTTGCGATCAACAAAACCTGGAGTGGTCAAGGCGATTGTAGTAATCGCCGTAATTGAGATCGGATCGCTGAATTGCAAAAGTTTATTTGATAAAAGCTGGCAAGATCCTTTCGGCCGTTAACTGCAAGGTTGAGGGGTGTCTTTCATGGCCAGTAGTCACCACCATCAAATCAAGTTCCTCGATCAAAATGATAAACTGGCCGCCGCCGCCCTGGGCAGATACGCTAAAATAGCTCTTATCGCCGTAACTCAAATCTCCACTCCACCAAAAATAACCATACCCTTGATTAAAGACATCTTTGCCACCACCGAAAATGTCATCGTCACCGTTAGAGAGGATCCTACTGGTTGCCTTGGTGATATACGCTTCTGGAACCAGTTGTTCGCCGTTCCATTTTCCTTTGTTCATAGCCAGGGCGCCAAACTTCAACATATCACGTGATGTTATGGCCGATCTCCATCCTGCAGCTGGCAGGCCGCCCAGCCCAGCTTGCCAACCATAAGTCCTTATTTCCATTTTGCCGAGGAGTTCATTTTTGATAAAATCTTCGGCGGTACCTGGCACGATGGCGTCAATGACTTGCATCACCAAAGGTGAACTGTAGTTTCCATATGAAAAAGAACTCTGAGACTCTGCGGTAATGGGTGCGCTTTGTTCGAAAATGGCTTGAACCAAGCTTTGCCCTTTTACCTGGTCAGGATATTTGTCGAATTCTTCTCTCTGTTCATCGCTGATGCGAATTCCAGTACGCATAGTCAATGCCTGGTGCAGGGTAACTTTTTCTGCACCTTCAACAAATTTTGTCGGATCCAGTTCTTTGAGAAAACTAACCAGAGGTTTGTCTAAGTCCGCCATGGTCAGATAATTCAGTTGAATTGCACGGCCAAGCGCCAGACCGGTGTAGGTTTTCGTCGCTGACGCCTGCGGATGGGTCAGGTTGACACGACCCAATAAATAGTAGGATTCAAATACAAGCTTGCCTTTATGAGCAATCAGCAGGCTGTCGATTTTATCGTGTTGACCGTCTGCGATTTCCTGAGCCAGCTTGACAAACATGTCTTTATCGCTGCCATCGACGCTCAATTCACCCATGAAAAGCCCGTCTTTTCTGTCCGTTGGGGCTGTATCGATGTAGGCATTCTTGAGTTTCGGAATATCCCGGATTGACCCTTCATCACCGGATGGAACGTCCTCCGCGACATAATTCACATTAGGATTTTTCCAGTACCCAAGCTCGACGTGATCAGCCGTCGCCTCTGGCGCGAGATTTTTGTTTTCTTCGGCGCCTGCTGCTGCCAAGCTGCTAAGACCACTCAATAGGGCGGCGGCGATTAAACTCTTGAATTTTAGATTGATGGTCATGTAAAGCCTCGAGATTCTAAGCAGTTCTGTGAACGGTCTAATCAGAGCTCAAATGTGGTAACTATTTTGATACCCCTGTTAAAGGATCATGACTTGGGTCTGAGGTCCTCAATAAACTGTGCATTCAACCCAAAATATATCGACCTGTCTTCCACCATTTTTGCGATCCTCAATACGTTTATCAAAAAAAGGGAATTTTCCATCAGGTGACACACTCGGATAGTTTTCGGCGTCGGGTGTGTTTATCTTGTCGCCCAAGTTAATGGCCGGACCCCATGAGCCATCGGTCGTTCTATAGCTGATATACAGATCAGGCGTGCCATATCCACCTTCTCTTCTGCTATCAAAAATGATGTAGGATTCATCAGGCGCAATGAACAGATGGGCATTGTATCTGCCGATGGCGAACTGCGGGCCCAGCGATTTCGGCTGTTCATATTTTCCGTCTATCATCTATGACAACAGACCCACGCCTCTGATTATTTTTATATTCAAGGGCAATCAACTGACGGAGCGGCCCATCTCTATCTCCTCTCACGAAATAGAAAGTGTTCATATCCGACACGAACATACCTTCTTTTTCTTCAGAAGCTCTTGTATTAAAAATACCGGGCGCAAAAACCTCAGCCGTTGAGTCTGGCGCCATTTGCCCGAGATAGGAGCCATCGGGGATGGGGATAGCATCTCGGGCATGGCTGCCGCTGCTCATCATTAGTACAGAAAGCAGTGAAAGCGTTGAAGCAAAAATGCGTCTCATGATTTTTCCTTATTCAACAAACGCGGGTACGATGGTGTTTGAAACCTGAGACAGGATTGTGTCTTCCCCATCATGGCCAGTGATCACAACAATTAGGTCAAGCTCTTCAAGAGCTATAATGTGTTGTCCGCCACCACCCCAAGCTATTTTGGTGTCATAGCTTTTATTACCGACTGTTATGTCCGTTTGATACCAAAAATAGCCATAGAAAAAGGTTTCGGGCTGCCAATCTTCAGTAGGCCGAGTAATCCTACTGGTGGCCTTAGCTAGATAAACTGCTGAAATAAGCTGTTCGCCATTCCATTTGCCTTTGCTGATGGTCAATGTTCCTATTTTGAGCATGTCACGAGACGTCATGCTTGAGCCTTCATCCGCAGACGGTAGGCCACTGAGGTCATTTCGCCAGCTGTAAACATTGATCCCCATCTTATGGAGAAGTTCTTTTTTGATGAAGTCCTTGGCGGATCCTGGCACGATAGCATCAAGGACTTGCATGACCATTATCGGGTCGGGGGATTGGTATTTGTAGCGCTGAGACTCTGAGGTAACAGGCGCACTAAGTTCAAGAAAAGCCTGAATCTGATCCAGACCTTTAAACTGGCTGGGATTTTCCCTGAATTCGTCAATCTGTTCTTCACTGAAGCGAAGCCCCGAGCGCATAGTCATCGCTTTGTGAAGGGTGATCTTTTCTACACCACCGACAAATTTTGTTGGGTCCAGGCCTTTCAGAAAGCTGACCAGCGGTTTGTCCAGATCAGCCATTGTCAGATGCCCCAGTTGCATTGCACGGCCAACAACCAGGCTCACATAGGGCTTGGTGGCTGATCCCTGCCAATGGGGCAGGCTGACTCGACCGCGCAAATAATAGGATTCAAAGACTAGCTTGCCGTTGTGGGATATCAGCACGCTGTCATAATTACCGTGCTTATTGTCGGCGATCTCCTGAGCCAGCTTGACAATCTTGTCTTTATTGCCGCCATCAACGCCTAGTTCGCCCACGACAAGCGCGTCATTTCTGTCCGTCGGCGCTGCATCGATAAAGGCGTTCTCGAGATACGGAAGATCCCAGAATGATATCTCGGCGTC
>CBDUQI010000008.1:0-61142 GCA_965369325.1 uncultured Gammaproteobacteria bacterium
CTCCATGCCGAGGCGGTTTTTCGCATACAGCAACTCCGCCTGGCCAAAACGGGTAAACGAGTTGGCCAGCTGAAAGTCTTTCGCTGCGGAGGCGGTGACCAGCTCCAGAAAGTGCCTGGCAGGTGCCTTGAAAATTCGCAGCGCCGTAAACACCAGTGATAACTGATACAGAAATCCTGTCAACAGAGTTCCCAATACAAACAGCAGCGCCACCGGTTTGTGCCACTGCGCCGGGTTGAACTTGCTGGTGAGCGCAATCAGCCCGGCACAGGTGAAAAAACCGAACATCAATATAAAAGTCCATTTTTGAAACCCATTAAGCCACGCCTTGCCACGGCCGTTCGCGCTGCTGTCGTGCTCCCAGATCTCCTGGAAGATGGATTCAAGTTTTGCGAGTTGCATAAGACTCCCATCGGTGGCCGCAAGTGTGCGCTTACTAAGGCCTGGCTATGGTTGCTGGCGGGCGACCTCTGTCAGCTCCTCAGCCGTGAGTGCTTTGTACCCTCTAAGGTAAGGCCAACCGTAGCCCCATCGGAACCGTGTTGGCAGATACGGTGTGCCGCCAACGCGTACACCGGCCAGCATTAATTGCGCGATCGCCCGTTCGCCTGTCTTCGTGACACATTGCGCTAGCGTGTCATCCGCTTCTTTGCGTTGCGCAGATGTGCCCCCCTGCCAGTAGGCAAAATCGTGTGCGATGCAGCACGCCAGCCACAACTCATGCTGGGCACGGTTGCCGTCCGGGAACGCACTGCAACCATCTGATGTAAACGGCTTAAGCTCGTCAGCCAGCACCGGGGTGGCCAGGAGCATGAGCATACAAAGACATTGGCGCATGGCGGGAACATGCCACAGACGCAATGCAAAAGCACTCGTACGAGCATATGGCGCGCTGCCGCATTTTTTGGTGCCCAGCGCGTTGGTTTTTTTGCGTCATTCGATTCGCAGAATAAGCATGATATGGTGGCGCCTCAGCCTGGCGACGCATCGTGTGGATTGTGCGTCGGCTACAGAACAAACGGCAGACATGCCGAAGGGGATTAACATGGGGAATTCTATTACCGCCTTACTGGCGGCGGGACTGCTTGTATTCGCGTCCGGCTCAGGCGCGCAGGCGCGCGAGGCCGACGCGGATGCACTTTCCAAGGGCCAGGGCGCCGGCACCAATGCCGAGGTGCGTGCTAAGCGATTACAACAGAACTGCGAATTGCTGGACGATCCCAGTGCGCGTTTGTTGATGGAAGGGGCGATGGAGACGCGCTTGCTAATCGCCTGTAATCGCCGGCATGAATTGGGTGCCGTCAAATCGGATATGCAGGCCAATGATGCGCAGCGCCCACTGGGCGAAGACGTCGAGGTAAGTGACTCTACCGGTGAAACGGGGCCGACCACTACCCAGAGCGAGACATCCATTGCGATCAACGAGAACACCGGTACATTGTGTTCGGGGTTTAACGATGCGTTCTCCGGCGTGCAGCAGAATCTGGGCTTTACCGGCTTCGCACGCTCCGATGACGGGGGCAACAGTTTTGTCGACAAAGGCGCCCTCAGTCCCGACAGCTTCGGCGACCCCAGCATGGTCTGGCGCCGCGTGGACGGCCATTTTTATCTAGCGACGCTGCATTCAAGCGGCGGACTGGCCATGCATCAGTCCACCGATGATTGCGAGAGCTTCCAGTTCATCGGCCTGGCGCACTCGGGCTTTAGCGACGATAAAGAACTGATCGCCGTCGATAACAACCCCAGCAGCGATTTCTTCGGACGTATTTACATGGCCTGGACCGACTTCGGTGCCGGCGGGCGGATTTTTGGCAACCACAGTGATGACGGCGTTAACTGGACCCAGGCCATTGCACTTAGCACCGCGACCGACGTGCAGGGTGCCTGGCCGACCACTGCGCCGAACGGCGACGTGTACGTGAGCTGGGTACGGTGGAAGCCGTTCTTCTCAGGTCCGATGGACATCGAGATGGTGCGTTCTATCGACGGCGGTGCTAGCTACAGCTTCGTGACGAATCCGCTGACCGACGGGGTGAATCCGTTTGCTTCCGGTCCCACCAACCAGTGTGGCCGACCGGCGTTGAACGGGCAGATCCGTTACCTGCCTTCACCGCAAGTGGTGGTCAGCCCCAACGGCGATGTGCACGTGGTGTACTCCTACGACCAGGACGGACGTGACGTGGGCGATGTTGTCGACGTGTTCTATCGTCGCTCCAGCGACAACGGTGTCACCTGGACGCCGGAGTTCCAGCTAAACGATGACGGCACCCTGAACGATCAGTTCTTCGCCACCCTCAGCGTCGGCCCCAGCGGTCGACTGATGAGCACCTGGTACGACCGTCGCCTTGATCCGAACAACCTGATGATTGACTACTACGCGCGCGTGTCAGAAGACGGCGGTGATACCTGGCTGCCCAGCGAGCGGGTTAGCGACGAATCCTCCCCGGTGTATCTGGATCCGAACTTGGCGTCCTGCTATCACGGTGACTACGACACCCAGATTCAGACGGCGGCCAACGGGATCATCCAGTGGTCCGATGATCGCAAGGTGAACAGCGGTCATCCCGATCCGGACGTATGGGTGGATCGCAACCTGTTCCAGCCGGACTTCGTGATCAGCCCGCAGATCAGCGCAAGAGAAGTATGTGGTCCCGCCCGGGCGATTTATCCGGTTGAGGTCACGTCCGTCCTCGACTTTGCCGACCCGGTCACGCTGAGTGTGAGTGGCAATCCTCCGGGCACGACCGTACGCTTTGGTCAGAACCCGGTGACGCCGGGCGGTGGCACTCGCGTCGGCGTGGTAGGCACGGCGAATGGCACGCCGGGTGATTACGCCATGCAGGTGAGCGGTGTTGCTGGCGGGATGGAGCGCAGCGCTCAGCTGACCCTGTCGCTGTCCACGGCCGCGCCAGCACCGTTCGCGCTGACCGCACCCGCCAATGGCGAGGTAGAGGTTGCGCGTCGTCCAGAGTTTGTGTGGGAAACCTCGGCACAGGCCACCAGCTATCTGGTGGAAGTGGCGAGCGATGCCGGCTTTACCAACATCGTCTTCTCGGGCACCACCGATGAGACCATGCTGCGGGCCGATACGGCTCTGGACTCGCTGACCCAGTATTTCTGGCGCGTCTCGCCCACCAACATCTGCGGCGATGGCCCGGTGTCAGTGGTCGCAAGCTTCACGACCGAAGACACGCCAGACATCCTGCTGGTGGACGACGATGACAACTCGCCTGACTCGCGCGATTCCTACACCTCGCTGCTGGACGCCATGGGCCTCAGCTTTGATGTCTGGGATACCAACGACAGCGACAACGAGCCTGACGCGTCGGAGTTGTCCGCCTACGAGCAGGTAATCTGGTTCACCGGCGATTCCTTCGGCGGTACTGCTGGGCCGGGTGGCGCGGGCGAAGCCGCGCTGGCCAGCTTCCTGGACAGCGGTGGCAAGTGCCTGCTGATGACCTCGCAGGACTACTTCTTCGATCGCGGTCTGACGCCGTTCATGACCGACTACCTGGGTGCGGCGGATCTCACCAGCGATATCGATCAGACGGTTGTTACTGGCGGTTTTGCCTTCGCTCAGCTTGGGCCGTACAACCTGAACTATCCGTTCACCAACTTCAGTGATCGTATGGTGCCGGCAACTTCAGCGGGTGGTCTGCCCGCGTTTACTGGTGATCAGGGCCTGGCGGCAACGTCCAAACGCACGGTCGGTTTCCTGGGCGCCTTCCTGGGCTTCCCGATCGAGGCGATCGCCACCGAGGCCGAGCGTATCGAAGTCATGGAACGATTCCTGCTTCTATGCCCTCCAACTGAGTAATTGTCTATCGCGGGGAGGGAGCAATCCCTCCCCGCAACGGGAGTTACCTCAGGCATGAGCCAACCACCACGCGAGCGCCATCCCAGCGGTTTCGCCAATTTCGTCAAAGCGATTTCTCAGATTGAGGCGCACGAACTGCGGGCGGTGTCCTGTTCGTTCGCCCTGGTGTTCGTGCTGATGGCCGCGTACTACATACTGCGCCCGGTGCGTGATGCGATGGCCAGCGACTGGAGCGATGCCCAGGTCAGCACGCTGTGGACGTTGACTTTCGTTTTCAGCATTGTGGCCACCGCGCTGTACGGTGCACTGGTCTCCAAGGTACGCCTGCGATACTTGGTGCCACTGGTGTATGGCATTTTCGCCGCCACCTTTGTTGGTTTCTACCTTGTGACCGGTTCGATGACTGATCCGGACATGGTGAACCGGGGGTTTTACGTGTGGGTGAGTGTGTTCAGTCTGTTCCAGGTCTCGGTATTTTGGAGCTTCATGTCGGATCTGTACACCAAGGGCCAGTCCAAACGCCTCTTTGGCGTGATTACCACGGGTGCAAGTGTCGGAGCCATTGCTGGCCCGTCGATTCCCGCGTTGTTCGCGCAACATCTGGGCACCAGCACACTGATGCTGCTGGCCAGCCTCATTTTGATGTTCACTATTCCGCTCATTTTGTATCTGCAGCGGCTCAAGGCGACAGATCTGGGCAATACGCATTCGGCGGAACTTTCAGGTGCAATGGGGGTTGGTGGTAACCCGCTGTCGGGCTACAAAGTGTTTTTGCAAACGCCGTTCCTCATCGGCATCGGCGCATTTATCTTTTTGTATACAGGCATCGGCTCGTTTATTTATTTTGAGCTAAAGAATCTACTGGCCGAGTTCACCCGCGAAGAGCGCACCCAATACTGGGCGTACATCGATTTCCTGACCAATACGCTCACCATTGTGACCGGTATGTTCATCACCTCGCGCCTGGCTGAGCGGATGGGGCTGGCGTTTACGCTGGCGTTGATTCCCGTGCTGATTGTGCTAGGCCTGCTGTCGGTGGCGCTGGTACCAATGGTGTGGATGGTTATTGGGCTACAAATTTTCCGACGCGCCGGCAACTACGGTATTACACGTCCGGCGCGGGAGATGCTGTTTACCGTGGTGGATCGCGAGGCGCGCTTTAAGGCCAAACAGGTGGTCGACGTGGTGGTCTACCGCGGCGGCGACGTGTTCTGGGGCTGGGCATTCACGGCGCTGACGGCCATCTTCGGGCTAGGCGTGGCCGGTGTGGCCGTGGTAGGGGCATTTATCAGCGCCCTCTGGGCGGGCCTTGGCAGCTATCTGGGGCATCAGTTTGCCGCGCGGGAGGATGAGCGCGGTCCCGATTCGTCGTGATGTATCGCTCAGCGACCGATCGGTGACGCCGGTTGAGGGGGATGCGGCTCATCAGTGTGCGTGGCACAAGCAATTTTCCGGCTTTGCTGCAGCTGGGCTTTTCGTTGAACGGGCAACGCGATAAGCTCAAGCGCTGAACTGGCACTTATTGGATGTCCTCATGCGCTGCTCCCGTAATATTGCTCAATGCGTTCACGCGCCTGCTCACCGAGCCAACTCGCCTTCATCCCTTAAACGCACCTCGCGACTGGGGCTGATGCTGCTAGCGTTGTTACCCGTGCTCGGATTTGCACGTGGCGAGGTCTGGGTGGAGGGCGATCAATTCGTCCGTTTGGTCAAGCAGGACACGCGCAAGGCCCCGCGCAACGCGCACCCCGCGTATTTTACCTCCGAGCAAATTGTGCAGAAATTGTTGGCGCTGCATGTGGCTGAGCAAGGTCGCGCGGCGCGCCCGGCGTTTGGTCAGCAAGAGGTTTACACGTTGGCCACGTATTTGGCGACCGCTCTGGCGCGCGCCAAACCCAAACAGGATGTGGTGTTCCGTACCGTGGGCGGCGGTGCAGTTGGCGAACGGGTGACCAATACCGGCCGTGTGTTCGTCCACGACGGACACCTGAACATGATCTTTGGCGAACTGCAGGCCAGGGGTAAAGATCGCGGCTCGTCCGGTCAGCGTACAGACTGGCGCGACCTGCCTGTCGGCGCGCGCAAGACGCCCTCCAGACTGCCCGTTAATCTGGTGTCGAACGCACCGGCTGAGTATCAGGTGTATGACGGTGTTCGCCGGGCCGACTGGTTGGTGATGCCCGCACCAGCGCAAACGGCCGCGGTGCCGGCGGTGGCTGGTGTATTTGCCCGAGACGCGGTGCCATATCCGCCGGATGTCTCAGCGCAGGAAGTGGAATCAGGCGCGGATGCATTGCGGCGTGTACAGGCTCCCGCGGTACGGGCGCCAACCGCTCCGTCTGAAGCGGTGCCATACCCGCCCGATGTAGAACCTCGAGTGACCCCAAGTGTCGCACCAACGTCGGCGCCGCGCACCGCCACGCAGGGAACGGTGATTGCGCCGGACGCGCCGCCTGCGCCAATCGCTGCGCGCGTCCCGTCGCCGCCTGATCGCCCGGTGCAGCCCGACGCCTCGCCCCCGCGCTCGAAAGTGCCTTATCCGCCAGACGAGTTGCCGCCCGCGCCAGTCGTACGCCCCACCTCGCCCAGACCGCCGCCGGTGGCCCCTGCGCCCCGGCCTGCAGTGCCGGTGACAGTAGCGCCTGCGCCCGCACCGATACCTGCCTACTCACCGCCGCCCATCGGTACACGATCGCAAGTGGTGCCGTCCGGTAGCCTGGATGAGCGCTTGCGAGTGCTTAAACGGCTGCACCAGGAAGGCCTGATTGGCGAGGACGAGTACCGTCTGAAGGTCCGTGAGTTGCTGCGCGAGCTGTAACCCGGCGACGCACAGTCATCACCACCGTCCGGGCCATCGCTTATGCTCTGGGTTTGCGGGGGCATGTGTTGCCGCGGACATGCCAACGGAGGCTGAGGTGAGTCGCAAAGAAACAAGCCGTTCAGACCTGAGGTGCCGCCTGCCCATCGGCTTGGTGGTGTGGATGTGGTTAGCGGCACCACTTCACGCTGGCGACGGTCCCGGCCTGGGGAACCTCACCTACCCGCAGATTGACCTGTGGGACTCGATCGAGGAGATCGACAGCCCCGGCGATCACGGCACCGCGGCCATGATCAACGGATATCTGATGATTATCTATTCCGAGGACGGCGGCACCGGCAACGGGGGCATCGAGTTCTGGGACGTGTCGGACCCCTACAACCCCTCCCGCCACAAACGTATCGACAATTCCGCCACCTTCGGTTTGCGCGAGGCGCACGGGTTTTCGTTTGCGCGCGTGGATGGCGATGATCTGTTGCTGGCGCAGTCAACTGACGGCGTGCATATTTGGGACGTCACCGATCCGTCTAACATCTCACGGGTGGCAGCCTTATCGCTACCTGGCATTGAGGCGGGCGATTACTCCGGTGCTTGGTGGGTGTTCTGGCAGCATCCGTACGCGTACGTCGCGGGCGTGGCAGAGGGCTTGTACATCCTGGAGACCACTAACCCGAGTGCGCCGATACTGGTGAATCAGGTGCCGGCGAGCGAGATGGGGGGGATTAACCCGGGTATTGTCAATGCGCTGGGCAATATGTTGTTTGTGATGCGTCACGATAACGACGGCTACGCAACGCTGGATATTTCCGACCCGATTCACCCGCAGCTGATTGATTCCACCACAGGCGGCTCCATTGGCTACAGTCATTTTTTCGCCTCGGGCTACATCTTGACCGCAGGGGGAGGCGAGGGCGGCTCACGCTCGATGAATGTTTACGAAGTGGCGGAGGATGGTGAGCTGTTGGGCAAGCTCGGTCGTGGCGGGCTGAGCTGTGATGGCGTAGATCTGAACAATGGCGGCTATGGGTCTTATCAGGACGGCTATTATTTTGGCGGCTTTTCCAATCGGGTGGCCAAGTTTGATGTGCAAAGCCGCAGCCTGATGGGGTGCGGGACGTCCTCTATCCCGCAGCGCGATGAGGATTTCGCCCAGGTGATGGGCAATTTGGTCTGGGGTGGCAACGATCACGGCCAGGGTTCCGGGCTGATCGTGCATCAACTTGAGCCCGACACAACCCCACCGCAGGTGGAGTGGATACAACCGCTCAGTGGCGCCGCCAATCAGGCATTGACCACGCGAGTGGGGGTGTCGATGTCCGACGTGATTGATCTGGATTCGATCACCAGCACCACGTTTACGGTGCGCCCGCTCGGCGGCGCCGCACTGTCCGGCAGCTACAGCGTGCAGGGCACGCTGGTGAATTTTAGCCCGGAGGTAGCGTTACTGGATGATACAACCTACGAGGTGCTGATCGAGGGCGTTGAGGATGTGGTGGGCAATGCCGGTGGCCTGTTCAGCAGCACGTTTTCCACTGGCAGTTTTTCTGATCTGTCCTGCGATGTCGCTGCGCTCATGCCCGCGCTGACTGGCGCAAGTACGCCGTTTGATGCCGCTCAAGCCACCGGCAGCACGCCGCTTAGTTATTCCTGGGATTTTGGTGACGGCAGCGCGCCGACGGGGTTTTCTTCCACGTCAAATGCGACCCATGCGTATTCTTCGCCCGGGCGCTACAGCGTGAGCCTCACGGTGAGCAATGCGAGCGGTCAGTCCAGCTGCTCCGCGGTGCAGATTGTGTACAACGCACTCACCTCACGTGCGCCGACGGCTTCCACGCCGATCACGGCGGATGCGCAGCGCGTGTTCAACGTGAACCCGGACCACAACAGCGTCACGGCGATCGCCCAGGACACGCTGGCTGTATTGTGGGAGGTGCCCGTCGGGCGTTATCCGCGCACGCTCGCACTCGCGCCCAACGGCGATCTGTGGGTGGTGAATCAGAATGACGCGACGATCGATGTGCTGGCCCCAGATACCGGAGCACGGCGTCAGCAGATCTTGTTGCCTTTTGGCTCGCGACCGTACGGGTTGGCTTTCGCGCCAGACGGGCGCGCGGCCTACGTGACACTGAGCGGCTCTGAGCGTCTGCAGGAACTCTCACTGGCAGGGGAGCCGCTGCGGGATGTATTGGTTGGTCCGATGCCGCGGGCGCTGGCGGTTGCCGGCTCTTCCTCACGCATTACGCTCACCCGATTCGTCTCGGAACCGGCCCGGCTGGAAGGCTCGCTGATACTGCCGCAGGCGCAGGTGCGTGAGATCAGCGCGGGCAGTTTGTCGGTGCTGGGTGTTCGCACGCTGGCGTTCGATGCCGGCCCGGACACGGAGTTGTCAGGTCGCGGTGTGCCTAACTTTTTGGGCGCGATACGGATCAGCCCTGACGGCCAGCGTGCATTGATTGCATCCAACAAGAGCAATGTCGCACGCGGAGACTTTCTGGATGGACAGTCACTTACATTTGAAAGTCGCGTGCGAACTATTCTCTCTAGCGTGGACCTGGATACCGGGAACGAGCGGCTGGAGGAGCGGGTTGATCTGAATGATCGTGATATGGCCCAGTCGGTGTTGTTCAGCCCGTTGGGTGATTTGATATTTATTGCGGTCCAAGGCAGCAATCAGGTGGAAGTTCTGGATGCCAGTACGCGTGAGTCGTTGGCGTCACTGAGCACCGCAAGTGCACCTCAAGGACTGGTGATCGGCGAGTCGCTACAGGGGCAGGCGCGTCTGTACGTGCACAACTTCTTAAGCCGGTCAGTCTCAGTGTTTGACGTGCAGGCACTGCTAAGCGCGCAGAGTAACAGCGTCGTGTTGCTTGGCGAGGTCGCCACTGTTGACAGCGAAGCATTGGCCCCGCAGGTGCTGGCGGGCAAGCAGCTGTTCTATCACGCCGCCGATCCGCGCATGAGTCGCGACGGTTACCTAAGTTGTGCCAGTTGCCACATAGAGGGCATGCATGACGGACAGGCATGGGACTTTACCCAGGCCGGGGAGGGGCTGCGCAACACCATCGATTTGCGAGGCCGAGCCGGTATGGCCCACGGCAATGTGCACTGGACCGCCAACTTTGATGAGATTCAGGATTTTGAGAACGACATTCGCGGCGCGTTCGGTGGTGAGGGGTTTTTATCGCAAAGCGACTTTAATGCCACGGCCGATCCGTTAGGTGCCACGAAAGCGGGGCGTTCGAGCGACCTGGACGCACTGGCTGCTTACGTGAGCTCGCTGGTGCACACACCGAGCAGCCCGTTCAGGAGTACCGATGGCACGCTGACGGCGCAGGCGCTTGATGGCGCGGCCGTGTTCGCGGCGAAGCAATGCGACGCTTGCCATATACCACCGGCCTACACCGATTTTCAGCGGCACGATGTGGGCACCATTATTCCCGCCTCCGGGCAGGGTGTGGGCGTGCCGCTCGCCGGCGTTGGATTCGAGACCCCGACACTGCGCGGCATCTGGGCGTCTGCGCCGTATCTGCACAGCGGCCAGGCGGCCACGTTGGGTGACGTGTTGTCGTTGCCGGCCCATGTGGGGGCACTTAGTACCAGCGAGAAAGACCAGCTCAGCGCGTTCCTGCTGCAGTTGGATGACTGGGATGACAATCTTCCGCCACAACTTCAATCGCCCGGACTTCAAAATAGCGACGCTGGGGAGGCGGTCGATTGGATGCTTTCTGCCAGCGATCCGGACGCGGACCCGCTGTTGTTTACCGCGCAGGGTTTGCCGCCCGGGGTGGCGCTGCGGCGTTACGACGGACGCATCAGCGGCGTACCGCAAATGGGCACATACAACGTCCTCACCAGCGTGGACGACGGCCTGCACAGCGTTTCTCGCACCTTCACCTGGGCGGTGGGGGTGGCGCTGCCGGCAGACAGCGATGCTGATGGTGTAGCGGACATCTTCGATAACTGCACCGAGGCGGCCAACGATGCCCAGCGTGATACGAATGCCGATGGTTTTGGCAACGCGTGTGATGCCGATCTGGACAACAACAACACCGTCGATTTTGCAGATCTGGCCCTGTTGAAGTCGCTGTTCTTCAGCCAGACGCCGGATGCGGATCTGGACGGTGACAATAATGTGAACTTCGCCGATCTGGCGGTGATGAAAGCGTTGTTTTTTTTACCGCCAGGGCCGAGCGGACTGTCGCCACAGTGAAGTTGTCACAATGTCGTCGTACCGAGCATTTTCGCGCCTTGGCCAGACGCCGGTTACCGGCGGCGCTGTTCCACTACATTGATGGCGGCGCGGATGATGAGGTTACCCTAGCCCGCAACACTGCGGCATTTGAAGACTACGATCTGGTGCCCAACGTGCTGGCGGGCGTGAGGCAGGTGGATCTGTCGACCCAGGTGCTTGGGGCATCGCTACAGATGCCGTTTCTGTTCTCGCCCACGGCCATGCAACGACTGTTCCACCACGATGGCGAGAAGGCGATCGCGCAAGCCGCCGAGACGTACGGCACCATGTTCGGTATTTCGACGCTTGCCACTCACAGTATCGAGCAGGTGGGGGCGATGGGCAATGCGCCTAAGCTGTTCCAGATTTACGTGCATAACGACAAGGGACTGACGGAGGAGCTGATCGACCGTTGCAAAACGGCTGGCTTTAGCGCCCTGGCGCTCACCGTGGATACGGTGGTATCCGGCAATCGCGAGCGTGATTATCTGTACGGGATGACAACGCCCCCGCGATTCACCGTGGCCACATTGGCCAACTTTGCCATGCACCCACGCTGGACCCTTAATTATTTGTTGCGCCCCGCATTCGATCTGCCCAATATCTCAAGCCGTATCAGCAAGGGCGCCACTGAGCCGAGCAGCATTGTGGACTACATCAATGAGCAGATGCGCCCCGAGATTCACTGGGACGATGCGGCCCACATGATCGAGTACTGGGGCGGGCCGTTTGTGATTAAAGGTGTGATGAGTGTGGCGGATGCGCGTCGTGCGGTGCAGGTAGGTGCCAGCGCTATCATGCTGTCTAACCACGGCGGCCGTCAGTTGGACGGTTCGCGCGCACCGTTTGATCAACTCAAAGCGGTGGTGGATGCGGTTGGTGGTGAGATCGAGATTATTCTGGACGGCGGCGTGCGCCGCGGCACGCATGTGCTAAAAGCGCTCGCGCTGGGCGCCAGCGCGTGTTCGGGCGGGCGGGCGTATCTGTATCCGTTAGCGGCTGGCGGTACGGCTGGCGTAATGCAGGCGAGCAAACTGCTGCGCGATGAGATGCGCCGCGACATGATGTTGATGGGCTGTGACTCGCTGGCTGGACTAAACCGCGAGATGCTAGCGCGACGCTCGAGCTATTAGGGTGCCAGCAGGGTGTCCGGCGCTTTCACCACGTGGCCGCCCTTAATGACTACCGCCGGCTGCTCCAGCAGCTTAATCTGAGTTAACGGGTCGCCATCCAGCGCGATCAGATCGCCATAGTGCCCCACCTGCAGGCTACCGACCTGCGCCTCCCAGCCCATATACTCCGCGGCCAGCGAGGTGGCAGCTTTAATCGCCTGCATCGGGCTCATACCCCATTGCACCATGTAAGCAAACTGGCGCCCATTCAGTCCGTGCGGATAGATGCCGGCATCAGAGCCAAACACGATCGGTACGCCGGCCGCGTGCGCCTCGCGAAAGCCCTCGCGTTGCGCCAACGTGGTTTCATCGTTCTTACGAATAAACTCCTCGGGCCAGTTTTGAAGACGGCCCTGCTCGGCAATCCAGTCGCCGCCGTACACGTCCATCGAGAGCGCTACCTGATGGCGCGCGGCCAGCGCAATAGCCTCCTCATCCAGCAGTGAGGCGTGCTCCACGGTGCTCACCCCTGCGCGGATTGCCTGTTTGATCGACTCGGCACCGTGCGCATGGGCGGCGACGCGCACATTGGCCCGGGAGGCAACTTCGACCACCGCAGCAATCTCCGCCTCGGTCATTTCTGGCGAGCCTGGAACGCCGCCGTAGGCGAGTACCGCACCGGAGGCAATCACTTTGATAACGTCCGCACCGCGATCGATAGCCTGCTGCGCGGATTCAGCGAAGGCCGCTGCGCCGCGCGAAACGCCCAGTCGCAAGTGGGCCGGGATGTCGGCCTCCTTAACCTCAGGTACCAGCAGGTCGCCGCCGCCGCCCGGAATGGTGAGGTAGGTGCCAGCAATCTGCATGCGCGGTCCCAGCGTCTTCCCAGCCGCCACCTCATCCCGCAGCCGTGCACTTGAGAACCCGTAGTACACGCCCAGATTGCGCACGCTGGTGAAGCCGGCAAAGAGGGTGTCGCGTGCCAGCTCACGTCCCGTGCTGAGTGTTTGCTCCAGCGTGCTGGTGAAGTACACAGACAAATCCGCAGTGTCCTCAGGCCGCTCCATGATATGCGTATGCATGTCGATCAGACCGGGAGCACAGGTGTATTGGCGCAGATCGAGCACGGGCAGGGTAGGGGGGAACGGCACGTCCGGGCCGATGTGCGTGATGCGTCCGTTCTCTACCCGTAGCCGCTGATTGGCCAGTGGGGTGTCGGTCACGCCGTCAATCAGCGCACCACAGCGTATACCGATGCTGGCGCTGTCCGCGGCGAAGGGGGCGCGGGTGAGTGCCACCGAGGCGGGGGTGTCTGGCTTCGCCTGAATAACCTCAGGGGCAGGCGCCGAGCAACCGAGTAACGCACTCGCGCTGAGGCCGAGCAACGTCAGAGCGGGCGATCGGGTGTTAAGTATCAGCATGTTTAGCGGCCCCGTGAGGACAAAATGACATGCGCTGCATTGTACCCTGGCGCGCCGGTGACACCGCCACCCGGATGGGTGCCCGCCCCACACATAAACAAACCGTCAATGGGGGTTCGGTAGTGCGCCCACCCGGCCAGAGGGCGATTAAAGAACAATTGATCCAGAGTGATGTCGCCGTGAAAAATATTCCCCTCGGTGATCCCAAACTGGCGTTCCAGATCACGCGGCGTCAACACCCGCCGGGCGATCACCGAGTTGGGCATATTGGGTGCGTAGCGAGCGATAATTTCGGTGACCTGATCGCCCAGTGATTCGCGATGATCGTCCCAGGTACCACTGACCGGACGATAGGGTAGGTACTGCACAAAACAGGTGAGCATGTGGCGGCCGGGCGGTGCCAGGGTAGGGTCGGCATTGGAGGCGAGTACGCAGTCCACCCAAAGGTTGTATGAGATGCCGCCCGCGCGCGCCGTATTGTAGCAGCGCTCAGCGTCGGCCAGCGTCGGGACAAGCGTGAACAGCGCGCGTTCGATGGGGCTGTGGCTGGCTGGCATCCCGCGCACCTGGGGCTCTTGCGAGAGCACATAGTTCACTTTGGCGCACGGGCCGTTCATCTTGATGCCCTGAACCTGTTGGCGAAATTCGCTCGGCAGGTCAGCTGGCGCAAGCAGGCCTAGAAATGTGCGCTTAGGGTCGGCATTGGAGACGACGATGCCAGCGTCTACGACGCTACCGTCGTCCAGCGTCACCCCCTGCACTTTGCCGTCGTGCTGGTTGATTCGCCGCACGCTCGCGTTGGTGCGAATACTCACCCCAAGGTCTTCGCAGGCCCGCGCCATGGCGGTGGTAATGGCGCCCATCCCGCCGATCACGTGCCCCTGAAATCCCTGTCGCCCCTCTTGCCCGCCACTTAGCAGGTGAAACAACAGGCCCATCGCTGTACCGCGGTGGTACGGGCCGCCATGTTGCCCATACAGGCTGTTGGCCAGAATCAGGCGCTTGAGCTTGTCGGAACGGAAGCGCTGATCCAGAAAGTCGCCCAACGACATGGTCAGAAACCGCGTAAGGCCAGCGATTTCCGCGCCTGAAATTCCGCGGAACCGCCCAGCCAGCCGGATCAGTTCACGTACCCGGGCCAACCCTGTGTTGGCCAGCTGCGGGGGCGGTTCAAGGAAAAACGGCTGCAGCCAGGCGGCCAGCGCTTTCAACTCGTGTTGGGTGTTAATAAATCTACCGGCATCTTCTGGTGCGATCCGGATCAGCTCCTTATGCAGGCGCTGCGGGTCGTTCCACCAACTCACTACATCGCCGTCCTCGAAGGCGGCCTGCACGCCCGGCTCGCACGGCACCATCTGAAGCCCGTACTCACCCAGTCGCAGGTCGTCAATTACCTCGGGTCGCAGCATGCTGGCGATGTACGAGGCGCTCGACACGCGGCACCCCGGGGCCAGCTGCTCATCTACCTGCTCGGTCACCGCGCAGCCGCCGATGACGTCCCGACGTTCAAGGACCACGACGCGCCGCCCGGCTCGGGCCAGGTAGGCCGCAGCGGTTAACCCGTTATGGCCTGCGCCAATCACAATGATGTCGAACGCCCCGCAGGACGCCCGCTCTGCCTTCAATCCAACCATGTGCTGGAGCACCCCTAGAGGGGGTGTTTCTCCTTGTCGTTATTGTTCTGCTGCGCCGCGAGCATATCGCTCGCGTTCACTAGAATGTACTACTGCACGGCGCCGGATGCAGCACCTCAACAGCATTGGATGGGATGACGTGGCGGTCAGGAGACACATAACCTGCGGGGCTGCTTGGTTGATTCGGGCGATCTCACTGAGAGACTCGGAGTATATATGGGCAATATATTTGAATAATATTATGGGGTTATATCGTGTAATTAAAGTCAATTATTGTTTCAGTTCAGGGTCGATGCCGATCAATACATGAGATACGTGTACCTGATGAGGCACTAATACATTAAGGGCGGCGAACCCGGGAATCGGCGATGACAGCAGGACGCCGGGATTGTTTAGCGACATATACCCTACTGGCTAAAAGGGCTGTTTCGTGAAAGGTTTGACGGGTTGGCGGCTGATCGTAGCCGCATCGATTGCTGTGGGCGCTCTACAGAGCGTTGCCATTAGCACCGTGGAGGCATGCTCGGATGTCACCCGCGTCCAGCTAGGCGGGCGCTGGATGTATCGCTACACGAATGAGAAAGGCGAGCTGGTGATGCAGGACCGCCCGCCATCCTGCTATGTACCGCCTGAGGTACCCGAGCAGGTGCTTGCCCCCGACGCGGAGCTGCACACCGCGCCTGTTGCCGTCTCGGCGCCTTCTGTAAGCGAGCAACCCCCTGTTTCGCTGGTGCGCATTTGGGGCGCACTTGCATTGTGGCTGCTGCCCGCCATCACAGGGCTGTTCGGTTTGTACATGCTGGTGTTGCGCCCGTGGCGGCGGTGGCGCAAAGAAAACCCGCTGGAGCGCGCTCTGCGCCGCGAGGGGTACCCGTATTTCCGCGATCTGGATATCCGTATTCCGGGAGCAAGGGAGGCTCGGGTGGAACATGTGGTACGTACACCCTCGGGCGTGATCGTGCTGGCAACCCGTGCGTATGCAGGCCAGGTGCGGGCGAGCGCGCAAGCCGGCAACTGGCTTGAGGATGAAGGCGCAGGATCACGCGAGATGCTAAATCCATTGCCTCAGATTCGCCAGCAAGCGCAGCTGGTACGTAAGGTGGTGGGTAGCGCGATCCCGATATTGCCGCGGGTTGTGCTGGAGGGCCAAGTGCAATTCGTGGGACCCAGTGCGCCGGAGGCGCAAAAGCACAGCCTTTTTGTGGCCAACCTGGCGCGGTTCCGGGACAAGCCGGTGGAGGAGCGTGCGCTGGACGCGGCTTGGCGCACACTCATGCGCTTCCCACACAGTAACCGGGCGGAGTTGAAACTCTATGGCACTGGTTTGCGCCGATGGGGCAAACGGCATAAGTTTGAGTTGATCGGTTGCACGGCACTGCTGCTCTCTGTCATATCGTTGGGCTTTCTGGTTGTTCAGTCGCAGGGGTTGTGACTTATGCGGTCATTCGCAATTTTGATGTTGATGGTACTGGTGGCTGCTAGCGCAGGGTTGTTCCTGATCAAGGGGTCGGACGGTCGTGCGCTGATGACGGTGGGGGAGACCTTCCCCGGCATCTCGCAACTGCGCGCGGGCGCGATTGAACAGTGGCGTCGCCTAAAAGGAACTGTCGCGGACGCCGACGCTCGTGATATCTCAGTCGGCGCTAGCGCCGACGCCGTCACTTTTTATCGTTGGCAGGACGCCCAGGGAGCCTGGCACTACTCCGATCAGCCCGATCCGCAGGGTCGATCGGAAGCGTATCTGGTCGATCCGCAGAATCCCTCCTCGCCGCCGCCGCCTGCGGCGGTGCGCGCTCGCTCGAGCGAGCAGGCGGCGAGCGTGGGCGCCGAGCCGCCATCGCGCGCTCCCAAGCGGGTCAAGCAGCTAATCGACGATGCCCGCCAGGTTCAGGATTTGCTTGAGCAGCGGGCGCGCGAGACCGAGCAGGCCACACGCGATTGAGCCATCGCTAGGGCACATCGTCGGCCGGGCGGCCAAGCCCCCCTCAATCTCCGCAGAAGAACGTGAACATCCTTACCACCACGCTGCATTGCGCGCGTATTTGGCGCATACTTACCCGCTATTAGGGCGCTTGCGCCACGCTCGCGGCCAGCCACGCTTTACGGTGCGGGCAGCGGTTGTTCGCAATGTCGCTAGTCGCCGCCCGGAACCATCTGCGTCAAAAAATAGATGACCACAGATATCACGTACTTTCCCGGTTCAACGTCGAGGCCGTTAGTCACACTGGTGCTTCCTGTGTTTAACGAGGCGGCGTTGCTGGCCGACAACCTGGAATTGATCCTGGCCCATCTGAGCACGCTTGCTCGTTATGACTTCGAAGTGCTGCTGGTCAATGATGGCAGCCGCGATGGAAGCGCGGATATCGCCGAGGCGTGTGCGCAGGGCGATGCGCGGGTACGTGTGCTGCACCATCCGCGCAATTTCGGCCTTGGCCAGGCGATGAAGTTGGGTATTGCGAACTCGCGCGGTGATTATGTTATCACCATGGACATTGACCTCAGTTACGACGTGCACCACATCGAGGAGTTGCTGGAGGCGGTGCATCGCACGCGGGCCAAGATTGTGTTGGCATCCCCCTTTTTGAAAGGCGGCGTGGTGCGCAACGTGCCGGCGCTGCGAAGGATGCTAAGTGTGCTGGGTAATCGCTTTCTCAGTTTTTTCGTGCGCGGCAGATTCTCCACCCTAACGTGCATGGTGCGGTTGTACGACGGACCGTTCGTGCGGGCCTTGCGTTCACGGGCCATGGGCATGGATTCCATGCCGGAGACGCTGTACAAATCGATGGTGCTACGTGCCAGCATTGAGGAGATTCCGGCCCGCTTGGATTGGGGCGTTCAGGCGCAGTACGGAGCACGCCAGTCCAGCATGCGCGTGGTAAATCACATCCGCTCCACTATCATGTCGGGGTTTATTTTCCGCCCGTTTTTGTTCATGGCGATTCCGGGATTGTTGCTGGGCATATTCGCGGCCTGGCTGAACTTCTGGATGTTCGCGCACTTTTTCGACGCGCTGGGGCAGTTACGCCTTAACGATCCGCAGGCGACCTGGTCCGCGGCCGTCGCGCAGGCGTACGCGAGCTACCCGCATACCTTTGTGCTGGCGCTGTTCGCCACCGTGCTGTCGGTTCAACTGATGGGGCATGGGTTGCTCGCGTTACAAAACAAACGCTACTTCGAGGAGTTGTACTACCTGGGCGCGGACGCTCATCATGCGCTGGCCGTGCCCATGGATGAGCAACATTCTGAGTCTAATCGGCAGGCACTGAAAGCCAATGCCCCCCGCAAGTCACCTAGAATTTAGCGCGGCCGCCGCGGATCTGAAAAGCAATAAGACAGAGCAATAACACATTGAGCAACAGTACCTATCTGATCACTGGCGTGGCGGGCTTTCTGGGGTCGAATCTGGCCCACCGACTGCTGAGTGAGGGACACAGCGTGGTTGGCATCGACAATCTGTCGATGGGGCATATCTCCAATATCCAGTCGATTCTGGATCACACTAATTTCGACTTTCTGCAGGCCGATGCACGGGACCCGACAGCGTTTGAGCGGGTGGATTCGTCGGTCAGTCAAGCGGTACATCTGGCGGCGTTCAAGATTCCTCGCTATGGAAAAGCGTTGGATACGTTGCAGATAAATTATCATTGCACCGAAAACGTACTGGAGTTTTCCCGGCAGCGTGACATTAAGTGCGTGCTGGCTTCCACCTCGGATGTGTACGGGCGCAACCCGAGCCTGCCTTTCAGCGAAGCCAGTTCTGATTCGGTCATTGGCTCTTCGTTGTCGCCGCGTTGGGCGTACGCGGTGTCCAAGCTGTTTGATGAGCATCTTGCGCTGGCGTACCAGGATGCTTACGGGTTTCCGGTGGTTTTATTGCGATTTTTTGGTGCCTACGGTCCGCGTCAGCCGTTGTCCTGGTGGGGTGGGCCACCGCCCGTATTCATTGATGCGGTGCTGCACGATAAGAGCATTCCAATTCACGGTGACGGGCAGCAGACCCGAAGCTTTACCTATGTGGATGACACCATTGATGGGATCTGTGCGGCAATGACGAGCCCGCGCGCAGATGGGCAGGTAATTAACCTCGGCAACAACGAAGAAGTGACCATTTTGGAGCTGGCGCGCCGGATAAAGCAGGCCAGCGGTACGCCCGGAGATCTGCGCTACGAGCTGGTGCCCTATGCATCATTTTCCGGCAAGAAGTATGAAGATGTCATGCGGCGAGTACCGGACACGACGCTTGCCAAAGAACTGCTTGGCGTGCAGGCGAGGGTGGCACTTGACGATGGCCTGGCTCGCACGATTGCTTGGCAGATCCGCGCGACGGCGGACCGTCAATTTGGCACGCAAGCGCCCTCGGTTGCCTGATGAGTCGCATCGCGATTGTCGGGGCCGGATTGATGGGAATGGCGCTGGCGCAACGGCTCACCAGTGCCGGCCATCAAGTGGTGTTGTACGAGCGCGAGACCCAAGTAGGCGGACTGAGCACTTATCATGATTACGGTGAGTTTTTCTGGGATCGCTTCTATCATGTGATCTTGCCCAGCGATCAGGCGTTGATCGGATTTTTACAGCACATCGGTCTTGGCGAAGCGTTGCAATGGCGCCCCACCCGGACCGGGTTTTATGTCCACGGTCGCATGCATTCAATCAGCACCTCTATTGAGTTCCTGAGATTTCCACTGCTAGGCCTGGTGGGCAAGGCTCGACTTGCATGGACGCTGTTCTATGGTTCGCGCATCAATAACTGGCGGGTGCTCGAGCAGCAGACGGTGGAGCAATGGCTCCGCCGCCTCTCAGGGCGAGCGACATTTGAAGTAATGTGGTTGCCCTTGCTGAAGGCTAAGTTGGGCGAGCACTACAAGCGCACCTCGGCCGTGTTCATCTGGTCCTATATCAAGCGCCTGTTCTCAGCACGGGACAAGTCAATAGGGAAGGAGCAACTGGGGCACGTGAAGGGTGGCTACCGCAGTGTGTTCATGCGCTTGAGTGAAATAATTGAAGCGAACGGCGGGCAGGTGCGAACAGGGACCACGGTGAATGCGGTGGTTGCCGCCGAGCAGGGTGGGATGCAGATACACACGCAGGGTAAGACGGAACATTTTGACAAAGTGGTGTGTACTAGCCCTGTGCCAGTGCTTGAGCGAATGCTAGGCCCAGGGCTGATTGATGTGCAGGGCAAAGACGGGCAGGTGGAGTACCTTGGCGTTGTGGTGGTGGTGTTAGTCACCCGCGTGCCGGTGCTGCCTTACTATGTGGTGAATATAGCTGATGAAAGTCTGCCATTTACCGGCGTGATAGGCATGAGTAATGTGGTGGATGCGCGCAATACCGGCGGGCGTTACCTTACTTATCTGCCTCGCTACGTGCTGGCGGACGATCCGTTTCTGGCGCAGCCGGATGAGGTTATCCGTGAGCAGTTTCTGGCGGCGTTCTCAAGATTGTTGCCGGCGTTTGATCCGCAGACGCTTTGCTCGGTGCATGTTAACCGTGCCAGGCAGGTGCAGCCGCTTCAGACCCTAGGTTACTCCACGCATGTACCGCAGGTGCGGACCCGGCACAATGATTTGTTTGTGTTAAATACCACACAATTCGTGAATGCAACACTGAACAACAACGAGGTGATCAACGCTGTGAACGCATTTGTGGATCAGCACGGCGAGCATCTGAGTCGGGTTAGCGCTCAGGCAACACTGTTAGTATCGCAGGGGAAATCCGAGGGGGCATGATGGGAGACAGCACGGAGTATTTCGCGCACGAGACAGCGGTGATCGATGACGGGGCGCAGATAGGTGCCGGGACCAAAATATGGCATTTCAGCCACGTGATGCCCGATACCGTCATCGGTGAGTCTTGCAATATTGGTCAGAACGTAGTGGTTTCGCCGGGTTGCCGCCTGGGCACCAATGTTAAAGTGCAGAACAACGTTAGTATCTACTCGGGCGTGGTGCTGGAGGACGATGTGTTCTGTGGACCCTCTATGGTATTTACCAACATTAATCATCCGCGCAGCCACATCGCCCGCCGGGATGAGTACCAGAGTACTCAAGTGTGCCGTGGGGCGTCCATCGGTGCCAACGCAACGGTGGTGTGTGGTCATCGCTTGGGGCGATATTGCCTTGTTGGCGCGGGCGCGGTGGTGACGGGTGATGTACCCGATTATGGACTGGTCTACGGTAACCCAGCACGCCTGCACGGCCATGTGTGTTACTGCGGCGAGCGGCTTGACGCGCCGCTGCAGCAAGGGGATATTGCAGCGATTGAATGCACGGCCTGTGGCCGACACTACACTAAGCAATCCGGCCAGGTCCGGGAGTTGGAGGCGCCAAGTTGAGTTCGCAAACACCCGTTGAGTCTGTGCCACTGCTGGACCTTAAGGCCCAGTACGCCCCCATGCGCGAGGAAATAGAGGCGTCCATCCGCGAGGTGTGCGACAGCCAGTACTTTGTGCTCGGCCCAAAGGTGGTTGAGCTGGAGGAGCAGATTGCCGCCTATTGCGGCGCCGCGCATGGGATTGGCGTGTCTTCCGGTACCGACGCATTGCTATTGGCGCTGATGGCGTTGGACATCGGCCCAGGTGACGAGGTGATTACCACGCCGTATTCCTTTTTCGCGACGGCCGGGGTCGTGTGGCGCTTGGGCGCACGCCCTGTGTTTTGTGACATCGAGCCGGATTCCTACAATCTCGATCCGCAGGCAGTCCGCGACTTCCTGTCGCAACAGTGTGAACGTCAGGGTGACGCGCTGATTAATCGCAAGACCGGCGGGCGGGTGCGTGTACTGATGCCTGTGCATTTGTTTGGGCAAAGCGCTGATATGGCGCCGCTGATGAGTTTGGCGCATCAGTACGGTTTGCGTGTGGTGGAAGATGCGGCACAGGCAATCGGCTCGCAATACAGCGATGGCGCGCGTGCCGGCAGCATCGGTGACATTGGCTGCTTTTCTTTTTTCCCCAGCAAAAATCTAGGCGGATTTGGTGATGGCGGCATGTGCACGACACAAGACCGCGAGCTGGCTGAGCGAATGACTGTGCTGCGTGTGCACGGGGGCAAGCCCAAGTACTACCATTCGCTGGTGGGGGGGAATTTTCGGCTTGACGCTTTACAGGCGGCGGTGCTGTTAGTGAAGCTGCGCTCACTGGATGGCTGGACCGAGGGCCGGCAAGCTAACGCTGAGCGATACACACGCAAGCTGCAGGCGCTCGGCCTGCCTATCGGATTGCCAGTGGTGCGCCAGGGCTACCGACATATCTTCAATCAGTACACCATCACCAGCCCGGCTCGTGAGGCGCTGCGCGAGCATCTGCTAGGCGCTAAAGTAGGCTGCGAAATTTACTATCCCGTGTCATTGCACGAGCAGACCTGTTTTGCCGAGCTGGGCGCCAGCCGTGGTGACTTCCCGCATTCCGAACGGGCGGCCGATAGCACGCTTGCGCTGCCCATCTACAGTGAGCTGAATGATGCGCAGCAAGACTACGTGATTAACGCCATTGCGCAGTTTCACGACACTCGGTAGCCGCGCCACGCGCTGGCGTGCGGGCGCGGACCGGTGAGCGGTGGCATACGCGCGCTGTCGATCGTGGGCGCGCGACCTCAGTTTATCAAGCTAGCGCCGGTGGATCGGGCGTTTGCAGCGCTGGCACAGGCACGCGAGCAAGCGCCGTTGCACGAGGTGGTACACACGGGCCAACACTACGACGATTCCCTGTCGCAGGTGTTTTTCGATCAGTTGCAGTTGCCACGCCCGGTGGTCGATCTGAACGTGGGCTCAGGGTCGCACGCGGAGCAGACCGCGGCTATGCTGGTGGCATTGGAGCGAGTGCTGATTGAGCGCAAGCCCGATGTGGTGCTGGTCTACGGCGATACCAACTCCACGCTTGCGGGCGTGATGGCGGCGTCGAAGCTGCATATTCCTGTGGTGCATATCGAGGCCGGCCTGCGCAGTTTTAACCGTGAGATGCCTGAAGAGATCAATCGGGTGGTAGCGGACCACTGTGCTGATCTGCTGTTCGCCCCCACCCCTGTGGCGATGGCGCATCTGGCGCGCGAAGGGTTGGCGGAGCGGGCGCACCACTGCGGCGACGTTATGTACGACGCGGTGATGCACAACCGCGCCCTGGCTGCCCGACAAAGCCGCATTACGACGACGCTGGGGCTCATCGCCGGCACCTACGGCGTGGTGACGGTGCATCGCCCATCCAATACCGACGGCCAGGCACTGCCCCAGTTAGTCGCGGAGTTGAGCGCGCTTTCGCGCGAGGTGCTTCCACTGGTGTTCCCGATGCATCCGCGTACTCGGGCCCTGTTGGGAGCGGACGAAGTGGCGGCCCTGAAAGGGTTGCGGGTCATCGAGCCGGTCGGGTATCTGGACATGCTGGCCCTGGTGGAATCTGCGCAGGTGGTGCTGACCGATTCCGGCGGGCTGCAGAAGGAGGCGCTGTTTTTATCAACGCCTTGCTTGACGTTGCGAGAGGAGACAGAGTGGGTCGAAACCGTGCAGATTGGTGCCAACCAGCTGATCGGGACCGATTTGAGCCAGGCCCGTCGCGCTATCGCGCGATGGTCCGCTGGCGGTGCGCAACTTGCGGATGAGTGGACAACAGCGGTACGAACACACTACGGTGACGGTAATGCGGGTGGGCGCATATGCAGCAAGCTACTTAACTGGATGACGCAAGCCGGTGGGTAGAGACCATATTGCCGCGACAAAAATACGCATCGGCTAAATAGGGACTGGATGTGGGCGATCAGGTTGTCGTACTGGGCGTTATCGGTGTTGGTGGTTGGGGCAAAAATCTAGCGCGCAACTATTTTCAACTGGGCGGTGCTCAGTTGCGCTATATGTGTGATCTGGACGAAGAGCGCCTGGCACGGGTGCAGGTGCAATTTCCAGCTCAGCGAACCACTGCAGATTACCGGGATTTGCTGAAAGATCCGCAGGTTCAGGCGGTTGTGATCGCCACCACTGGCGATAGTCACTACATGTTGTGCGCCGCTGCCCTAAAGGCGGGCAAAGATGTCTACGTGGAAAAACCCTTTGTGCTGAACAGCGATCACGCGCGCGAGTTGATCGATCTGGCGCGGCGCCAGCAACGGATCCTGATGGTAGGGCACCTGCTTGAGTACCACCCGGTCATCACCCGGCTCAAGCAGATGATTGATGCCGGCGACCTTGGCGATATCCGCTATGTTTATAGCCAGCGGTTGAATCTTGGCACCGTGCGCCAGGACGAAAACGCCCTGTGGAATTTTGCCCCGCACGATGTTTCCGTCATTCTCTATCTGCTGGGTATGCAACCCAGCGACGTCTCGGCACGCGGGCAGTGTTATTTACGCGAGGGGGTGGAGGATGTTGCGTTCATGACACTGAACTTCGGTGGCAAATCGATGGGCCATGTGCATGTGAGCTGGCTGGACCCGCATAAAACCCGCCGGCTAACCATCGTCGGCAGCAAACGTATGGCGGTATTCGATGATCTGGAGACCAGCGAGAAGCTGAAGATCTACGACAAAGGCATAGACGTGAGCACCGAGTACGACGATTTTGCCGAATTCGTTGGCTTGCGCTTTGGTGACATCACCATACCGCATATTCGCACCACTGAGCCGTTGGCCATTGAGTGCCAGCACTTTCTGGACTGCGTTCGCGAGCGGCGCCAGCCGCTCAGCGATGGGGAGGATGGTTTGCGCGTGGTTCGCGTGCTTGAGGCAGCCGCGCGCTCGCTAGCACTTCGTGGCGCCGCGGTGGATATCGAGTAACTACCTTGGGCCGGGCCAACATGTCGCTGTCATTGGATCTAGATAACAAGTGGTGTTATCTGCAGACCAATGGGGATGATGCTTGGCAGGAGTTTCCGTCCTACTTGCCTTATCTTATCCCGCGCGTGCTTGAGTTTTTAGGCAGGCACCAGTTGCGCATCACGTTCTTTGTTGTCGGCCAGGATGCGGCGATGGAGGAGAATCAATCGGTATTGCGGATGCTGGCGGACGCCGGGCACGAGATTGGTTGCCACAGCCATTCACATGAGCCTTGGCTGCACCTATACAGCGACGAGCAACTGAATGCGGAGCTGGCGAAGGCGGAAGCGGCGATTAAGAAGGCCACCGGGATTCGCGTTCGCGGCTTCCGTGGGCCGGGCTACAGTTTGTCCGAAGGCGTGTTGAGGGTGCTGATTCAGCGCGGTTATCAATTTGATGCCAGTGCATTTCCCAATTTACTTAGCCCGCTAGCACGGGCCTATTTTTTCGCCCGAAGCAAATTGGATGAGCGTGAAAAAAAACGACGCAGTGCGTTGTTTGGCAGTTTTGCCGACGTGCGCCGACCGGTGAAGCCTTATCGATGGCAGGTGCAGGGTGAGCAGTTGCTGGAACTGCCGGTGACGACGTTGCCGGGGCTTAAGCTGCCGATTCATTTCAGCTACCTGATTTATCTGGCCAGTTTTTCTGAATGGTTGGCACGTGCGTATCTCGGCCTGGCCATCGTGTGCTGTCGTGTGACCCGTACTGAGCCTTCGATGTTGATGCATCCGCTGGACTTTATGGGTGCTGAGGATGATGAGGAACTCAGTTTTTTTCCTGCTATGTCCATGTCACTGGCACGCAAGTTGAACCTAATGGATACGTTTGTCTCAATGCTCTGCAAGCGCTTCAAACCGTTAACGATGGGTGAGCATGTGGCACGCATCGACGCCCGCGCGTCGCTGGCAGTATTTGAGCCGGATTTCGATCATCCGACCCTAGAGTCGGTGATGGAGGATAGTGCGTGAGTCAAGCCGTCACCGACTACACCTCGCAGTGCCCTTTGTGCGCGCATGCGCTGCCGCGCACCGTGTATCAGTTCGAAGACTTTGATGTGCTCAAGTGCGATGCTTGCGCTAATGCTTGGCGTTCGAATATGTACGACGAAGGCAAGATTGAACAAATCTACTGCGAGGACGATTATCAGGACAATCCCTATTTCGCCTGCGATCCAAATTCTGAGCAGGCCGCCAGGAGTGATCGCTTCGCCAATTATCGCCGCGCGCTGGCACGGGTTACGCACTACATTGAGCCCGGCCGCTTGCTGGATATCGGCTGCGGCATCGGTGCTTTTCTGCGAGTGGCAGGCGAGCACGGCTGGACCCTGGAGGGTGTAGAGATTTCCCCAGAGCTGGCTGAGCAGGCGCGCGCTAACGTGCCGACCGCCACTGTGACCACCGGGCGCTTTGAAACGCTTGAGCTGGCGTCGGGCGGATATGATCTGATCACCATGTGGGATGTGATTGAACACGTGATCGACCCGGTGGCAGTGGTGTGCGCGATGCGCGGGCTGTTGCGACCGGGGGGCTTGATGGTGTTCTGTACGCCAGACGAGGGCAGCCTGCTGGCGGGGCTGGGGCATTGGTTGTACCGACTGAGCAGAGGGCGTTATTTCTATCCTGCTTACGCCTTGCACCCCCCGGCTCACACGTATTTTTTTTCACGCCCTGGGTTTGCCAACCTGTTACAGGCAGCGCGACTCAAACGCCTTGAAAACTATTCGCAGAAGGCGTTTTTCGAACATTCGCAGATGGCGAGTGCCACTCAGAAATTTGCCATTGCGAGTGTTGAGACAGGTGCGCGCCTGATTGACCGACAGTACGAGATGATTGTGATCGCGCAAGCGAACGCCGACGCGAATGCGCAGTAGAATCCGCGACCCGAACTCACTGCCTGGCCCCATCGGGCACGTGCTGCTGATCGGGTTTATCCTACTCGTGATGATGCCGACCGGGCAGCTTAACAGCAACGAAGAGTACTACTTTCAGCTGGCGCACCGGTTCATTTCGCCCGCAGCGTTCATGCAGGATGCCGCAATGCATATGGATGCCAGCGTACGTCTGCTATTTGCCAATATTCTGCTGGGTGGCCCTGTCGCATTGTTTGGGTATGAGGCCACCCAGATCCTGTGGCGCTTACTAAACGCCGTACTGTACGGCGTAGCGCTCGGCTCATTGCTGGGCGCGTTGCGGGTACGAGTGAGTGAGGGGCTGATCGCGCTCGCCCTGTTCGTTCTGCTGGATCAGCAGCTGTTCGGCGGCGAGTGGCTGCTGCGCTCGGTCGAAAGTAAGACGCTGGCCTACCCGCTGTGCATGTTGGGGCTCGCGGCCAGCCTGCGCCGCGCTTACCTGCAGGCCGACGTGTGGCTGGTGCTGGCCACTTGGCTGCATGTGCTGGCCGGTGGTTTCTGGATGCTGTTTTCGTTGCTGCTGCATCGGCTGGACCGCCCGCGAGGCGGGCGCCTGTGGTGGCGACTGGTTCGCTACGGGGTGCTGGTCGCCCCGTTGGTGTGGTGGTTGTTCCGAGAGCAGTTCGGCCTGGGCAGCGAGCTGGGCGACGAGCGCGATGCCCTGCATGCCTTGCGCAATGCTCACCACGTGGCGCCATTCGCGGAACCCTTTCGTTTCTGGCGCGAGTGGACGCCAGGTATTGCTTTGTCTGTCGGATTATTCGCAGCGCTGCTTTACGTGGGAGTACACCACGGCGGACGCATCCGGGTGATGGCCATAGCGCTGGCGGTGCTCATGGCGTACTTCTGGCTGGCGTTTACGCTCGCTTGGCTTGACCAAAACACGCATCGTTTCGCCAAGTGGTTCCTGTTCCGCCCATCCAGCCTCGGTTTGCTGCTGAGCTTGCTGGTGCTGCTGGGGTGGCTGCGTGAGGCGGGGCCCCATGCACGCGGCATGCGGGTGGTCTTGTTGCTGCTCGTGCTCCCGGCGGCGCTGTGGGCGGCGTTGCAACCGCGGCTGCTGGAGTTGTACGGGCGCCAGGAAGTGACCCAGCAGAGCGCGAAGATCCGCGAGGCTGTGGCAGGCTATAGCGCTCGTCAGGACATTGTGCTGATTCATCCTGGCCACGACGGCGCTGAACCGGAGGTAAATTTTACCCGGGTGCTGGATCGGCCCACCTGGATCAGCAGCAAGTTCGTCCCGGCCCGGCCGGAGGATTTTGCCGGCTGGCAGCAACGCGTGGCGCGGCGCGAGCAGGTGTTTGCCAGCCACTGCGCCAAGGGTGTGCCCAAAGGCGTGCGACTGCTGTTGGGACGCAATGAGGACTGGCGCGGTGCATTGCGTCGCTGCGGTGATCTGGTGCTGCAAACCGATCACTATTGGCTGATCCAACCGAGACGGCCCTGAGTGAGCACGGGCGCGAGGTGAGCCGATGGCCCGCCGCACAGGGTGCTTTAACAATAAGCAGGAGCAACTAGTTATGGATCTTTCGGCTCAAATCCGCGATGTGCCCGATTTCCCGGTGCCCGGAATTGTGTTCAAAGACATCACGCCGATGCTGGGTAATCCAGCCGCGCTGTCGTACGCCATCGCCTGTCTGGCGGACGGCCTGCGACCATTGAAGGTAGATCGCATCGTCGGGATAGAATCGCGGGGGTTTATCTTCGGTGTACCGCTGGCACTGCAACTCGGTGTCGGGTTCTCGCCGGTGCGCAAGCCCGGAAAACTGCCCTGGCGCACGCATAGCCAGCAATATGCGCTGGAGTACGGCACCGATACGCTGCAGATTCATATCGATGCGGCGCGTTCAGGCGAGCGTGTGGCGATCGTGGATGACCTGCTGGCGACCGGCGGTACGATGGCCGCGACGGTGAAGCTGGTGGAGGCCACTGGTGCGCAGGTGGTGGTCTGCGCTGTGGTCATCGAGTTGGAGTTTCTAAAGGGACGCGAGCGTCTGGGGCAGCTGCCGGTGCAACGCCTGCTCAGCTACGACTAGCTGGCAGTCAACGATGCCATGCCGACGCGTCGAGGCGGAACTTGTCGCTGACAAACTCGATATCTGGTGCATAGTACTGCGCGAGTGCTTGCTTGGCGGCTGGCGGGATCGCCAGTTTTGGATAGTCGCTGTTCTTTTTCTTCTGTCCCGTGGCGGTAGCGACGACCGTCTCAGCGGGCAGCGCCAAAAATTCCGCGATATCCTTTAGCACCTGATCCGGCTGCTCCCGGATATGATCAAACAGCACATAGTGGATGCGTGCCGGATCGAACACCGCCTCCCAGTTTTCGATCACCTGCCGGTAGCGCCCGTGTCGGAGCCGTCCCTCCAACATCGTGCGCTCAAGCAGCTCTTGTTCGGGCAGTCTGGCCAGATCCAGCCCGTGCTTTTTGTATAGAAAATTACCTACACCGGACCAGGCACGCTCCACCGGATTGCGCATCACGTAGATGATTTTTACCTCGGGCATGCGAGTGGCGATAAGTTTGATCCGCTGCGCAGAGACAACCGCGTAGGTGGGGGTAATGTCGCCGGCGAGGCGTGTGCCGGCATCGCGATACTGCAGTGAGTACCAGCGCCAGTGCGATTCGCAGGCCAAGTCGAAGCGCGTTGCATAGAACGCCTCCTCGCTTGCGCCCACCTCGTCCAGAAAATGCAGTTCTTTCGCGGCGGGTAAATATACACCATGCAGTTGGCTTAACTGATGGTGTAACCAGGTTGTGCCGCATCTGGGCGCGCCGATGCATAGAAAATCAGGGAGCCGAAGAGGGCCGGATTGCCGCTTGCGAGTGTAGAGTAGCTGTGCACGCTGCACCAGATTTCGACGCAGGCGGATCGCCCTGTTCTGCAGCGGCTTGAGTGCCCGCATGTTAGGGGAAGAACTCGAATAAGTAGGTCACCTGTTCATCGGTCAATTGATAAATGCCATCCAGCGCGCAGCGCGCACCGTTGACGGTCACGGCCCCCAACTGGTTGTGCAGATAGCGCGAGTCGTCATCCAGCACCAGTGGCTCACTTCGGCTCAAGTTGTAGCAGGGCCGCGCGAACACCAGCAGATAGGGCTTGCGCCGTTTGCCGACCACCACCATGCGCCGGTTGACGGGTTGCATGCTGGCGATGTCTTCGTAGCGCAGCCGTTGCACGGGTACCGCGCCTTCGGGGATTAGTACCATGTTCTGCTCGGACGTGCCTTCGTTGCCTTTGCGGGTGCTGCTGCAGGCACTGAGCAGCACCAACGCCAACGCACTTAGGACAAGTGCCCGCACCGGGGAGGCCGGACGGCGTGGCGGAAAGATTGGCTTAGAGGTCATTACAGTGTTCTCCGGGGCTAGCACAGCTTGGGCTTGTTAAGGGCTAAAGTGCCTACGGGCCGCCACCGTAGGATTTTAACAGTATCCGGTCCGAGGGTTGAGTGCTCCGACCGATTCAGCGCAGCGGATTGCCGGCCCGGCGAGGTGAGCGTTGGAGGCAGTGCAAACGCCCGGCGCATCTGCTAGCGTCGCGCTCAGGCACTTGTTGCCTGACGCAAGGCCTGGGACTTAAAGCCGATGAGCCACGATAACCATATGATTGACGATAGCGAGTATCTCAAACGCATTCTCACCTCACGTGTGTACGATGTCGCCTGCCAGAGTCCGTTGGAGCATGCCCCGCTGTTGAGTGGCCGCCTGGAAAACGACATCTGGCTAAAACGAGAAGACCTGCAATCGGTGTTTTCGTTCAAATTGCGTGGCGCTTACAATCGCATTTGCACGCTGACCGATGCGCAACGCGCCCTTGGTGTGATCTGCAGTTCTGCCGGTAATCACGCGCAGGGTGTCGCGCTAGCGGGTCGCACGCTCAACATTCGCGCGTTGGTCGTCATGCCAGTGACCACGCCCAATATCAAGGTGGATGCGGTGCGCCGCCTGGGCGCTGAGGTGGTGCTGGAAGGCGATGCTTACGATGACGCTTATGCGCATGCCCGAGTGCTGGAAGCTGAGCAGAATCTCACCTTTGTGCACCCGTTTGATGACCCGGATGTGATTGCTGGGCAGGGCACCATCGGGATGGAGATTTTGAATCAGCTCGGGGATGTGCCCGATGCGGTATTCGTGCCTATCGGTGGCGGCGGGCTGATGGCGGGTATCGCGACCTACATTAAGGCGTTGCAGCCGCGGGTGCAGCTCATCGGGGTGGAGCCGAGCGACTCCAACAGCATGCAGCAGGCGCTGGCGGCTGGTGCGCCGGTTACGCTGGATCACGTGGGGATCTTCGCTGACGGGGTAGCGGTAAAACGGGTGGGTGATGAGACGTTTCGGCTATGCCAGAAGCATGTGGACAGCATTGTCACTGCCGACACCGATGAGATCTGCGCGGCTATTCGCGATATCTTTGAGCAGACCCGCAGTGTGGTCGAGCCCGCCGGCGCGTTGGCGATGGCAGGCCTTAAGCGCTATGTTGCGGACAACGGCTTGCGCGGCAAGCGCCTTGTCGCGATCAACTGCGGTGCCAACGTAAATTTCGATCGCCTACGCCACATCGCCGAGCGTGCCTCAGTAGGTGAGCATCAGGAGGCGCTGTTCGCCGTGCAGATTCCTGAAAAACGCGGCAGCTTTATGCAGTTTTGCGGCGCGATTGGCAAACGCAACGTGACTGAATTCAACTACCGCTACAACGATCCGCAGCAGGCTAACTTGTTCGTTGGCATCGAATTGCGTGAGGGGCTGGCGGAAAAAGATGAGGTACTTACCCACCTGCATGAGCTTGGTTACACGTTGGTGGATCTGACCGAGAACGAGCTGGCCAAAGTGCACGTGCGACATATGGTGGGTGGCTCAGTCGGCAACGTCGAGGATGAGCAGCTTATCCGGTTTGAGTTTCCCGAACGTCCCGGCACGCTGATGGAATTTCTGCAGACGGTGGGCGGGCAGTGGAACATCAGTTTGTTCCATTACCGTAACCACGGCGCGGATCACGGGCGGGTATTGACTGGTGTGCAGGTGCCATCCCAGCAACGCGATGAGTTCTTCCGTCACCTGGATGAGTTGGGCTACGCGTACTGGGACGAGACTCGTAATCCCGCTTACCAGATGTTCTTGGGCTAGCAGCGTGTTGAAAAAGTCTCTGGCGGCGCGCACGCCGCCATACGCGCTCAGTCTCGGAATGAGGGGTCGATACGATCGAGTTTGCGTAGCAGACCGGGCCAGGCGATGCCTCCGCCGAGTCCGCGGGTAACCTGAGCCGCCTGGGCCTTAGCGCCCGCAATAATCTGCGGATTGATTTCGATCAGCTCGCGCCCGCCGGCCTGGGCACCCAGTTGAATCTGACAGGCGCTCTCCAGCAGATACATGAACAGAAATGCATCGGCGACGGTCGCGCCGGCCGTTAGTAGGCCGTGGTTACGCAGGATATAGAAGTTCGCCTCCCCCATATCCGCCACTAACCGTGGTTTTTCCTCCTCGTTTAACGCCACCCCTTCGTAGTCATGGTAGGCCATAGAGGCCAGGCAAAAGATGGACTGCTGCGACAGCGGCAGCAGCCCGTTCGACTGGGCTGAGACGGCGACGCCGGCACGGGTGTGGGTGTGCAGCACGCAGCCCACATCCTCGCGCGCGCCGTGAATGGTGCTGTGAATCACAAACCCCGCCGGGTTCACCGGGTAGGGCGAGTCCATTATCTTGTTGCCCTCGCCGTCGATCTTGACCAGATTGCTGGCGGTTACCTCCTCGAAGAACAACCCGTAAGGGTTGATCAGAAAGTGCTCCTCCGGCCCCGGTACCCGGGCGGAGATGTGCGTAAATACCAGGTCGGCCCAGCCGTGCATGGCAATGGCCCGATAACAGGCCGCCAGATCCACCCGGATGGCCCATTCCTCCTCACTCACCTGTTCGCGCACCGGCTGCGCGCTGCTCGCGCGGCCCATGTTACTTGCCACCGAGCAGTGCCTGTAGCACCTTTGCCGGGTGGTCGGCCGCTTTGGGTACACGCCGCCAGTGCTTCACCACTTTGCCGTTTTCGCCCACCCAGACAGTTGAGCGGATAACCCCGATCTTTACCTTGCCGTACATCATCTTCTCGCCCCACGCACCGTACTTTTCCATCACCTTTTTGGTCGGATCGCACAGCAACGGGAAGGGCAGGTTGTATTTGTCTACAAACTTGGCGTGCGAGGCCTCATCGTCGGGCGAGATACCCAGCACCACCGTTCCGGTGTCCTGGATCTCCTGCCAAAGATCGCGAAAACCACAGGCCTGTTTGGTGCATCCCGGGGTATCGTCCTTGGGGTAGAAGTAGACGATAACGTTCTTCCCGCGCAGGTCTTTCAATGCAACCTTGTTGCCGTTGGTGTCTTTCAGGGTAAAGGCCGGAGCCGCTTTACCTTCTTCAATTGCCATGGGCTGTGTTCCTTAACTGTCATCCGGCTGCCACTTGATACCGTATCGCGGGCAGATGGCGGCCTCTGGAGTGCCGATTCGAGCCGGCACATTCACTCAAACACGCAGTTTAGCGTGCTCTGGCTGCGACCGGTAGAACCCAGTGGTCGAGGTGGTGCGCCAGAGGTCCGGGGCGCCGGTTCACCTCCTCGCGCCGGGCTTATGCTCGGCCACCCTCACTCCACACCGGGCGGGATTGTCTGGACTTGACGTTCGTCACATCTTTAGCTCTGGCTAAGGAGCAGGCTGCTGGGGTACAGTCCGGCCAATTGACGGCAAGGGCGTAGCCTGGAGTGGCCTGATGGCTCAATTCGTTCCCGTCGCAGCCTGCGACATAGTGATCTTTGGGGCGACCGGTGATCTCACTCGCCGCAAGCTGCTGCCTGCCCTGTTTCATCGTGATCGCGACGGACAACTCAGTGGCGATACCCGCATTATCGGGGTCTCCCGCAGCGCGCGTGATGATGCAGCCTTTGTGCAACTAGTGCGTGATTCGCTGGAGCGCTTCTTAAAGCCGGGCGAGTTGCAGGAGGAGGTGTGGGCCCGCTTTTCGCAGCGCTTGTCCTATTTCGCCGTGGATGTCACTACCGATGGCGACTGGCCCGCGCTTGCTGCGGCTGTACTGGCGCCTGCGCCCCGGGTGCGTGTGTACTACCTGGCGACCAGCCCAAATCTGTTCGGCCCCACAGCGTTAAAGCTGGCCCAGTTTGATTTGGTGCACCCGCACTCGCGGATTGTGCTGGAGAAACCGCTGGGCTCGGATCTAGCCTCTGCGCGCGCGGTGAACGATGAGGTCGGTCGCGTGTTCAGCGAAGAGCAGATTTTCCGCATCGACCATTATCTAGGTAAAGAAACGGTCCAGAACCTGCTTGCCCTTAGATTCGGCAACTCACTGTTTGAGCCGTTGTGGCGGCGCGGTACCGTGAATCACGTGCAGATCACTGTCGCCGAGGATATTGGCGTGGGAACGCGCGGACAGTTTTACGACGATGTCGGCGCGCTGAAAGACATGGTGCAGAATCACTTGCTGCAATTGCTTTGCCTGGTCGCCATGGAGGCGCCCAGCAGCCTGGATCACGAGCAGATTCGGGGCGAGAAAATTAAAGTCCTGCAAGCACTGCGTCCGATCACGAGGGCGGAGGTCGCCACCGAGACGGTGCGTGGCCAATATGCGGCCGGGGCGATCGATGGCGCGGCGGTGCCAGGCTATGCGCAGGATCTGGAGGACGCGGGCGACCACGATGGCAGCGGCGGGCCTTCTCAGAGCGAGACCTTTGTTGCCATCAAAGCGCAGATTGATAATTGGCGCTGGGCAAACGTGCCGTTCTACCTGCGCACCGGCAAGCGACTGGCGACCAAGACCTCGCAGATTGTGATCCAGTTCAACCCGGTGGCGCACTCGATTTTCCCGGAAGCGGCCGGCAAGGTTGAGGCCAACCGCCTCACCATCCGCTTGCAGCCCAACGAGGGGGTGATGCTCTCATTGATGACCAAGCAACCCGGCCCGGGCGGTTTTGAGTTGCGCTCGCTGCCGTTGAACCTGAGTTTCTCAGATGTGTTTGAGTTGCGTTACCCGGATGCATACGAGCGGCTGCTGATGGAAGTGATCCGCGGCAATCCCGCGCTATTCATGCGCCGCGATGAGGTGGAGGCCGCTTGGCAGTGGATCGACCAGATTCGCGCGGGCTGGGAAGCGGACAGCACGCCGCTTGTCCCGTATCTTGCCGGCAGCTGGGGGCCTACCGAAGCTGCCATGCTGCTGGATCGCGATGGTCGCTCGTGGCGCAACAACGCCCCCGGAAGCGGATGATGGGCGAGGCCGGCCGCACGGCGGCGGTGTGTCAGCACCGTTATGCTCATCGCGAGGCATTGATGCTGGCGTTAGTCCAGCATATCGAGGCGACGCTGAACGAGGGCCTGCAGGCGGGCCGGCGCGTGAGCGCGGTGCTGAGCGGCGGCAGCTCGCCGTTGCCGGTCTACCGCGAGTTAGCCCAACGGGCACTGGATTGGGCGCATGTTGATCTCACGCTGTCGGACGAGCGCTGGGTGGCCAGCGATGATGCCAGCAGTAATGAGGGCATGGTGCGCCGGGAATTGCTGACTGACCAGGCCAGCGCGGCGACGTTGGTGCCTCTCTACCACCCCGGTTGTGCGACGCCGCGGGAGGCCTTGGCGCCCGTGCAGGCACGGCTGAGGCGAATGGCGCGGCCGTTTGATCTGTGCCTGCTGGGCATGGGCACCGATGGACACACTGCCTCGCTGTTCCCGGATGCTGAGGATTTGGCGCAGGCATTGAGCTCGCAACAGCTTCTGGCGCCGGCGCAGGTTCCGCGGCTGGCGCAGGCGCGTATGACGCTCACCCCGCACGCATTGCTGCAAAGCCGGCAGATCGTGCTACTGCTGCTCGGCCAGGACAAATGGGATGTGTTTGAGCAGGCCATGGCCGCTACCGATATCGCCGCCATGCCGGTGCGCGTGGTGTTGCATCAGGCGGACGTGCCTGTGCACGTCTTCTGGGCCCCGTAAGGCACGCCCCGCGGCTTCCCGCGGCGGCAGGAGTAATTGATGAATCTGAATCCCCAAATCGCCAGGGTGACCGACCGGATTGTCCGGCGCAGTGAGACTACCCGCACGGCGTATCTAGCGCGAATCGAGCAGGCGGCGGGGCAGGGGCCGCATCGCGGCGAGCTTTCGTGCAGTAATCTGGCGCATGGCGTGGCGGCCTGTCCCAGCGGCGAGAAGCACAAGCTGGCGGCCGGCGAGCAGGCCAATCTGGGCATCGTGTCGGCCTACAACGAGATGCTCTCCGCGCACCAACCGTTTGTGGACTACCCGCAACTAATCAAGACGGCCGCAGCTGAAATGGACGCGGTGGCGCAATTCGCCGGTGGCGTGCCGGCCATGTGCGACGGTGTCACCCAGGGGCAGCCCGGCATGGAGTTGTCGCTGTTCAGCCGTGATGTCATTGCGATGTCCACGGCGATTGCGCTTACTCACAATATGTTTGATGCCGCGGTCTGCCTTGGGGTGTGCGACAAAATCGTGCCGGGGCTGTTTATCGGAGGCGCCGGTTTCGGGCATCTGCCGCTTGTGTTTGTGCCTGCCGGTCCGATGACTTCTGGGCTGGGTAATGCGGAGAAGGCCGCGGCACGCCAAGCCTATGCCGAGGGCAAAATCGACCGCATCAAGTTGTTGGAAGCGGAATCTGCGGCATATCACTCGCCCGGCACCTGCACCTTTTATGGTACCGCCAACAGCAATCAACTGCTGATGGAGATGATGGGCTTGCATCTGCCCGGCGCCTCGTTTGTAAACCCCGGCACACCGCTGCGCGAGGCGCTTACCCGCGAAGGCGCGCAGCAGGCCTTGCGCAACGCGCGGATCAGCGAGGGCGAGTATCGCCCGTTTGGCAAAATGATTGATGAGCGCGTTATCGTCAACGCACTGGTTGGTTTACTGGCATCTGGCGGGTCGACCAATCACACCATCCATCTGGTGGCGATGGCCCGGGCCGTCGGAATTCAGATCGACTGGGACGATTTTCAGGCGGTCTCCAACGTGGTGCCCTTGCTGTGCCGGGTGTATCCAAATGGCAGTGCAGACGTGAACAAGCTGCAGGCCGCTGGCGGCATCCAGTTTTTGCTGCGTGAGCTGTTAGGGGCCGGGCTAGTGCATGCGGATGTGGATACCATCATGGGCCAGGGTCTGGAGCGGTATCTGGTAGAGCCGTTCCTGCAGGATGGTGAGCTTGGCTGGCGCACGGGCGCGCAGAAGTCCCTGGATGAGGCCGTACTGGCGCCGGTGTCGCGGCCGTTTTCGGTGAGTGGCGGCATCAACGTGATGTCCGGTAATCTCGGTCGGGCTATAGTGAAGGTCTCGGCGGTGGACGATGAGCATCGCGTGGTAGAGGCACCCGCACGCGTGTTCGACTCCCAGGCCGAGGTGCAAAAGGCCTTCCACGCGGGCGAGTTGTACTGCGATATCGTGGTGGTAGTGCGCTGGCAGGGGCCTGCGGCTAATGGCATGCCGGAGTTGCATAAGCTTACCCCAGCGCTGAGTTCGGTCCTCAGTCATGGGTTCCAGGCGGCGTTGGTTACCGATGGGCGTATGTCTGGCGCTTCTGGCAAAGTGCCCGCGGCAATTCAGGTTAGTCCGGAATGCCTCACCGGCGGCGCGCTGGCGCGCGTTCGAGATGGGGACGTGATTCGGGTGGACACGCGCACCGGGCAATTGCAAGCGCTGGTGGATGAGCAGGAATGGGCAAGGCGTGAACCGGCTAGCCCGCCGAGCATTGAGCAAGGCGGCTTCGGACGCGAACTGTTCGCGGTTTTTCGACAGCAAGTGGGGCAGGCCGAGCAGGGCGCCTGCACCCTGGCGATGATGAGCACTGGTGCCCAAAGCGAGGAAGCATGACCGGACTGGAAGTGGACAACGTCTTACACCGCGCACGCGTTATCCCGGTGGTGACGCTGGGTGAGGTGGCCGAGGCTGTGCCGTTGGCGCAGGCCTTGCTGAACGGTGGCATAGGCACCATTGAGATTACCCTACGCTCCGAATCGGCGCTGGCCGGCATCGAGGCCATTCGTCGAGAGGTGCCTTTGATGCTGGTGGGGGCGGGCACGGTATGGACGCCGCATCAATGGCGCCAGTGTGAGGCGGCGGGTGCGCAATTTGTCGTCTCACCGGGCGCACCGGGTGCCTTGTTACAGGCGGCGCACGCGCGCGACCTGCCGTACCTGCCGGGGGCGCAGACAGCCACCGAGGTCGCAGCGCTGGTGAGTGCCGGATTCAAGGCGGTGAAGTTCTTCCCGGCTGAAAGCGCGGGGGGTGTCGCGGCCTTGCGCGCGCTGAGTTCTGTGTTCGACGATCTGCAATTTTGCCCGACCGGTGGTATCAACCCCCAGACCGCGCGTGAGTATCTGGCGCTGGAGAATGTACCTTGTGTCGGCGGCAGCTGGTTGGCGCAGGGCGATCTGGTGCGGGATAAGCGCTGGCACGATATTACCGCGATGGCGAGGGAGTTCGCCTGAGCCGTCACTTAAAGGTGGCCGTGTGAGCGTCGAGGCGCTGAGCGCATTGTACGATCCGCTGCAGTACGAAAGCGGTGTGCCTTATCGCCTGCTCGCGCAACTGCGCGAGCACCACGCGGTGGTGTGGGTGCCCGAGGATGCGTTGCCGCACTGGCCGGCCGGGCCTGGCTTTTGGCTGGTGCTGCGCCATCACGAAGTGCAACAGGTCCTGCGCACGCCCAACGTGTATTCCTCCTGGCAGCGCGCCACCCAATTGCGCGATCCTGCCACCCACTGCGATCTGGCGTATGTGCGGCGGATGATGCTCAACATGGATCCACCCGATCACACCCGTCTGCGCCGATTGCTGATGAATAGCTTTACCTCACGCGCCATTGCCGCATTGGAAGCGCGCATTGCCAAACATGCGCAGGGCATCGTGCAGCGGGTGTTTGGGCAACACGCAAGGGCACAGGGGCAATGTGACTTTGCCTGCGATGTGGCGGCCGAGTTGCCGCTGCTGACGCTGGCAGACTTGCTGGGTATGCCTGAGCAGGACCGATATCTGTTGTTTGACTGGGCGAATCGGGTGATTGGCTTCCAGGACCCGGAGTACGCCAGCAGCGATGCATTTGAGCCCAGCCGCGGCAGCGAGATGGCCCGTGAAGCGCTAGCCCTGCGCCCACAACCGGACGCCGACGGGCGGATGCCCGACCCGCGCACCCGCGCCGGCATCCCCGATCTGTACCACTACGCTCACCTGTTAGGTGCAAGCAAGCGTTTAGCGCCCACCGACGATGTGATGTCGCAGTTGATGGGGCAGGTGGATAAGGATGGCGGTCGGGTATCGCTGGAGGAGTTCGAGAACCTGTTCTGGCTGTTCGCGGTGGCTGGCAACGAGACACTGCGCAACGGCATTCCGGGTGGCATGATCGCACTGCTTGAGCGGCCTGAATTGTGGGAGCAGCTGCGGGCGGACCCTGCACGCCTGCCGGCGGCGGTGGATGAGATGCTGCGTTGGTGGACCCCGGTGATGATTTTCCGGCGAACTGCGCGTGTGGATGTCCAACTGGGGGAGGCGCAGATCCGTGCCGGCGATAAGGTGGTGGTCTCGTTCGCGGCCGCAAACCGGGACCCGCGCGTGTTCACCGAGCCCGATCGTTTCGACATCGACCGTGCGCCTAACCCGCATCTAGCACTTGGATACGGTCCACACTTTTGCTTGGGTGCGCAATTGGCGAGGGTGCAGATGCGCGCTTTATTTCAGGCGGTGTTGCATCGGGTCGCGTCGATACGCCCCGCCGGACCTCCAGTACTCCTGCGCTCAAACTTCCAGCGGGGGGTCAAACGTCTGCCTGTTTATTGGCTAAGCGCTTGATATTGGTTTCTTTTGATACTATTATACCGAGTTCGATACAGAGCAAGTAGCGGGTCATCTGCTGGCCTCAAGCACCTGCCTCTGCCTCTAACCGGACACCCCCTACAGCCTGCGCTGGCGGGCTGGTCCACACTGGCGGGAGAAAGCGTTCATGACCGACGATCAACATGCGGCTATTGATAATCCTCTAGGGACAGACGGGTTCGAATTTGTTGAATTCGCCGGCCCGAATCCGGCGGCGCTGGAGCGCTTGTTTGAGGGACTGGGGTTTACCGCCATCGGTCGGCATCGCAGCAAAGACGTAGTGCACTACCGTCAGGGTGATATCAATTTTATTCTGAACCGCGAAGGTGACGGCCAGGCGGCTGACTTTGTGCACGCCCACGGTGCGGCCGCCAATGCGATGGCCTTCCGGGTAAAGGATGCCGCGTTCGCCCTAGAAGAGGCCGTGCGTCGTGGCGCGAGCCCGGTGGAGGGGCCGGTAGGGCCGATGGAACTGAACATCCCCGCGATCCAGGGCATCGGTGGGCTGAACATCTATTTGGTCGATCGCTACGGTGCCCACAGTATTTACGATGTCGACTTCGAGCCTATCGAGGGCGCTGATCCGGCCGCCAATGATGCGGGCTTAACCTACATCGATCACCTTACTCACAATGTCGAGCGCGGCAACATGGCGCGCTGGGCAAGCTTCTACGAGCAGGTGTTTAACTTCCGCGAAGCGCGCTATTTCGATATAGAAGGGCGCAAGACCGGCCTGTTCTCCAAGGCGATGACCGCACCGTGCGGAAAGATCCGTATTCCGTTAAACGAGAGCCAGGATGATAAATCACAGATTGCCGAGTTCCTGCGCCGTCTGAAGGGCGAGGGTATTCAGCATATCGCGCTCGGCAGCGGCGATATCTATGGCTCCATCGAAGATCTCAGCCAGCGCGGGATGCCGTTTCAGGACACCCCCGATGCGTACTTTGATCTGATTGACGATCGCCTACCCGGTCACGGTGAGGACCTTGAGCGTCTGCGTCGCAGTCGCATTCTCGTTGATGGCGGCGAGGCGCAGGGCGGTGGTTTGCTGCTGCAGATATTCACCGAGGAAGTGATTGGCCCGGTGTTTTTTGAGATCATCCAGCGCAAGGGCAATCAGGGATTTGGCGAAGGCAACTTTCAAGCGCTGTTCGAATCGATCGAACTGGACCAGATTCGGCGCGGCGTCGTCTGATACCTGCCGCGGCGTACAGGCTCGGCGCCCCTCACGCACATTGCCCTGACGGTTTGGGCACAACGGGTGCTAATGCCATACCCCTCATTGGGTAATCGTTCATAGCTGTGTCGAGCGTCATCTTCCCGGTCTTTCGACCGAAGATGCTCTAATCCCGAATATCCGCTATATTCTCCCCGCGCTTTGCTGCTGTAAAGCGTGTAAATGAGCTCGCGGCGCGAGCGGTACGCAGGTGGGGAGAACATCGTATATGAGAATCGGGATTCCACGAGAGACTTATCCGGGCGAGCAGCGGGTCGCTACCACGCCGGAGGTCGCAACCCAGTTGCTGAAGCTTGGCTTCACCGTATCGATGGAAGCTGGCGCGGGGGCTGGCGCGCGCTTTGTGGACGCCGCCTATGCGCAGGTGGGCGTGGATATCGTGCCGGACACACAGGCGTTGTGGAGCAGCAGCGACATCATTCTGAAAGTGCGTGCGCCGCAGCAGACCGAAGCAGGCGTCGACGAAGTGGAGTTACTGCGCGAAGGGCAGACCCTGGTCAGCTTCTTCTGGCCGGCACAAAACGAGGCGCTGCTGGAGCGGATGCGAGCCAAAGGCGTGACGGTGCTGGCGATGGACAGCATTCCGCGTATCTCGCGTGCGCAGAAAATGGATGCGCTCAGCTCCATGGCCAATATCGGCGGTTACCGTGCGGTGATCGAGGCAGCTCAGCATTTCGGCCGGTTTTTCACCGGGCAAATTACCGCCGCCGGCAAAATTCCGCCTGCTAAAGTGCTGGTGATCGGAGCGGGTGTGGCTGGGCTGGCCGCCATCGGCGCGGCGCGCAGTATGGGCGCGATTGTTCGTGCCTTTGACACCCGCCCGGAGGTGAAAGAGCAAGTAGAGAGCATGGACGGTGAGTTCCTTATGCTCGACTTTGACGATGAGGATGGTTCGGGCCAGGGCGGTTACGCCAAGACCATGAGCGAGGAGTTCATCAAAGCTGAGATGGCGCTGTTCGCCGAGCAGGCGAAAGAAGTGGACATCATTATCACGACCGCACTTATTCCGGGGCGCCCGGCACCACGGCTGATCACGGCCGATATGGTGAGGTCTATGAAAGACGGCAGTGTGGTTGTCGATCTGGCCGCCGAGCAGGGCGGTAACTGCGAGCTCACCGAGCCGAACCAGGTGGTGGTCAAAGAAGGCGTCACCCTGATCGGCTACACCGATCTGCCCAGTCGACTGGCGGCACAGGCCAGCCAACTGTACGGGACCAATTTGCGCCATCTGCTCACCGACATGTGCCCGCGCAAAGACGGCGAGTTGGTGGTGGACATGGAAGACGAAGTGATTCGCGGGGCCACCGTGACACTAAATGGGCAGACAACCTGGCCGCCGCCGGCGCCCAAGCTGTCGGCCGCCCCCAAGGCCGCCGAGCCTGCGCCAGCCCCGGTGATTGCGCAAGCGCAAAAGCCAGGCTTGTTGGGGCCGTTGCTCACCTTTGGTCTGGGCGGCTTAGCGTTGCTGGGGCTTGGTGCCGTCGCGCCGCCATCCTTCATGCAGCACTTTACGGTGTTCGTGCTGGCCTGCTTTGTTGGCTACATGGTTATCTGGAACGTCAGCCCTGCGCTGCACACGCCCCTCATGAGTGTGACCAACGCGATCAGCAGCATTATTGTAATTGGCGGGTTACTGCAAATCAGTTCGTCCGACCGGCTGATTATCTGGCTGGCAGCACTGACCATACTAATTACCGCGATTAATATCGCGGGCGGATTCGCGGTGACGCGCCGCATGCTTGAAATGTTTAGAAAGTAGGGGCGCCAAGGTGAGTACAGGAATCGTTACGGTCTGCTATATCGCAGCCATCATATTGTTCGTCCTTGCGTTGGGTGGGCTGAGCAACCAGGAAACGGCGCGTCGCGGCAACCTTTACGGCATGGTTGGCATGGCGATTGCGCTGCTGGCGACAGTGCTTGGCGAGGTCAGCGACAACGTCGAGATTCTGCTTGGCGCGCTGCTGGTGGGCGGTACCATCGGCATGCTCCTGGCACGCCGGGTGCAGATGACCCAGATGCCGGAACTGGTGGCGATGCTGCACAGCCTGGTTGGGCTGGCCGCGGTACTGGTCGGCTTTTCGAACTTTATGGACAGCAGTCACAAGCTGGTGGGCGTGGAGCAGACGATCCACGATGTTGAGACCTACCTTGGCATTCTCATTGGCGCCGTGACCTTCTCCGGTTCCATCATGGCCTTCGGCAAACTAAGTGGTCGTATCGGCGGCTCGCCGCTGCTGCTGCCTGGGCGGCACTGGTTTAATCTGGGCCTGCTGCTTGCTGCGATTTGGTTGTGTGTGATGTTCGTGCAGCAAAGCCACGACGGCGGTGGCATGCAGCCATTGATGATCATGACGGGTATTGCGTTGTTGTTCGGTATCCACATGGTGCTGGCCATTGGCGGCGCCGACATGCCGGTGGTGGTATCCATGCTTAACAGCTACTCCGGCTGGGCCGCCTCGGCCACCGGGTTCATGTTGAGTAACGATCTGCTGATCGTGACCGGTGCGCTGGTGGGCAGCAGTGGCGCAATTCTGAGCTACATCATGTGTCGCGCGATGAACCGCAAATTCTTGTCGGTGATCGCCGGCGGCTTCGGTACCAGCGCAGGCGGTGGTGGCGGCGGTGAAGTTGGGGAGCAGGGCGAGGTGATACCGGTGGATGCCACCGAAGTGGCTGCGATGCTTGGCAGCGCCAAAGAAGTGATGATTATTCCGGGCTACGGCATGGCCGTTGCGCAGGCGCAGCACACCGTGTTTGAGATCACGCGCGCGTTGCGGGCGAAAAAAGTGAACGTGCGGTTTGGTATTCATCCGGTGGCCGGGCGTATGCCGGGGCATATGAACGTACTGCTCGCCGAAGCCAAAGTGCCCTACGACATCGTGTACGAGATGGACGAGATCAACGAGGACTTTCCCAATGTGGATGTGTCTGTCGTGATCGGTGCCAACGACATCGTCAACCCCTCCGCGCAGGAAGAGCCGGACAGCCCGATTGCCGGTATGCCTGTGCTGGAGGTTTGGAAAGGCGATACGAGCATTGTGCTAAAACGCAGCATGGCCACTGGCTACGCGGGTGTACAAAACCCGTTGTTCTTCAAAGACAACACCCGGATGTTGTTTGGCGATGCCAAAGAGACACTGGACGCGGTACTAAAAGCGCTTTAACTGGCCCGCCCGTCCGGTCGGCCAACGAAGGCAGGCTATGAAGGTCCGGCTAGCGACACGGGCCGGTGGACTCGCGCACAACCAGCCGTGAGGTAATCACTTGCGCGTCTTCAACCTCACTATGATTCCGCAGCTGGCTCAGCAGTAGCCGTGTGGCGGTCTGGGCCATCGTGTGAATGGGCTGACGGATGGTCGTCAGTGCCGGCCACAGGTAGCTGGCAAGCGGGATGTCGTCGAATCCGGCCACCGACAAATCCTCCGGAATCTTCAGCCCCCGCTGGTGCGCCACTTTCATGACACCTGCCGCCATGTCGTCGTTGCTGGCAAAAATCGCGGTGGGCGGGCGCTTGGAGGACAGCAGGGAAATGGCGCACTCGCCACCGGACTCAAAGGAGTTGTAGCCCTGCATGACCAGGTCCGCGTCGTAGTCGATACCTGCGCTGGTCAGCGCATCTTGATAACCGAGGAATCGATTGCCGACTGCTTTGTGGTCCGGGTGGCCCGTAATGAAACCGATGCGTGTATGGCCCATCGCGATTAAATGCTCGGTTAATTGCGCGCAGGCAGCCCGGTCATTGGTAAATACCGAGCGAAATTTTTCTGTCTCATTCGCCGGCGCGATGCGCACCAGCGGTACCTGCTGCTGGTCAAGTGCTTTGATCAAGGGCTCCAGATCTGCCAGCGGTGGCGTCAGAATTAGGCCGTCAACTTTGGTGTTGAGCACCATCGCACTGATATCCTGCGCCAGTGTCGGACTGGTGAAATCGCACGGGTGGATGATCAGATCATAGCCCTCGGCGCGGCTGGTGGTGAGCGCGCCGGTCTGTACGTCAATCAGATAGCTTGCACTGGGATTGTCGTAGATCAGGCCCACCAGGAAAGAGCGTCGCCCAGCGAGGCTGCGGGCGGATGGATCTGGCCGATAGTTGAGCGATTCGATTGCCTGCAGCACTTTCAGGCGCGTGCCGTCGCGCACGTTAGGTTCTTTGTTAAAAACCCGCGAGACGGTTTTTATCGACACCTGTGCGAGTGCGGCGACATCCGCGATGGTTGCTTTGCCCGGTTGTGAGTTTCTGCCTTGTGTCACGCCCGTGAAGTCCTTATCTTTTCATCACGCCCGCGCAAGGGTAACACTAACGAGTGCCGATTTTGCTTTCCAACCAGGTGGCGGCGCCCACCAAGCCCGGATGATCTGCATCGATTAAGTCAACCGGGACTTTGCTCAGGTTATTCCGCATCACGCTGTTGCCGCGAAAGTGCAGCGAAAACCCGCCACTATGTAGTTGAGGCTCTATCTGCCGCAAAATGTTTCCGGTCAGATGTACTCCGCCCCAGGCCCCACAAGTGAGTACTACATTTGCGCAAAAGCCTCCGAGCAGCCGGGTGAACGCCTGCACGGTGGCACAACTTAACGCGTCGTTGCCGGTTGCGGCGTTGCTGGTGATGTCCGCAGGGGTGTTCAGCGGCGCGGGATCGCCGTGGATCAGCGCCAGGATACGATACAGGCGTAGCAGCCCCGGTCCCGAGAGCAGGCTCTCGGCTGATACGTGCGGCAGGTCACGTGCCGCCAGGTGCAGAATCTCAAGCTCGTATTCATCGGCGGGGGCGAGTCCCGCGTGGCCGCCTTCGCCCGCCACCGGTTCCCAGCCACCGTTCACGGGCAACAACGTTGCCACGCCCAGCCCCGTGCCCAGGCCGATGACGACGGAAGGGGCATGTGCCAGCGCCTCGCCGGCGATGATCGATCGATACGATTCAATCGGGAAGCGGCGGCTCGCGCAGGCAATCGCCGCCAGATCGTTCATGACCTCCAGGTGATGCAGGTTGAGGGCGCCGCGTAACTTAGAGATCGAGAAATTCCAGTCTAAATTGGTGAAGCAGACCTCATCGTTGTTTACGGGCCCGGCGATGGCGATACAGGCACTGGTCGGGCGCGGCGCGGGCACCGAATCCATATAGGTATTGAGCGCCGTTTTGATGCTGTCGAACTGGGTGCAGTCGTACACCTGTGGCTGACGGAACCGGTAGCCATTGTGTTCCTGAGGCCCGGTTACCAGTGCACAGCGCGCGTGGGTGCCGCCAATATCGGCAACCAGATAAGGGTATTTAGTGCGATCTAACATCTACTTAGCTACCTACTTCTACAGCTAATGAGCGCTTGTTTTGCCATACCGGGCACGATGCTCATATCGGCGGTCGACAGTCCGAATTTGCCTTCGGTGAATAACGAAAATGGCGAGTCTATTCGGCGCATCTCCGCGCCCGCGTCGGCGAAGCATTTTAGATCCAGGGAGAGCGTGGTCCATTCCCCTAGCGGTACCTGTCTGAGGTAATCGGTGATATCCACTTCGCCCCGGCACGGGTACTGACAGCCCATGCGCAACAGCACCTGCTTGTGCGGACGCCGGTCGACACGCAGGGCTACCAGCAGCGCCGATTCGCCTTGCAGATACCGGGACAAATCCTGTGCCGCCCCTTGTAGATATACCTGTCCGCCGCTTTTGCCGTTGAAGCTGTATCGGCGCGCATCCTCCTGCACGACTTTGTCGATCCGCTTCACCGTGACCACGCTATTTGCCGACTTAAAGTGTGAACTTTTCACCGCCGCTGACCAGTCACCAGCATCCCCAGCGAACAGATTCCAGGGAGATGTCGGGCGATTGGCAAACACAGAAATTGCGCGCATTTTCGCCGGGTCTACCTCAGCGGCGGGCGGGCGTGGCGCAAGCTTAGCCAGCTCGGTGTTGTCCTGATAACTCAGCCCGTAGCCGTAGGCGAACTGCGGGCCGTAATCCTCATCGCCAACGTTGATGCTGGTCTGCTGCGGATGGGCGGGCCAAGAGAATGACAGCCGACCGCTAAAATCGTGCCGCGCCTGGCCGTTGGCATCACCAATCAACACGTCTGCGATGCCAGCGCCTTCAGACCCCGGTAGCCAGGCGACGACGAACGCCTTGGATGCATTGATGTGCGGATTCACCCACAAAGGGCGCCCGGTGAGAAACACACTTACTACCGGGATACCGTCCTCGGCCAGTGCGTGCAGCACGGCCAGGTCGCTGGCGTTCGCGCTGCGGTAATCCACGTTCATTCGATCACCTTGCCCTTCAGCGTAGGGGCGTTCACCGAACACAACAACCGCGGCGTCCGGGCGGCTGGTGTAACTGGCGTCGGCGCTTAGCTCGGCACTGCCGCCAGCCAGCGCCAGGGCCTGACGGAGGCCGGCGTAAACAGAGGTGGCGCCGGGGAAGTCGGTATTGCTGTTTTCCGTGCCCTGCCAGGTAAGCGACCAGCCGCCTGACTGTTGTGCAATGTCATCGGCGCCACTGCCAGTCACCAGAAGCTTAGCGTTGCCGGGCAGCGGCAGCAGCGCGTCGTTGTTCTTAAGTAGCACCAGGGATTCGCGTACGGCCTGACGGGCGATTGCGCGATGGGCTGGCGAACCTATCAAGTCTGTATTGAGGGCGCTCGCGCGCTCGGACGGACGGCCTTTGTCGAACAGTCCGGCGCGCAATTTTACCCGCAGCACGCGCGCCACCGCATCGTCCAGTCGCGCACGGCTGATCTCGCCGCGGTGGACTTGTCTAAGGGTTTGGCGAATGAACTCGCGCCAGTCCTGCGGCACCATGATCAAGTCGATACCCGCATTGATTGCGGCCGCACAACTTTCGTTAGTGCAGCCAGGCACTTGTCCGTGGCCGTTCCAGTCACCGACCACCAGCCCGTCGAAGCCCATGCGATTCTTCAACACTTCGGTGAGCAGATAGTGGGTGCCGTGAATCTTCTGCCCGCGCCAGCTGTTGAAACTGGCCATCACCGTCTGCGCTCCGGCCGCCAGACCAGTCACATAACCTTGCGCATGAATGCTCAGCAGCCGCCGCTCGGTGGCGGGGTTGTCGCCCTGATCGATGCCATCTAGGGTGCCGCCGTCCCCCACAAAATGCTTCAGCGTCGCCACGACGTGATAGGGATCAAACAGTTCGGTAGTGGTGGGATCGCCCTGCAGGCCGCGTACCATCGGCCCGGCGTAATCGCGCACGGTTTGCGGATGCTCGGAGTAACTTTCGTAAGTGCGCCCCCAGCGATCGTTGCGGGCCACCGCCACGGTGGGTGCAAAGGTCCAGTCGATGCCGGTGGCGGCTACTTCCCGCGCGGTTGCTGCACCAATTTGCTGTATCAGCAGTGGGTTGTGGGCGGCCCCGAGACCGATATTGTGCGGGAACAAGGTCGCACCCATGACATTGCTATGTCCATGCACAGCGTCGGTGCCCCAGATCACAGGAATGGGTAGATGGCGCCGGTCGGCTTGCATTGAGGCATCGTAGAAGGCGTCCGCCAGCGCCAGCCAATCCTTCACACTCGCCTGTTTGCGATTGCCGGGAAAGGCGCCGCCACCGTTCAGAATGGAACCTAGATGAAATTTACCCACCTCGGCCGGGGTAACGTCGCGGATTTCCGCCTGCACGATCTGCCCCACTTTCTGGGCGACCGTCATCTTGGACAGCCAGTGTTGTACCTGCGATTCAATCGCCGGATCCGGCGCGATTTCGCTGTTCACTCTCGGCCACGATACCTCCTCGTTCTGCGCTGCCACGTGCTTGGCTGATATCGCCAGCAAGATTGAGGCGGTCGCGCCTGCCCACAGCGCGCGGATCTTCCGCCGTCGGCGTCGCGCAGCTGCTCGCTGGCGCGCGACCGTGGCGGTCGCTGCTGCTGCGTTGGTGCAAAGTGCCGGCTGTGTCATCGAATAGCTTCATTAGCGAGGGAATAAATTGTTCAGATAGCCCAGCGTTGAGGCAGAGCGTTCGCGCATCGGTTTGTTGATCTTTATCCCCCGGAGAAGATCAACAAACTCAAGCCCTCCAGCCTCGGATGATGCTCCGCGTGAGGAATACCAGAAGCGGATCCGATAGGCTGTCGTAAGGTCAACATAGCGAAAGTTGACAACGCTGTCATCTGTCACTATAAAAGCTGCAAGTGGCCAGCGTTGTCAACTTTTTATTACAAATACAGCATCGCCCTTGGGAGTGTGGTCTTGACCGGCGGCAACTTGCGCGCCAGATACCTCACTTTTGCCTTGCTAGAGCACGTGCAAGCGATTGTCGCAAAAGAGATTCTCATCCAAGGGAGGATTCCCGGAATACCAGTGCCGGGGGCCGCATGAGCGGGCCATTGCCGGCGGCGATTACTAGCGAACTGTGTATGCGGGCCTCGCCGCCGCATCCCCAATGGAGACATATGGTGAACCCAGCAATTCGAAAAAACGGACTGTGCACGCGGCAGCGGCCAGCGGGCAGAGGCGTCAGTTTGTATGGTGCTGCTGCTGTGTTATGCAGCCTGGTTTGCCTTAGCACGATGGACCTCGCGCACGCCCAGTGCGTGAGCATGGCCGATTGCGAGATGGTGTGGTCGGATGAGTTTGACGGTACCGATCTGGATCTGAATAAGTGGGAGGTCATGCTTGGCGATGGCAGCCAATTTGGCATCCCGGGCTGGGGCAACAACGAGCTGCAGTACTACACGGCCAACAACACCACCGTCGCCAACGGCGTGCTGACCATCACCGCCAAAGAGGAGTTCGCGAGCGGCTACAACTATACCTCTTCGCGGTTACGCACCCTCAATCGTGGTGATTGGAAATATGGTCGCTTCGAGATGCGCGCCAAGCTGCCGACCGGCAACGGTATGTGGCCGGCCTTCTGGATGCTCTCAAGTGAGCCCGAGGTGTATGGCACCTGGCCGCTCAGCGGTGAAATCGACATCATGGAGATTATCGGCAGCACGCCCGATTTGATCTACGGCACCATTCACTACGGCAATCTGGTGCCGGGCAACGTCTCCTCGGGCGCGACCACTTCGTTGCCCGCCGGGTCTGCCAACAGCGAGTTCCACACCTATGCGGTGGAATGGAGCTTTGGGGAGATTCGCTGGTATGTGGATGACGTGCTGTACAGCGTCAAGAACAGTTGGTTCTCCGCCGGTGGACCTTATCCTGCGCCATTCGATACGAACTTCCATTTGTTGCTGAATCTGGCGGTGGGCGGCAACTTTCCCGGCCCGCCGGATGGCAGCACCGTGTTTCCGAACGATTATGTCATCGACTACGTGCGGGTGTATCAGCCACCTTCTGGCGGTGATGGCGGTACCGGCGATCTGGTATTTGACGACATGGAACACGGCAACCCGTTTGCCAACGGCTGGTTTATCTTCAACGGCTCGGTTGGCGGTGGTATTTTGGATGCCAACTCGAGCGATTTGCCGCCCGAAAACGGCGGCAGCTTTTCCGTTGAGACGGGCTGGGGCTCGGGCGGTACTGCTGGCTTCTACGGCGGCTTTGGTCGTACCCGGTTGCTTGACTTGACCAATGCCACGACGTTCGACTTTTGGATTAATCCGGATGCCGGGCAAACCTATACGCTCGAAGTTAATTTGCAGGACGACGACAATGCCGACGGCGACTTTCTGCCGGCGGACGATGACGAGTACCAGTTTAATTGCGACATCTCACCTAGCGGGCCTTGTGCGGTGGCTGGGGGTGGCTGGCAGAAGGTCAGCATCCCGCTGGAAGACTTTTTTGACGACGGTTCCTTCGCGTTCGGCGGCAATGGCGTACTTGATCCGTTCGCCAGCGCCAACGGCGTCCTGATCAACATCGTGTTCGCCGTGATCGGCAGCGGGACCGACGCCAGCTTCCGTACCGACTACTGGGCGTTTATGCGTGATGCACCGGTGCAAGTCGGGCCGCAGATATTTGATGACTTCGACGACGGCGTGATCACCGATTGGGGCTTCTTCGGCGGCAACAATGCAGGGGGCACTGGCAACCTCGGCAGCGATCGTCCGGTGCAAGGTGCGCACTACCTCACCACCGGCTGGGGCGGGCAGGGCAGCAGTAGCTCGTTCTATGGCGGCTTCTACCGCAATCGCCCCAACGCCGAGCAGATCCTGCTTGGGCCGGATGCCTGGATCAACATGTATGTGCTGAACCAGTCCAACGCCACGGTGGAAAGTTACAACCTGGAGGTCACGCTACGCGAGGACCATGATGGTAACGGCTACACCGAAGGGGTGGACGATTCTGTTCAACGCATCGTGACGTATGCCGCCAGCGAGTTTGATGATCAGTGGCGCTTGCTGAGTCTGCCGCTCAATTCGTTCTTCAGCCTGGGCACGGGTTCGGATGGTGTGCTAAGCGGCGCGGTCGATGAACTGGTGCTGGTGATTGCTGGCGTGCAGGGTGGGGCCAATACTTCCGTCGAGGTAGACTTCGATCTCATCACCTTTACCTTCGGAGGCCCGCGTCTGGACATGGATGTGGACGGCGTGGAAGACGCACAGGATAACTGTACTGTGGTGGCCAACCCCGCGCAGACCGACACGGATTTGGATGGTATCGGCAACGCTTGCGATGCCGACTTCGATCAGAGCTGCCTGGTGGATTTCGCCGATCTCGCGGTAATGAAGAACGAGTTCTTTGGCCCGGGCGTATCGGACATGGATGCTAACGGCACGGTCGACTTCCTTGACCTGGCTTTGTTTAAGTTGAGCATCTTCGCCGCACCTGGGCCCAGCGGTGTGCCCAACCTATGCGACCCCCTCGATCCTCCGCTTAGTCCTTAGGGGCGAGCCGGCGGCTGTTCAGCGATAGCTAAGTTCTCTCGCATCGACGGTTAGCGCTGGCACGCCGTCAGCAGCAGCTGCTTGGCGTTCTCGAGGGCGATTGCGGTGGTCTCCGCGGAGCGCTCGGTTGCGCTCTCGCGTGTACGCGAGATCCACAGGATGCCGTCCGGATGATGTGAGCCATCCAGGATTGACGATCCCACCAGCGCGAACATGTCGACAAAAGGCATCTGCTCACCCGCGCTGTTGCGCAAGGTCGCCTCTTGGCTGTCCAGGTGGATGATCGAGCAACAGAGTTTCACCCGATTGCCGTGCACTTCGATGCGGATTGCCGGCTCACCGTCCACGGTGATCGCCTGGAGTTGTTGCTCTGCGCGCGCTCTCGCGGCCGGGTCCGCGAAGCTCGCCCAGGCCAGATGCGTCATGAGCGGCTCGACGGATAGAACCCGCTCTACGCCTGCCCAGGCCAGAAATTTGTCGAAGTCGAACGGCCGATACGCTTCATGCGGCCGGGTTTCCTTGCGAGTCGGATTCGCCTCCTGGCTGAGCGCTGTGGCAAGGACCACCGTGGTGTTCGCGAACGCGCGATTGTCGAGAATTTGGCCGACCATCTTGTCCATTTGGATGTAGCCGTAGCGAATGGCGTCTGAGTAAGTGCGACGCTGCGTCTCGGACGGTTTGTGCTGGAAATCGCTGCTGTCCATGTGGCGCCAGTACCGGTGTTGCAAGTGAGCGGTCGAGTTGCCGAAGAATACCCCCACTTCTTTGTCGGAGCGTCGCCAAGTTTTGAGAAAAACATCCCACATGATCTGGTCGAAGTAGCAGGCGCGCCGCCACTTGATGTCTTGCCTGGATAATTTTTCCATCGCCAGTTGTTTGGTCAGTCTGAAGACGGTTGTCAGCCCCAGGCCGTGCCTTAAGAAGAACAGCATGTACTTGAGGAGATCGCCTGTGGTCAGGTTCTTGGTCGGATTGGCGTGCTCCTGCACCACGCTTTGCGAGAAGCGATGAACCTTACTCAGAAAGTTGTTGGTCGGGCGCACCTTAGAGGCCCAGGAGTCTGGCATCAGGTCGACGCCTTCCTGCTTGGCAGTAATGCCGTTCATGGCACCGAACACCAGCGATGAATGCCCCATCTCGCACAGGGTGTCCCAAATCGGCGTGGCCTGAACCAGATGTCCCTCATCGAGGCTGAATATCTTGTGGTCGGCCTGCGGCTGGCCGACGTGGAAGGTCACCCACTGCACCCAGGGCTGAAGCTCATCATCGCTACTCGTGGTTTGGTAGAGCTGCGAGTGGCCTCTCAGGCGTTTGAAATTGGGCAGAAAGCCCTCTTCAATGAACTGCGCCATCAGCACCGGCGATAGTTCATTGAACTCCAGAAGCAACATACGCTTCATGTGGTTATTTCCTCGAAAAATCGTACTGATTCTAGGCAGTTCCGGGCGCGCGTGATGATACGGCGTGGCGCTCGCGGCATAAGGTGATTCCCAATTATATCGAGTGTTTAGGATTAGACAAGGCCGTCTGGTACACGCCCAGTGGAGGCGGTTACCTGAGGTGGAGCCGGCAGAGCAGTCCTTGAGGCGAAATTCGCCCGATTAGACAACGTACGCCTATCCCTTGCGATTGCTGGATCGCGCTGCTGTAGCGGGTGCCGTGAGCACCTACGCTTGATTGGGCGCTTTTGTCCGTGGTTGACCCGAGTTGTCGGGATGCCTCTTCCGGCAGCGCCGACACACGCAATGGCGCAGCGTATGTCCTGTTCGGCCGCGACACCGGTTTCCCTGTGAGTGTTGATCTTGCCAGCCTGCGGGGCCCTGGCATGGCGAGTGATGGGCTGGTGATCGTTGACAACGGCCAGAACTTTTTGGGTGATATCCGAACGTGATTTGTGTACGCATCAGCTACCATTGCGAATTCACGACTCAGATAGGTCAAGTCTTGTGTTTCGCGCGCAGTCATGGATTTTGAGAATTGCGTGTGGAAATTGTTTGACTCAGTTCCTTCATTCGAGGCAGTGACCACCAGCGTCTTGCCGTCAAGCGGCATCGACGAGAATGCCAGCGATAACTCTTGCGCCTGCTTGCCATCATTCCACCACAGAGCGGGGCTAGATGTCAGATACGCATCAAAGGCGTTGGGTGTGCTCCGCAGAGTATTCAGTACGAACAAACCAGCGAGTGAGTGGCCAGCAACGGCGCGGTAAGGATGTGCTCTAAAGCTCTTCTCGATGTACGAGATTAACTCTTCGGTCAAGAACTCTCGGAATTTTCGCTCTTCCTCGTTAACCTCACCGTTATCTCCAGAGGTTGGTCGGAGTTCGTCACCCCGATTGACTGAGCCTTATACCGACGACCACGAAGTCTGGTATAGAGTTGGCGTTCTCTGCGAGGTATCGAACCGACGTCACGCTGTGGTGGAATTCGCTGCCTGCATCTAACACGTACAGCACTGGATATCGATTCTCTGAACTCGTTCTGTAATCGTGCGGCAGGCTGACGAGGATTTCGCGTTCCTCGTCAAGAACATCAGACGCTACGTGATGACGCATGCCGATACTAATCAAGCTATCGCCACGGTCAGCGGCTGGAGAGCTAAGGGGGTACAAGGTGCCGATGCACACCAACGCCTGCACGCCAAGGCAGAGTCGGTGGTTCAAAATCCTAACTCACTGTATACGGAACACCATCTGGTGGAGCTAGTCGATGAGTCGAGTGATGCTTCGGCTCGAGGCATCGTAAATGCTGTGAGTGCTACCAATGCAACTATTGTGCAGGCGCCAAACAAGCTTTGCGGCAGGCTTTTTCGGTGGTTATCAAGTGCAGCAACGCGCCCAAGCAAATCGTGTTTCGTGTCGATGAATGACACCACATGCGTTGAGTTAACGCCCGACGTTACGGTTTTCAACATTGCCATCGCATAGTTCGCCCGAACCAACCGCGGCTCGTCCCAGATGACAGCATGATCACATGCACGCTCTTGGTCCATCCGAAATCGACGTTCGGCGATTGCAAACAGTGGTATGAACCAGAAGCAACACCGGAGAAAACTGAATAGCAGATTCCAACACATGTCGTGCCTCTTTAAGTGCACGAGTTCATGACGCAGCATCAGATTCTGCTCGGCTCGCGAAAATGAATCGAAAAAATCGGCCGGCACAACCAATGTTGGCGCGATAACGCCCAGCAACGCCGGGCTTTGCAAACGTCTCGTGATAGTTGCCTGTGGCGCCGGGAACACACCAACCCTTGAGCATATCTCGGTGATAATCCTTTGCTGCGATACTGGCAACGACGTGGTGTCTTGCAGTACCGCTGTGCGCATCCTACGGGTATCGACATACAGTCGTGTTGCTGAGAACATGATGCCGAGCGCCCAACATGCGCCGAGGACGCTAAGCCACTCAGGAGCGATCGAACCAACAACGACGTCAGCTACCGAATTCATAGTGAAAGTGAGTGGGGTGTTGTACGGCAACGTTGCCCAAGCCGCGTTTGGCAGCAGTGGCACAATAAACGGAATAAGCAACAATAACCACAACGCATAGGTCCATTGTGCACCGCCGAGTCGCTGAACGAGCGGCCGCATCACAGCAATCGCCACAATCAGGGAACACATGGTGATCCCGACGAGAAGCGTGGTGCTGAGCAAGTTGCCGAGCATTACCCGGACAGCCTCGAAATCAGTTTTCGTAGCTCTTTCAAATCGGTTTCCGACAATGAGTCAGCGTCGACAAACGTTGTGAGTAATGGTGAAAGTTGTCCATCGAAGAGATCACAGAGGAGATTTTGCGCTTTGTCCTTCCGAAAAGACGCCTTGTCGAGCACGGGGAAATACAGAAAGCCGCCGGGGGCTTTGTCGTAGTCGATTGCGCCTTTATCGACCAGGCGCCGGATTAACGTATTTACGGTCTTCTTGTGCCAGTGACGTTCTGGATAAACAGCCTCGACAATCTCGCCGCTACGCATGGGGCTACGCCGCCACAGCGCAGTCATGACCACCAGCTCTGATTTTGTGACGTCTATCAACTTTATCACCGCTGACTACAGTTGTGGTCCATAAGACCACAGTTGTAGTCCAGGGGTCAAATGCAGGGTGTGACCCGATGTTGCCGCCCGCGGTCGTCCGGTTCTGGCGGACCCGCCCTAACTGGATTGGAACCCACGGATTCAACTACTCACAAGAGCTGCCATAACGGACATTCCCTTCGGCGTCTATACTTGGAATAGCAGCGGTCCTTTTGGGCCAAGGCAGTGACGCAGCAAGCCGGCTAGCGCTGCACCGCCGGATTTGGCCGATCCGGTCGGGCGAAGCGCTACGGTAAGTAGGTGAATAAGAATCAACTTATTGGGGAATCGAATGCGCAAGCTCACATCCATTGCACGAGCAGCAATTCTGGTTATCGGTCTCGCATCGAGCGCCACAAACGCCACGTCTCTATATAACTACTCGGGTGTGATTACGCTCTGCACCGGCGCATGTGCCCCCTTTGCCTCCCTGGCTGTTGGCTCTACAGTCACTGGCACGATTGCGATCGACACTACGCCGGGCGGCAGTTTCGGCGACGCCGATATCAACAACTTCGTTTTCATGCTATTCAATCCGGTCGTGCCGCCGGAAGGCCCGACCGGTGACCCCCTAACGGACAACCCGATAGTCCTCGACTCGGCTGCTGGTGTTGTCGCATCCAACGGCACAGCGGGTACGACCGATGCGGCCGATCAGATCGACAGCGGGCAGCTGCTGCTAGAATTGTTGCTATCGCCGTTTGTTGAAAGCGAAACGTTCATTGTGTTTGACTTGGCAACCGGCAATGGCCAGATGTGCATTTTTTATCAGGTTGCCGGTTGCATTCCTAACGCGACTGAATCGCTGAAATTCGAAGGTCAGTTCAGCCTGGTTCCACTGCCGGCTGCTATGTGGCTGCTGCTCTCGGCTGTCGGCATGCTCGGTTGGACTCGCCGCAAAACTGGCTAGCGAAAATTAAAACCGCTCCTCTGGCCGCATATCCTCGCTGGACTGTTTAGGCACATTCACTAAATCTCGACAAGGCCCTCAAAAGTGATTGCATCACTGCCAGGAGCTATTGATCGGGTATCGCGATTGTCAAAGCCTTCGGCGATTTCGTACTTCACGCCAACAAGTGCTTCAATATCCCGATCGGTATTGACAAAGCTTCGGTCCAATCGTGAAAACGGTTCCAAGTACTCCTCATCCGTCAATAGTTGTGCGATGGCATTTGTGGCGATTCTGCTTATTCCGGACAGAATGATAATTTTTCGTTGATTCCCAGGGCTAACGAACGGGTTACTCGCGACCACCAGAATCCCATACATCTGCCCGGCGTGATCATCCACCACGACGGGAAACGGCGTCGTGTGGCCATCCTGATGGATTTGTTTGACACCTTCCGTCTCCGCGGAGTCCTCACCTGCTGCGCCATCGCGCTGCTGCCAGTAGAAAGAGCTGTCCGTTTGCTTATTCTGCTTGATCAGCACGTAACCCTTCTGCTTCGTTCGTTCGTCCCATACGGAGGGATTTGATGAACTCTGGCAAGTACGATCTCTGCGAAATCGCTCACATCGGGCGATCCCACAATGATGCAGTCCTTGTCCATCAACAGGTCTCTTCGATCAGAAATTGCCGTCGCCAACTGACCTGCATCCTTAAATACCGGGCAATACATCCGCAACCAAAGCGACAAAACGACGCCCCACCGTCTCCTGGCTGATGTCCTGTGCATCCGCATGATTACCTGACAGGCTCAGCGCCAAACTCAATATCAGGCAGGTTACTCGGCGGTAGGTACTTTTTGGCGGGTTATGGCTATTATCTGGGCAAACACCGGCACTCGGAGAGACGCATGCTCGAGAAGTTCGAACGATTCCCCCTGACCTACGGCCCGACCCCGATCGAGCATCTGCCGCGGTTGTCAGAGGCGCTGGGTGGCAAGGTCGAGATCTGGGCGAAACGCGAAGACTGCAATTCCGGGCTGGCGATGGGGGGCAACAAGCTAAGGAAGTTGGAGTACATCGTGCCCGACGCTATCGCCTCGGGGGCCGACACCTTGGTCTCGATTGGTGGGGTTCAATCCAACCACACCCGTCTGGTGGCCGCCGTGGCGGCCAAGATCGGCATGAAGTGTCGGCTGGTTCAGGAGAGCTGGGTGCCGCACGAAGATGCGGTCTACGATCGCGTTGGCAACATCATGATGACCCGACTGATGGGCGCGGACAGCCGTGTGGTCGACGACGGCTTTGATATCGGCATACGCAAAAGCTGGGAGGATGCCATGCAGGATGTGCGCGATCACGGTGGTATCCCCTACGGCATCCCGGCCGGTGCATCGGTGCACAAATTCGGCGGGCTGGGCTTTGTGGGCTTCGCCGAGGAGGTGCGCACGCAGGAAGCCGAGCTGGGTATCAAATTCGACTATGTCATCGTGTGTGTCGTCACGGGGTCGACCCAGGCGGGCATGGTCGTCGGCTTCAAATCAGACGGTCGGGCCGAGCGGGTGATTGGTATCGACGCGTCGGGCACACTGGATCAAACGCGCGTGCAGGTGATGCAGATTGCGCGTGACACTGCGCAACTGATCGAGCTTGGGCAAGACATCACCGAGGCGGATGTGGTGATTAACCCCGACTACGCATATCCGGCCTACGGCGTGCCCAGCCATGAAACCAATGAGGCGATCCGGCTGGCGGCGCGTACGGAAGCGATGATCACCGATCCGGTGTACGAGGGGAAATCCATGCAGGGCATGATCGACCTGGTGGGTAAAGGCTTTTTCCCAACCGGTTCGAAAGTCCTCTACGCGCATCTTGGCGGTGCGCCCGCGTTGAACGGCTACGCGTACACCTACCGCAACGGCTAAGGCGTGCAGTCTGTGTGCGATTCAGCGCGTTAGGTGTAAGGGAACTCAAGAGAATGGTGCCGAGGAGAGGACTTGAACCTCCACGGGGTTACCCCCACTGGCACCTGAAGCCAGCGCGTCTACCAATTTCGCCACCTCGGCATCAAGGGGCTAACCCGTCGGCGGCGGCATGGCCGGCACCAGAGGGGCTAAGGGTCGAGAAATGTAGCGACACGCTGTAGTCTTGTCAATCCGATTGCACGACAAATTCCTCAGGTGACCAGATACTTGGCTAAGAAACCCCCTAGCTGGCAACAGCACGATCCCGATTATCAGCGCGAACAACGCCGATATGAGCACCCTATCCCCAGTCGCAACTACATTTTGCAAGCCCTTGAGGCCTACGACGCACCCATGAGCTTCTCTGCGCTGACCAGCGAGATTGGTGTGCGCGGCCAAGGCCAGCGCGAGGGGCTGAAGAGCCGATTGCGCGCAATGGTGCGCGATGGGCAGATTATCCGCAATCGGCGCGAGGAGTATTGCCTGATCGACCGTATTCCGGTCATTGTCGGTAAGGTCACCGGCCATCGTGATGGTTTCGGCTTTCTCATTCCGGACGAAGGCGAGGACGATATCTACCTGTCTCCGGTGCAAATGCGCGAGGTGATGCACGGAGACCGGATAGCGGTACGAGTCAAAGGCTACGATCGTCGCGGGCGCCCAGAGGGCTCGCTGGTGGAGGTGCTGGCGCGCGCTCATAAGGAGATTGCCGGGCGTTATATCCACGAAGGGGGCCTGGGTTTTGTGGTGCCGGATAACACCCGTATCTCCCAGCACGTGATCATCCCGCCAGGCAAGGCCGCCGGGGCCAAGCCCTCGCAGATGGTGGTGGCCAGCATTGATGAGTATCCCACGCGCAACTCCGAGACCATCGGTCAGGTGGTGGAGGTGCTGGGCGCCCCGGACGAGCCTGGCATCGAGACTGAGATAGCCATTCGCAGCTTCGGCCTTCCACACGAGTGGCCGGATGAGGCGGCTGCGCAGGCCGCCAAGTTCCCCAAAACAGTTACCACCGCGGCCAAACGCGGTCGGACCGATTACCGAGATCTTCCGCTGGTTACCATCGACGGTGCTGACGCACGTGACTTTGATGATGCCGTATACGCCAAGCGGACCCCTTCTGGGTGGCGTTTGATCGTGGCCATTGCGGACGTCTCGCACTACGTGGCCAACGGTGCACCGCTGGACCGCGAAGCGCACAAGCGCGGCACCTCGGTGTACTTCCCACAGCGGGTTATCCCGATGCTGCCGGAGAATTTGTCCAACGGGCTGTGCTCGCTGAATCCGAAGGTCGATCGGCTGTGCATGGTGTGCGAGATGCTGGTGGACAAAAACGGCGAGGTCACGCGCGCGGCGTTTCGTGAAGGGGTAATGCGCTCGCATGCGCGGCTGACCTACACGCAGGTGGCAAACGCGCTGGTCGAGCAGGATGCCAAAGAGATCGATCGGCTGGACGCGCTGATGCCGATGCTGCGCGAGCTGCACGAGATGTATCGGGCGATGGCAAAGGCGCGTCAGCGCCGTGGCGCAATCGATTTTGATATGCCGAATGTGCAGGCGGTATTTCACGAGGACGGGCCGGACAAGGGCCGGATCCGAGACATCGTGCGTTATGAGCGCAACGATGCACACAAGATTATCGAAGAGTGCATGATCGCGGCCAACGTGCAGGCCGCCAGATTTTTGCTCAAGCACAAAGTGCCCGCGCTGTACCGCCGTCACGATTCGCCCAAGCAGGAGCGCGTGGACGCACTGCGCAGCTTTCTGGGAACGTTGGGGCTGCGTTTGGACGCAGGTGCGCGAGGCAAAGCGGCAGCCAAGGATCGCAGCGGCAGTCAGCGCAAAGGCCAGGGCAAAGACAAGCATAAAACTAGAGCGGGTTCATCGTCCGACGGGCAGGACCGCGCCCGAATCGCCCCCAAACAACTGCGCGATGTACTCATCCGGGCGCGAGGGCGCGAGGATGTCGCGCTGATCGAAACCGTGGTGCTGCGTACCATGGCACTGGCGGTCTACCATCCCGAGTCGCAGGGGCATTTCGGGTTGGCACTGGGCGAGTATGCGCACTTTACCTCGCCCATTCGCCGCTATCCGGATTTGCTGGTGCACCGGGGCATCCGGCATATCCTGCGCGGCGGCAAAGCCGGGGACTTCGCGTACTCACCCAAGGCGATGGAGGCACTGGGCCGGCAATGCTCAGAAACCGAGCGCCGGGCGGAGGAGGCCAGCCGCGAAGTCATGGACTGGCTCAAGTGCGAGCTGATGCAGGACGCACTAGGTAAGAGCTTTGATGCCACCGTCACCGGCGTCACCGACTTCGGCTTGTTTGTGGAGCTGAAAAAACTACCGGTCGAAGGGCTGGTGCATGTGTCCTCATTGGGCTCGGACTACTTTGTCCACGAGCCTGATCATCACCGGCTGGTGGGGCGGCGCAGCGGCAAGTCTTTCCGACTGGCCGACCCCATCCGCGTACGGGTGACCGAAGTGGACATGGACAACCGCAAAATCGACTTCGATCTGGCCGACGGTGGCGACCGACGTGAGTCTGCGGGCCGGGGCAAGAGCAAGGGTCGTGGCAAGGACAAGGGTAAGGGCCAAGGC